>JAVBSH010000066.1:0-11359 GCA_031547085.1 Bacteroidales bacterium
TGCTTGAAAATCGGCTGGCCGACTAAATGTTTTTCCGTATCTTTGCTCATGTTGATATTTTTTTGTTTGCACAGCAAAAATACAACATGGGGGGAAACTTTACGGAGTAACCCCTTTATTTTTTGTCGGTCAGTAGTGATTCTTTACTATGGTTGTCTGATATATAATATCTAAGGATGTCTCCACTCCGCATGCTTCGCAAGCTCCAGTCGACATGACGACGCATTCTAAGAGAAAGAGGGGGAAAGGAGGACTGGGCGGCAAAGCCGCCCAGTCCTCCTTTCCTTTTTACTACACGTGATGCCGTCATGTCGACCAAGCTTACGAGGTACGAGTATGCGCGTGGAGACATCCTTAGATATCAAAACCGATATCCCTTACACTTCAAGCTTCATTTTTAGCTTTCCCGTATCGATACCTTCGCCATTGTCCGTATGCCAATCCACCACAAAGGAGTAGGAGCAGAGGCAGACCGATATTGATGATTTGCCATTTCAGTTGTTCGTTGTTAACTTTCTGTTTATTCAGTAGACGCAATTGGAATTCGCGGTTACGCAACTTCATCAGCCCTGCGTCATCTGTCAGGTAGTTAAGGGCATTGGTCAGGAATTCCTTATTGGCGAATGTTTCCCTGGTATAGCGGTCGTAGCCGAGCGGATTGGTAGGGACAAGACCATTCGGTGTATTGCGAACATCGTTGCGGGCAATGTCGCCGTCCGACACCACCACCATCTTGGTTTCGATGCTTGCTTCCGCTTGTTTCTCCTGCAAGCCGGGAAACAGACTGCGGGCATTTCGACTGCGAAATATCGACGGAAACTTACCTTCGAGCAATACGGCTGTAATCCGGTAAGGTTTATTGAATTGCAGGGGATCAAGCGGTCGCTCTACCTCGCCTAAACTGAGCATAAACGGAACGCCTTTTGTCCGGGAAAAATCTGAAGTTTGTAACAAAACTGTTTTACGAATGCCGCTGCCTACCGTATCGATTTCATTGGCATAGCGTAGCCACACGGGATTAAGATTCCGTGTGATCATATGCTTGGGGGAAGGGATTACCTTCGGATAGTAAAGCCAGGGCGCAAAGGTCGGTTGTGATGAGCCGTCGGCCAAGGTTATCGGGATGGTATTACTTTCAATGTCCAGTACGATATTGGGATTGACACGTATACCGTAAGTAAACAACTGGTCTTCGAGGTTCAATTCCGAAGCCAACGCAAAGGTCATTCCTATGTTGAATAGACTGTCGGTATTCACATTCACGGCATCGATGAGCCACATCACTTTTCCACCACGCATGATGTAACGGTCAATAATGAATTTGTCCTTTTCGTCGAAAGGTTCCTGTGGCTTGGCAATGACCACAGCCTTGTACGGATCAAGTATATCCAACTGGCCATTGATTTCCATGCGTTCAACGTCGTAAAAGTTGGCAAGCTCGACCGAAAGGTCATAAACTTCCATTTTGTTAAGTTCACCATGTCCGATGGTAAAGGCAATCCGTCCGATACTATCCACACTCAGCATGTGTGCAGTTTTGATCAGTTCGTATTCAAGCGTTTCCAGTGAGGCATTTATGATCATCTCAGGCGATAATAAACGGTTATCACTCAAAAGATTGACGGCTGCTTGCCTGTCCTTGTATGAGAGGATGGCGCCGGGAAACAGGAGTTGTTGCGATAGGCTACCGTCCTTGTTCTTTTTATTGTAATTGATTTTGCGTATCCCGGCAGCCTCAAGACTGGCGAATTGTTTTTCGCGCTCCTCCTGATTGGGAGCTTCCGTAGGATCAATAAAATGATAGATGATGCGGTTTCCGCTATACGATTTGAAGTCGTCGAGCATTTCACGGACACTGTTGCGGATTTTGCGGAATTGTACAGGTATATCGCCTTCAAGGAAAACTTCGACATACAACGGTTCGTTCAATTGTCGCAGCACTTGTTTTGTTTCAGGCGACAGCGTATATCTTTTTTCCGCAGTCAGGTCGATCCGGAAAAAGAATTTCGACGAGACCAGTCCCAACAACACAATCCCACATAACAGGATAACACATTGACGGATATTTGTTTTCTTCATGACAACATTAACAATGTTTCGGGTTTTGAGTTTCGGATTTTGATTTAGGCAAAGCCATGTGACCTTAAATCTGAAACCTAAACGGCTATTTTAAAACGGTTTTCTCCAACCAGGCTTTCAAAGGTACGCTCCATTCCAGATATTGGGATTTGGAGGGGTTGGTTCCCCAACCGTGGCCACCGTCGGGGATGACATACAGCACAGCCTGTACATTATTCCGCTTGAGCGATAAATAAAATTCCACGCTGTTGCGCGGAAGCACGCCCCGGTCGTCATCGCTTGTGATCAGGAAGGTGGGAGGTGTTTGCGGAGTTACCTGATCCTCGTTGGAATAAAGTTTCACCAATTCGGCATTGTAACCATCGCCGATCAGGTTGCGGCGCGATCCCTGGTGTGTGAATTCTTCTTTCATGGTGATGACCGGATAGAATAATATAGCGAAGTCGGGCCGGCAACTGAGGCGTTCGAGCGGATCGGTTGCTGTTGGATTGCCAGTATCGGAATGAGTGGCTGCCGTAGATGCGAGATGTCCGCCTGCCGAAAACCCTGAGATACCTATTTTGGCCGGGTCGATATTCCATTCTTTCGCTTTGCTGCGTACGGTTCTTAAAGCTCGTTGCGCGTCTTTCAACGGGATGAAATGGTTCTTGTTAGGCAAACGGTACTTCAGTATGATGCCAGTGATACCATTGTCCGACAGCCATTTGGCATAATCATGCCCTTCATGACTCATGGCCAGGCCGGCATAGCCTCCGCCGGGGCAGATAACAACTGCTGCCTGCGTATTTTTTTGTTTTTCGGGTTTGTAAATGTATAATTTGGCAATGGAATAGTCGTCGCCTTTTTCGTTCTTTGCAAGGCCATTACTTTCAGGAGCATCGCCGGGCCACAGGTCCATTTCCACCGGTTGTTGACCGGTACTTAAGTTGCAAACCAGTGCCAGTATAGGCAGAATGATTGAAATTCGTTTCATCGGGTGTCGTTTATTTTGAATAAAAAATACTTGCAAAAGTAACTCTTATTTATGGAAATTAGTTATGTAGTTTATTTTTGCATGTTTATTTTTTGCATCAGCAAAAATATGTACTTTTACACCTTCATAATATCGAGGGCAAAAAGCATCGTAATAAAGGTTTTGACGCGCACATAATATGGATCAAACACACGATTTGATTAAACGATTAGAAGAAGAAAATAAGGAATTAAAGAAACAGATATCCCAATTTGATACATATAAGTTGCAATTAGGGTACTTGAAAGACATATTGAAGTACAGGAAAGAAGTTGTGACTATGATTACTAATGAGGGACTTGTTGAGGATATTACCGACAGTATTTCTGCTTACGGATACGAACCTGATGAATTTACATCTGGGAAGTTGTCGTTCTGGGACATTATTCACCCGGACGATCTTAGAAAATTCCGGGAAAACATCGAGAAAAAGACATTAGCAGGTAGTAAGGGATTTGATTATGATTACCGCATCCGTACTAAAAACGGGGAAACGGTGTGGGTGTTGGGAACATTGATGCCCGTGACCGGGGAATCTGCCGGTATCGAGCGGTATGTGATCAAAATCAATAATGTCAATAAACGGAAAAAATTTGAAGAGGAATTGTTAGATGCCAACGAAAATCTCTTTATGACAATGAAGAGCATCGACGAGTCGGTGATTCTGGTTGATGCCGATGGTTACATCAACCGGTTGAATGCTGCTGCTGAAAAATTGATTGGGATTATTTCGCTGAAAGCCAAGAATAAGCATTTGGGTGCGGTTGTGCAATTCAGTTTTTCCCCTGATTTTCAGATTCTGATCGACCCGTTGACAATGGAGCCGGAAACACGCCAGATGGTGCAACTCGACGAGATATTCATGCGGAGTTCCTACGGCGGACAATATCGTATCGCATGTAACCTGTCGCCGATCATCGTACAAAAATCCAAATTGGCCGGATATGTGATGGTGATCAAGGATATGACCTCGATCTACAGCATGCAGCAAACCATATTGGAAAGTAAAAACGCCTTGAAGACCAGACTTGAGACACTGCTTTCAAGCGACGTTGCCGTAACAGAGGTGCAACTTACCGATATTATCCCGATAGAACGGTTGCAATCCCTGCAAGATAAATTTTCGGTTGCCAATGGCGTTTCGTCGGTTATTACCGACTTGAATGGTTTACCGATCACCAAGCCGAGTAATTTCAACGATGTGTGTACATCTATATTTTATTCGGGCGAGGAATGTTACCAGGTAAGCAAACTTCTTCATAACACCAGTCCGGATGGCCATCCCTGTAAGTTGGCCGATGCCAAAGCGCCTATATATATTGGCGGGAAACATATTGCCGACTGGAAAATAGGCATGTGCGGGTTCGGAGGAGTGATTGCGCCTTTTGTAAAAAAAGCTTGTGGCAATAATGAAAAATATAGCCAGATTTATACGGGATCGCAGGCGGAGGTAAAAACCCACTTTCAGGATGTTTGCAACCTGTTGGAAATCATGGCCAACGAAATTTCTGAAATTGGCTATAACAATGCAAAACTAGCGCACGAACTGATCAAAGGCAAGGAAAACGAGGCCAAATTAATCGAAAGCGAAACTACCATCCGTAGTATTTTTGATAATTCGGTGGATGGTATGATTCTTACAGATCAGAACGGCATTGTCAAGGAATGGAGTAAAGGATACGAACTGTTGTCGGGTATCACCAAAAAACAAGCCATAGGCAAATACTTGTGGGAATTGGTAAAGATGATGCTTCCCAAGGGGCGTTATAGTGATGAAGAAATCGAACAGATGCATGTGGAACTGGATAAGATCATCCACATGCAAATGCATAGCATGATTGTCCGTCACATATTGAACCTGAAAACAAAACAGGAACGGATTGTCCATGCGCTGTATTTCCCGGTGCATGTGGGCGACCGGACAATGATAGGCGCCATCAGCCGCGATGTAACCGAAGATACCCGGAACGAACAGGAATTAGTTGACGAAAAGGAGCGGATACAATCGCTTGGTGATAATTTTCCCAACGGTTGCTTGTTCCGTTTTATTTTCGACCTTCATACCAACCAAATGTCCATTGCCTACTTAGGCAAAACTTGGGACGAATTGACTGATATACCGAGGGAAGAAGCTATTAAGGATGTGAAGGTTGCCTTTAGCCGGATTCTTCCCGAAGATATGCCGGTATACATGCGTGCTGTGAAAAAGAGCGTGACGGATATGAGCCGATTCAATGTGGAGGTACGCTACATCGGAAACCAAAAAGAAACGAAATGGCTGCAAATATCTTCACAGCCTCGTAGGGAAGGAGCGAAGGTTATTTGTGATGGTTTTATGCTCGACATTACCCACCGGAAAAATGTGGAATTGAAGCTCGAAGCATACCGTACCGACCTCGAAAATATTGTGAAAGACCGTACTGAGGAACTGGAAGCTTCCAACGAAGAGTTGTATGCCACCAACGAAGAATTTGCTGTTATCAACGAGGAGTTGCATCAGAAAAACGACCAGTTGCAGCACGAAGTAGCTGCACGTAAGGAAGTGATGCAAAAACTGGAGGACAGCGAAAACAAAATGCGGAATTTTATCACACAGTCATTCGAAGGAATTGTCATTCTCGATAATGAAGGGAAGGTGATCGAATGGAACGAAGCACAGCAACGCATTACCGGCATTTCGCGTGAAGATGCTATAGGAAAGTATTCTTGGGATTTATACAAGAATCTCATGAAGCAAGACGAAGCGGAAGAAAAAACAGAATTTTTCCATCAGCGTGTACTTTCATTCCTTAACACGGGAATACTCCGGGAACCCGAAGAATCGGAACATATATTTTATCTTCCGGGCGACAATGAACGGTATATTAATATGACGTCTTTTCCAATCGGTTTGGCGGACAAATGCTATTTGGGAGAAATAGTGCGCGACATTACCGAGCAGAAGATGATCGATATGGAGTTGGAACGTTATCGTACCCAACTCGAAGAAATGGTTGCTGCTCAAACCAAGGAGTTGATAGCCAGTAAAGAACGATTGACTTCGCTTAGCGATAACCTTCCGGGCGGTGTCATTTACCAGATGTACGATAAAGCCGGACAGGATATGGTCTTTACGTATGTCAGCGCCCGTTTTGTTGAAATGTTCCATATCTCCGTCGACAATGTGATGAAAGACAGTTCGCTGTTTTTCAACCTGATGCATCCGGATGACCGGGCAAAATTCGAAGAATTGCATGCAAAATCCTACCAGACCGGATTTATTGATGTGGAATGCCGCGTTAACCTTGATACGGGAAGAACCCAATGGATACATATGCGTTCCTCTCATCATATCATGGAAGATGGAGTACGTGTTTGGGACGGGTTCATGGTGGACATTACCGACAAGAAAGTTGCCGAACAGGAACTGGAAGAATCGCGCAAGCGGCAGAATATACTGATCAAGGTACTGCAAATCGTACAAAGTTCCGAGAAAATCCCGGAAGCACTTCATGCAGCCTTAACGGAAATAGGCAAATATGCAGAGGTGAGCCGTTGTTATATATTCGAAAAGTCTGCCGACGGACGAACCGCCGACAATACGTACGAGTGGTGTAATGAAGGTGTTACTCCCGAAATTGATCATTTGCAAGGCGTGCCTATCGAATACATGTCCGATTGGTTCGAAGCCTTCGAAGCCGGAGGGTATATTTGTGCATCCGACATTGTAACTTTGTCGCCCACGGCTTATGAACAGTTGTCGTTGCAAGGCATTAAGTCCATACTGGTATTGCCACTGGTGGCCAATGGTATTAATTACGGTTTTGTGGGTTTCGACGAATGTTCGCGGTATAAAGATTGGCAAAAAAATGAAGTAGAACTGTTGATCAGCCTTTCGCAGATTATATCTACTACCACACGCCGTTATTGGGCGGAAAGGTCTATACAGCTTTCGCAACAGACCATGCGCACGGTACTCGACAATATCAACGCCAGTATCTACGTGGCTGACTTTGATACTTATGAAGTATTGTTTGCCAATAAATTGGTTAAGGATCAGATGGGTGAGGATGTGGAAGGCAAGAAATGCTGGCAGGTATTGCAGAAAGGTATGACCGGGCCTTGCGATTTTTGTCCGAATCCTAAGTTGTTGGACGAAAAGAAGAAACCTACAGGATTGTGTTGTTGGGAACATTGGAATGCCAATATCGACCGTTGGTTCGAATGTACCGATGCTGCCATCGAGTGGGTTGACGGACGTTTGGTGCATATGGAATATGCCACCGATATTACTGATAGGAAGGCAGCCGAGGAAGCATTGCGCCAGTCCGAAGATATGTACCGCCAGCTGACAGTTGCTTCGCCCGATGCTATTGTGGTGTGCGATCCGCAGGGAAAAGTCGTGTATGTATCACCCAAAGCAAGGGAATTGTTCCTCATTAATGAAGACACGGATATTACCCGGTTACGACTAGCTCATTTTGTTCATTCGCACGATCTGCGGAAAGCTGTCGGAATGTTCCAACTGTTTACCCAGGACAATGTGGCTTTCCTGCCGCAGTTGCTTCTGGTACGCGAAGATGGATCGGATTTCTTCGGGGAAATATCATCGGCTTCGGTTAAAGATGATAGGGGACGAACCGCTTCGGTGATTATGGTGATCCGTGACATTACCGAACGAAAGATGACTGAAATGGAACTAATTCGCGCCAAGGAAAAGGCCGAAGAATCCGACAACCTGAAATCAGCATTCTTAGCCAACATGTCGCACGAAATACGTACTCCGATCAATGGAATCATCGGGTTCCTTAATTTTCTGGCTGATGATAACCTACCACCCAAACGCAGGCAGGAGTACATCACTGTAGTGAACAACAGTAGTATACAATTGGTGAAATTGATCGACGACATCATTGACGTTGCCAAAATTGAAGCCAAGCAAATGAGTATCCGTCCTATTCCATTCCAGATCAATGGTTTTATGGAAGAGTTGCAGGTATTCTTCGAAACTTACCTGCAAGCGAACAATAAGGACAAGATAGCCCTGCTCCTTGACGACAGCGGGTTCATCGACCAGTGTGTCACTTATGTCGATCCGATGCGCTTGCGCCAGGTACTCACTAACCTCATCGGTAATGCCATCAAATTTACCGAGAAAGGATTTATCCGCTTCGGATACCGGTTATTGTCAGCTGATAAACTGGAATTTGTGGTGGAAGATTCAGGCATTGGGCTTGCAGGTAACCAGTTGGAAATCATATTCGAACGTTTCCGTCAGGCTGAGCTCACCAACAGCCGCCGCTATGGAGGCACAGGTCTTGGATTAACCATCTCGCGAAGCCTGGTGCAAATGATGGGTGGCGATATCCGGGTAGAATCAATTGAAGGCGAAGGATCGACCTTTTATTTTACCATATCATACCTGCCGGTTAGCAAAAAGGATATGCCTTTGCTTGAAGAAGTCAATGCCGAGTGTGAACCGGACAGTCAACCGTTCAAAAATATGGCTATATTGGTGGCTGAACCCGGAACCATGAAAAGCAAATATTACGAAAAGTTACTGTCGGCAACGGGAGCGGCTTTGATATTTACGCAGACCGTCCAGCAATGGATTGACACTGTCAGTCAACGGAAACACATTGATGTAGTGTTGGCCGACGCGGACATATTCAACGATGGCGATCACGAACTGGCGAAACAAGTGAAATCGGTCAGGGCGGGATTGCCGTTGGTGCTCATCGTTCCGGAACGCAACGAAAAATATGACCGTTTGATCTGCGACAGCCAATGCAACAGGGTGATTGAAGAACCTGTCGACTTCGACAAGTTGTTTGGTGTTTTGAAAAAATATGCGAAAGAGTAGTGTTAAACCTTTAATCAATCAAATTAATTAATCAACAATGAAAAAAGTTTTATATGTACTTCCGCTGTTAGCGATGATGTTATTGGTATCCTGCGGGACAAAAGAAGCTAAATTCGAGTCCTTGTTCAATGGTAAGGATTTTACCGGATGGGAGGCTTATGTCGGAGTTCCCGACCCTTCGGTGGATGTTCCCGGTATGGAAAAGAACGCAGAAGGAGTCTACACGCAACCCTTGGGAGTCAATAACGATCCGTTGAAGGTATTCAGTGTCGTTGAAACAGATGGCGACCCTGCATTACGTGCTTCGGGACAGATCTATGGTTCGTTTGCCACTGTGAAGGAATACGGGAACTATCATTTGCGTCTCCAGGTAAAATGGGGCGAGAAGAAATGGGCGCCACGCGAAGATAAGCCACGCAATGCCGGTGTGCTTTATCATGGATTTGGCGAGTTTGGTAAAGGCTTGGGCGTATGGAAAATGTCGCACGAATGCCAAGTAATGGAAACCATGTTCGGCGATTCTTATCGTATGGGCGATACTTATTGTGATATTACCGCGTCGCGTGCCAACGAGAATGAACGTTACACTTTCGACCCTAAAGCTCCGGCAGTAAGTTTCGGCCCGGATTTGCCAGCAGGGCCTATTTGTTCGAAAAACCCAATGAATGAGAAACCTATCGGCCAATGGAACACCGTGGAAGTATTGTGCTTTGAGGGGACAAGTGTCCATGTGATTAACGGAAAGGTGAACATGGTTAATACCAATTCGCGCATTAAAGTCGATGGTAAGGATGTGCCGCTTACCAAAGGTGTGATCCAGTTACAATCCGAAGGTGCCGAAGTATATTACCGCAATATCGAGATAGCTCCTATTACGGCCATACCCGCCGAATATCTGAAATAATTGACAATTGATAATTTGTCGTTCAGTTAACATACCTGACCTGCTGGGTCTTTGAGACCCGGTAGGTTTTGTATCAACAACACCGATTCTTAACTAAGGCATGTTCTAAAAATGGCCTATAATATTCTTTTGTTAAAGTGGTCTTTGTGTCTTTGAGCCTTAGTGGTCGATTTTCATGCCACGAAGGCACTAAGATACAAAGCGAAATTTAAAAAACTGCATCATACCTTGCGGTTGGAAGACAACGGAAAAAACAGAGTCAATCTGCAATTGCTGTTTATTAGCCATAACAGTTTCACATGACCATTATTTCAACATTCCCTCATCAACATTTCGGGGTTTGCAATCCAAACATTTTTTCTAAAAAAATCATTATTTTGCACAAAATGTCATTTTTATTTACTACATTGCAAACCTCAAAATCGGTTAAACTCATGAAATCAAATTTACATACACCGAGAAACCGTCCCAAACATGGGTTCCCGAAATAAATCGGGAACATAGAAACTCTTGCACTTATCGAAAAACGATAAAATTTGTAAAGTATTTTAACCCCTGCAACGTATTGGGCATGTTTTGCATCTTATATATAGAACAATTTTTATTCTTTTTTACATTAAATATCATTTATATAAGTTATACTTGTAGTAGCTAATCTTCAAAATCAGAAAGTATGAAACTGAGCTTACACTTGCCAAGAAATGGCGTTCAGCATAGGCTCCCGAAGTAAAGGCGGGAGCAGATAAATGTGTGACATAGAATTAAGTAATCATTAATTGGAAAAATATGAAAACAAATATTTTTAAAATGGTAGCTATTTTGCTGCTTTTGACAGGAGGTTTTGCCTGCACAAACGATGGAAACACGGATGCTGATAGCATGGTCTCAATCAAAATCCAATGTAACAACACCGACGCGGTTGATCCTAACATTGTCTCATTTGCGCTTCCCAGTATCGTCGATGTAGTATGCTGTGAACACTTACCATATCCTAATTATGGTGGGATCCCGGAAGCATGGAGTCCTCACTTATGGACAATATATTTGGTTATGTCAAAAGGTACTGATCGTACCAAACTTGTTCCGATCATTACCTTGGCGCCTGGCGCAACAATAACGCCGGTATCGGGTACGGTGCGTGATTTTACCAATCCGGTTGAATGGACATTAACTGCAACGGATGGATCAACAGTCAATTATCAGGCTACAGTTTTTGTTATAGGTGATCCTTATCAGTATACAGAGTATGATGATGATGATGGAAATCAGACTATTATAATAATCTATCCGGATGATCCGCGTTATCCGTATTAATTGAACGCACAGCAAATAAAACAGCCATATAATAACAAGATATTCTAACACTTATAAAGCAATATGAAATATGAAATCACAAATTTTAAAACTCATCGCGCTCATTGCGCTCTTGACAGTAGGTGGTTTTTCCTCATCGGCGCAAAACAACGGGTCAGCCTTATCTTCGGCTAATAGTCCTGTATCCTCATCAACCGCATTTGCGATT
>JAVBSH010000093.1:0-3749 GCA_031547085.1 Bacteroidales bacterium
CCTTTGTAGCGCCTGATATTGTTCACCAACTGCATGTAATAATGATCTTTGAGACCGGCGGTGAGGCTCGGTTCTATATCGCGGCTGTATTCGGGACTTGCCTGGTCGCAAAACCACGAGTGCTTGGGGTTGTTGTCGTGACTATCCCAACGGCCTGCAATCCATTCGTTCCAGCCTGTAACAAAGACAAAGGGTACGTCTTCCTTGAGAGCGTAGTCCCACTGTTCCTGAAAGTTGTAGCCGTAAAAAATATCGGTTTCGGGATTGCCGTGCGAATTATTACGGTAGCTGCGTCCCCAGTTATCCATGTTTCCGTAGAAGGCCGAACCACCCATCCCGGCCGTAGGGTTAGGATGCTGCGCTACTGATACATTGATGATCTCCTTCTCGCCCCGTGCGTTGTAATGCACATCAGGTTTCCGGGTGAAGCTAATCCACGGCCAGCCGTTGACACGCTGCGGCTCCGTAGGCCATTGCGATTCCCTGATGGTGAAAAAATCAAGGCAATGTTGGTCTTTCACATCTTTTGTTGCACCTATAATCAATGGTTTTTCATCTAAATGGAACCAACAACCGGGATGCCGATATGGTGCACCTTCCATATAAAATTGTTCGTATATTTCCTTGATGGTTTCCCCTGAAAGAGTGTTGGTGTAAAATACAATGCCGGGAGGAGTTTTTCCTTGCGCCCGCACGTCATCCATCGCCTTCATCAAGGCTTCGGATTGTGTGGGATAGGTGAGCCTGTTGGTAGCATCAATCACCAACAGATCGACTCCAGCATCGGTTAATAATTGTATATTTCGCAGATGCACCCAATAATCATCGCCACGATAGTAGCCATAAACGGGTTGTCCCCAGAAATAATATGTTCCTTTTTTACCGCCCCAGTATGGGTTGTCACAATCGTCGAATACCTCGGGGTGGTTGGTGTATATCTCGTGCAAATCCAAATATTTTTGGGACGTGACCGAACCTTTGTCACCTTGCCACAGGAAATAGAACATCGCTACGTGACGGTTGGGCTTCGGGTCGCCTACCGCATCGTTTTGCAATAGTGTACGTCCCAGATCGTCGGTTCCGGCCAATACCTGCGCATTGACAGTTGATGTGGCCTGTGTGAAAAGCCAGATAAAAAGACTCAAAAAGATGATGTTTCGCATATTGGTTGGTTTTTAATTGATTCAAATTGATGATAAAATATGATTAGACTTTCACCTTATTGATCAACTTTAAATAATTTCCCGTTGCCCGGGGATAATTCTATTTCAATTTTATTATCCTGCTTTTTCACTTTTTCCAATCTCCCCGAAAGAGAAGAAACTTCTTTAATTTGTCTGTAATTGGTGTTGAGTGCAAACTGCAATTGCTTTGTTTCCGTAAAAGATTTATTAACCGTCATAACGTATTCCTGGCCAGTTTGGGGACAAATAAAATAAGTCAGGATCAGGTCGCAGGTCTTATCTTCCGGGGATAATATGAAATCGGAAGGAAGGCTTTTCGCGCCTTCGGGAATATTCCCGGAATGATATACCTCACGGGCATCTAATTTTACAAGGGTTCTACCGAGTTGTTTCAATTCACCGTTCAACGTAGCGAAAGGAACATAAAGGTCGGTTTTGTTGCCCTGCGGATCAATAATCGCATCGGTAAACGGTTCGCTACGGTTCGTCGGCGTCCAGTAGGTAAACCATACGATGTTCTTGATGCCGTAAGCAATACTCGAGAAGACGCTATACCTTAACTCGGCGGTATTGGGACGGCGGTATGCATTGGGGATACCGATCGACTGGGCATAACATGAAGTTTTTACGCCGTTTTTCAGTCCGGCCAACCGAATCATATCTAAGTTCTGGTAGTGGAACTCACGGAATGTGCCGTCAATCATAAACGGGTAACTGTCGAACGACAGGTATTTGAGGTTTTCTTTTCCGCAAAGGTCAATCCACTTGTTGACGTAATTTTCCACATAGCCCGATGACACAGGCGCCGCCCATCCCGGTAGCAGGTTAACGTAAGGAGTGGCATCCGGAGCGTAGGACAGTATGGTTTTGTACCTCATGGCGGCATCTTCTAGCCCGGCAATATCCGGTTCATCCACGATATAATAGCCCGATGTTGCCTTGTACTTACTATATGTATCCACCATTGATTTGATGTCCGCCCCGCTTCCTTTCACACGCGGATCAGCCACGTACATTTTCAACCCGCACTGCTCCGAAAGCTGCAACATCTTAATGTTCCGTTCCTCGGTGTCCAATAAACTTCCCAGTACATTCTGGATATAATCGACATTAGCCTCCTTGATGGCTTGGTATTGCTGCAAGTTGGTCTGCTCCCACACCGGCGGCCAGAATATACCGATCAGGAATTCATCTTTTTCGTGTTCCTCGGCATCGGAATTGCATCCTGCACACAGGCATGTTATGACAAGTATTGAAATGACTCTTATTTTATTCATTTTAATGATTGTAATATTGATGATTCATTTTTACTGACTTCCTCCTTCCATCGGTAACCAGGTACAAACCTTCGTACCTTCCCACCCGTCTACCGAAGCATAATCGACCATGCGGATATTCCCGTTGGTGGTTGGCACGATAAATTCCATGCGCGTGGCGGCAAGCGTGGGTTTGGTTTTGGTGATTTTTACTACGCCGGACTTGTCGGCTTTGATGGTGACAGGGTTGTTGTATCTGGCATCGATTTTTTCGTCACGGGCCAACACAATCGGCCCCCAAGTAACGGCCCGGAAATTATTTCCCTTGGGATTGCTGCCATGCGGCGCATCGACGATACGGCAAGTCATATCAAAGATGATTTCGATACGGTCGCCGATTTTCCACTCACGGCTAAACGCTGCATATTGCCCGGGAGTTACCCTTTGTTTTTTGCCGTTGACTTTAACAACCGACTTTTCGCTCCAACGCGGAATACGCAGTTTCAACGTGAATATTTCCTTTTCTTCCGGATTCACCCGGATCACAATGTTCCCCGATTGCGGATAGTCGGTTTCGATATTTAATTGCAGGGATTTCTGTGCAGGAGTGTTCATGGTTATTTTCCCGGCGTTATAAAGGTTCACAACCGGGCCGGCGGTGGAGTTCATCACTGCGATGTAAGGGATATAGGCCAGTCCCATCGGGCCGTTGAGGTTACAACAAGTCACACTCAGGTCGCCGAAGTTGGTTCCCCAGCCGTGTGTATTTACCTTCGGGCCGTTGAGCAGGTTCACGTAACTGAACCCGTTGCCGGTTGGTTTCATGGCGCCCAGCAAACCGTTGTAGATATATTTTTCGATTTCATCCACAGGGGTTGAGTCGCCGGTAAGACGTAATATCTGACTACAAAATTTCAGCCAAGTGACACCTACACAGGTCTCCATCATGCGGGTAATGTCCGGGTTGGTTTGTTCCATGGCGGTATTATCCCACGCTTCGCCTGCCACCGACGGGTGATAAGGCTGATCGCCGCCTCCGTTGCCAATGATGGTGATTTCCCTTGTACGGATGTTGTTGTACAAGTTGAGCGCCGTCTGTTTCCATTTAGCGTCGCCCGTTGCACGGTAATAATCTACCAGACCTTCAAACAGCGACATCATTTCATACGCTTTCGGGTAATGGCCTGCCATTTTGTGAGGCTCCACATTGTTGTAAGCCTGTTCGAATACGTTGTAGTGTTTCGTTCCGCCAGCTTCAACGATATATGTGGCAAAATCGAGGAAACGTTGTTGCCCTGTCCACTTGTAC
>JAVBSH010000089.1:0-96222 GCA_031547085.1 Bacteroidales bacterium
CATTTTCGATTAATTGAATATTAAAGATGATTGTCAGCGGAATAATTATTTCGGGAAGCGCTTAACCTATTTTCAGATAGCTTGTTATATCAAGATGGATGACTTATTTGTGATCAATTCTATAACCGGATCAAACCACGTTTTTATGGTTGGTATCAATAAAAAAGTTCTAATATTAAAAACCTCGCTTGTTTCGGGTTCCGAGGTGGAGCGCATCAGTCCGTTGTTGAACGACGATCCGTTGATTGACGATTGGAGCGTCGACCTTGAAGACTGTGATAAGGTGCTGCGGATCGAGTGCTATGGACTAAGCGAGACGGATATTGTGGAGATGCTGCAACACGCGGGTGTTAAAGCAGAAGAATTGCTTTGAAGTTTCGACTTAACCTGCTGGGTCTTTAAGACCCAGCAGGTTTAAAAAAGCGATACCGAGGTTTTGTTGACCTTTCAGGTTATGCAATGCATTGTTCGGCTGAGGCTTTGCCTCAGTCGGCTCTATTGGCAGGTTAAGCCTGCCGGGATATAAGGGACGAGGTAGAACCTCGTCCCAACGTGCACAATTCGCGAAGTTACTGATTTCACCGTAAGGTAAACTTATCTGAGTGAAATATATTCAACAAGGTTGCAACCTAATAGATTTTTTGCATCTAATTAACAAAAATGTCATCATGGAAAAGTTGGTTTTGTTTGGGATAATGATTGTGTTTTGTTTCGTTGTCATAGAAGTACAAGCTCAGTCGACGGTGGGCGCGAAGGCCGGTGTCAACTTATCCAATTTTTGGATCAACGAGTCTTCCCATCTCGAAAGTAAGATGAAAGCGGGTGTTTCGCTGGGAATTTTTACAAATACCGTATCCGCGAAGGTGTGGCTGTGGAAGCTGATATGATGTTCCATTACCAGACATCGGGTATTGAGGACTCGAACACCGGAAACAAATCCGATTACCATTATGTTGGCATGGAAATGCCTGTCTATGGCATGATGCAGGCCGAATTGGAAAGCAGTATGTTATATCTGGGATTTGGCCCTTTTGCGTCGGTCGGCTTGATGAGCCGCTATGAAACGGACGGACATAGTATTGATCCGTACAAGAAGAGTAGAGCCAGTGGTAGAGCAATGATGCATCGCTGGGATTTCGGTATCGGATTTATTTTTGGTTATGAATTAGGACTTGGTTTGCAGTTCAATGTCAATTACCACCTGGGATTTCGCAATATGTTGAACGCTGGTTCGGATAAAACGACAATGACGCCGCAAATGTTCGGGGCAGGAGTGGGGTATCGGTTTTGAATTGGACAGTCTCAATAAATAATATATAATTATATGTCTTCACCTCTTGAACTTGGGATGATGTCACGGGCAATCAATGAGAACCCGCTGATTGATATGTTGTTGAACAAATACAACAACATGTTATCCAGCCAGTTTTGTATTAACAATGTGGCCATGTTTATGATAGGCGACAATGGTTGGGAATGTCTTTTTGCCGAAGGTCTCTGCCTGGATGAAATCAACCGGTTTGAAGCGGCCCGTTTGGCTGCGGTGAATGATATAACTTATGTAAGCGATCTTGGCGACGAACATGTCAAACAAACTTTGGCTGCATTCGGATTCGGTATCATTATTCCTGTTTTCAACCGGCACACTCCAATCGCTTACCTGCTTGTAGGACGCGAAGGTGAAGACCTGGGACGGGAAGAACGCTACAACATCGATCCATTGGTTAAAAATCTGCTTTTGCAAAGTATTTCGGACGTTATTATCGTATCAATCGAGAACTTCCGGTTGTTCAATGAAAGCCTTCGTCAGGAAGCCATCAAAAAGGAATTGGAATTGGCGGCTCATGTTCAAAGCATGCTGATACCCCGCGTAGAAGAACTCCCGCGTAACCAACAACTTGTCATGAATGCTTTTTATAAACCGCACCACGAAGTAGGCGGCGATTATTTCGATTGTATCGATTTGGGAAATAGCAAGATAGGCTTTTGTGTAGCCGATGTGTCGGGAAAAGGTATGGCTGCCGCCTTGTTGATGTCGAATTTCCAGGCGACGTTGCGTGCCCTGTTTACTTCGGATGTGCCGATGGAGCAGTTGATGGGGAAACTCAACGACCGGGTGTTGTCCAATGCAAAGGGATATGAGTTCATCACCCTGTTCATTGCCCGGTATGACTACGACACAAATCAAATGGAATATGTAAATGGCGCCCATACCACATCTATCCTGTACGGGACAAACAGCGGCAAGTTACATTTGCTCGAAAGCTACTGCCCCGGCTTGGGTATGCTCAATGAACTGAAACCATTCGAAGTCAGGACAGTTAATATTGCGGAACATTCGCTCATGCTCAGCTATACCGACGGGTTGGTTGAACTGCTGGCCGATGATGATGGAAATGTGCTGGTAACCTTCGATACCATCCTGCAACAGATACGCAAATCACCCTCTATTGACGAAGCTGTGGCCAACATTGTCGAAAAACAGGAACTCAATCATAACAACCGCTTGGTTTTCGACGATGTTACTTTGCTGGGAGTGGAGTTTCTGGTAAACGGAGACTCATTGCATCCGCTTCCGGGCCAATAGTTCGATTGTCCTGATCCGGTCTTTATACAAATTGTATGTGTTTTGTTGTACGATGGACAGGGAAGCGTCTGAGTTTCCGCCCCAGCGGCGACATAAATAAATCGGTTCATAGATGCGTCCTACCGGATAATCGCGGGAAATGGCCAAAGCTACTGCATAATCCTCACCATAACTGACATTCGGGAAGTGTAGGTTGCGGATCAATGGTGTGTAAAAGGCTCTTGGCGCACCGAATCCGTTAACGCGGAGCGCATTGTTGCGTCCATTGTTACGGGTCCATTCCCGGTGGTCGATGATCCCGGGAGAGATTTCATTCAAATCAAAATCTACCATGCGATACGATCCGATCACCATTGCGGCCTCGTTTTCGTAAAAACAGTCGATGATTTTCTGCAAGGTATCGGGTCCGGCATACAGGTCGTCGCTGTCTAATTGTACGGCAAAGCGGCCACAAAGGTCATGGTGGAGCGCCTCGTTCCAGCACCCGCCGATTCCCAGGCCGTTACGCGCGGGGATGATATGAAACAGGTCCGGATTCGTAGCAACCTTTTCGGCAATCAATTCTGTGGTGCCGTCGGTGGAATGGTTGTCAACAATGATGATGTTATATGAAAATTCGGTTACCTGGTGCAATGCAGAGTTAATAGCATGACCAATCGTTTTCACCCTGTTGCGTACAGGTATGATCACTGATGCCTCGTAAGGGAAAATTTCTCCCTTTAGGTTGATCTCTTGTACTACTTCCGGCGGGAGCCATGCGTCAATGTCTTTGAGGTGTTGTGTGCAGGCCCGTTCCATTTCTTCTTGTACCGTCCGGTTGGCCGGATCGACATATTGGAACATTACTTGTTCGGACGATTCCTGTGTTTTTTCTTTACAGGTGTATAGAAACTCATTGATACGGAATAATTTACTTTGCTGCGAAATATTCAGGCGCAGGTTGTACAGGGCTGCATGCCGATAGCCGGTTGCGACACGTTTGGCCGCTTTACGGAAAGCACTGGTACGTAACAGGATTAACCGGCCGAAATCGAAACCGTCGCGTAAACTGCCTTCCTGATAATCGATGGTAGGGTGGGGGAGGGGTTCACCGCCCTGCTCATCATAATAATCAGAGTATACCCAGTCGTAACCTGTTTGTACAGCTACTTCGACCATCCGTTTCAATGAAAACGGGTCGATGTCAATATCAGTATTGAGGTCACAAATCAGCAGATACTCGGTCTGGCAGCGCTTGGCCAGTTCATGTATACACTCAGATGATTGGATGTCTGATGATTCCATGACTTGCACATCGTTGAAGTGCTTACAGGATTGCGGAACAAGAACAAACGAGACAAAAGGCATGGAGAGCCATTTGTTAACCGTTTGCCGGGATAAAGCCCCGTTACCATGGATAAAACAGGTAAGCATTTGGGAAGGATATAAAAAATAGCCACCAGTAGTCTGATGGCTATGTGGTTTGATGTATTGATTATTTACTTCGTGTATTTCGACCAATCGACATTGTGCATGTCTTTGGTTTCGTTGAAAGCATGGTGGAATGCAAAGCATGCATGCAGGTTGTGGGGCGTGTGACCGTTGCCGAGTTTGAGATAATCCCACAACAGTTGCTTGTATTCGGGATGCACGCAGTTTTCGATGATCACCTGTGCACGTTGCACCGGCGATTTTCCACGCAGATCGGCAACGCCTTGTTCGGTAATCAATATTGATACCGAATGTTCATTATGGTCAAGATGCGACACCATGGGCACAATGGCGCTGATGTTTGTTCCTTTGGCTACCGACGGGGTCGTGAAGATCGACAGGTAAGCATTGCGGGTAAAGTCGCCCGAACCGCCGATACCGTTCATCATCTTGGTGCCTACCACATGTGTGGAGTTGATGTTACCGAAAATGTCCGCTTCGAGTGCGGTATTGATGGTGATCAGGCCAAGGCGGCGAATTACTTCCGGGTTGTTCGATATTTCCTGCGGGCGCAGCAACAATTTGTTTTTGAAGAAGTCGAGACTGCTATAGATTTCATCCATCATGGGATTGCTCACGGTGAAAGAACACCCGCTGGCAAATTTCACCCGGCCGGATTTCATCAATGTAATCACTGCATCCTGGATAACCTCGGTGTAAACTTCAAATACGGGGATAGACTTATTTTCGCCCATAGCGCCCAGCACGGCATTGGCAATATTACCCACACCCGACTGTACGGGCAGGAACTCTTTCGGGATGCGTCCGGCAACCATTTCGCCTACCAGGAAGTTGGCCACATTATCGCCGATCTTTGCAGTGATCTCGTCTACGGGAGCGAAACTGCCGCCTTCATTGGGCAGGTTGGTTTCCACAATACCGATAATTTTTGACGGATCGACTTTGATGTAAGGTACACCGGCATGATCTGACGGTTTGTAAATAGGAATTGCTTCGCGATGAGGCGGGGCAATGGGTACATAAATATCGTGCATCCCACGGATAGCCTTGGGGTGTTTGTGGTTGAGTTCTACAATGATTTTGTTGGCCAACTGGCAGAGCGTGGGTGCAATACCTACACCGCAGGTAGGCACGATCTCTCCTTTATCGGTAATATCGGATGCTTCGATAATAGCTACATCTACTTTTCCCAGGAATCCGTAACGTAACATCTGTCCGAGATGCGACAAGTGCATATCGAAATATGGTGCATCTTGACAGTTGATGGCATTGCGCAAGTCTCCGTTCGACTGGTAGGGTGTGCGGAACTTGATGGCTTGTGCACGAGCAAGGTTACCGTCGATACTGTCGCCGGTGGAAGCGCCGGTAAACATACCTATTTTGAACGGGTTGCCAATAGCATGTTCCGCCTCGGCACGTTTGGCCAATGCTGCAGGAACGGCTTTGGGACAACCGGCTGCCGTAAAACCACTAAACCCGACATTGTCGTCGTTATTAATATGATTCGCTGCTTCTTCGGCAGTGATTACTGGGTACTTGCTCATGTCTTTCTTTTAAATTATTGATGATGATATACTTAAATTCTAAATGATTCATTTTTAAGCGCCACAAAATTACAACTTTTCGCTCAATGGGCAAATAAGTAATTGACAATTGATAATTGATAATTGACAATTGCGCAAAGCGCAGTAATTCAGCACTTAATAACGGCGTCAAAGCATAGGTTATTTACTTGATCAGATAGTGCTTAGAAAAGTTTTGATTTTTATGAATATCGGACAACCATTAAAAATAAAAACCGGCAGAACATTTCGTCCTCCGGCTTTTATGATGAGGCCTGCCAACTTTTGAAAACTGGCAGGCCTGATTTTTCAATTCATTACCAGTTCAAAATCTTGCGGAAATCGTATTCTTCGGGATTTTTAAGGTATTTCTTAGCTGCTTCGTAATCGGCAGGGGTGATGTAATGCATCACATTGTCGATGATCGAATGAACACGTTGGCCTTCAATGTCGACCAAACGCGGCGGAATCTTGCCGGTAATAGGATCCTGGAGATCTTTCAGGTACAATGGGGCTACATCGCCTTTAGTGTTTACATACACCATACAGCCGGTAATACCTTCGCTGAAAAGCTTGTACACGCCAAATCCGAGTAACGAGCAATATACGCGGTCGTAAGCAATCGGAGTGTAGCAACGAACATCGTAACCGATTTCCACCGGACGGGTTTTTACTTTGAGTCCCAGTTTACCCAACATGTTGTCAACCAGCTGGCTGAAGATATGAGCCTTGGATATTTTGCCCAGTTCGGGATGTCCGTGGTCGTCATAACTGAAATTGATACCGGAGTTTTTCACTTCGGCGTCGCTCAACGAGTGGAACACACCTTCGGAGATCATGGCTGCACCGTGGTTCACACCCATCACTTTGCGTTTTACAATGGATGATACTACCAGTTTGCAAATCTTATCGATGGTAATTTCAGTCTTATTGAACATCTCAGGAATTACAATCATCGGGTAGTGGCATGCCGCGCCGATACCGAATGCAAGATGCCCGGCCGAACGTCCCATGGCTGCTACAACAAACCAATTTTCACTGGTGCGGGCATCTTCATAGATGATCGAACCGGTAATGGTTCCCTGCGCTTTTGCCGAATGATAACCAAAGGTAGGCGTTGCATCGGGCAGCGGAAGGTCGTTGTCAATGGTTTTGGGAACATGGATATTGGCGATGGGGTAATTCTTTTCGGCAAGGAACTTGGCTACACGGTTGGCTGTGGAAGCTGTATCGTCGCCACCGACAGTTACCAATAACTTGATATTGTTGTCGGTAAAGAATTTCAGGTTGAAATTTTCGGCAAAGTCTACATCTTTAGGTTTGAAACGGCTCATGATCACCGCCGAACCGCCACGGTTAAAGATATCGTCGGCATAAGTGAAGTCGATATCAACGGTGCGCGGATTTGGATTGAACAACCCGCTGTAGCCTTCGTGGAGGCCGATGACACGGTAGCCGTGTTTCAGAAATACTTTGGCAACGCTGCCCACAACAGTATTCATGCCGGGAGCTGGTCCGCCACCGGTTAATATGGCAATGGATTCTTTCATTGGTGTTTGATTTATTTTTGGTAAGATGATTTCTTTTACTTTTCTTCAGTGGTTTCTTTCTCTTTCTTTTCTTCCGTTTCTTCTTCGGGAGCTTCAAAGTCGGTGATTCCCAGTTCGTGCAATAGGTTGTACCACATAATCACTTTACGGATATCCGACAGGTATACCCGTTCCTTGTCGTATTCGGGAAGCACTTCGGCAAAATATTTTTTCAATTCGGCGTCGGGCGACTTGTGAGGAATGGCAACACTGCCATTTTCTTTCACCTGTATCTTTTTGAAAACTTCACGCAAAGGTATATCGTCGTTTTCGGTAAAGATAGCGATATCGTCCAACATGCTGATTTTGGCCGTTGCCGGTATGGTGGTCCGTTTGTGGTCGGATAGATTTTCTACAATTACATTATTGCGGCCTTGCGAAACATATTTGAACAGACCGCCTTGTCCGGAGATAACTAAAACGTCTTTTAATGCCATGGTTTAAAATTTGAGCCGGTAAAAGTACATTTTTTGCAGAAAACAAAAAAACTTGTCGGAAAAGATTACCAATCCGGACTGAAAATTATGGCTCTATAACGAATTGTATGGGTAAAGATAGAGATGAATAGCGAATAAGAAAATATAAGCATCACTAAAAATAGAATATAATCAAATGTATTTCAGAGCCTTGATGCGGATACACAAAAGTTTTATCCTTAAAAACAATACATCCATTATGTGCCATTATAATATTCATTCTTAATTTGTTATTGATACATTTGTTTATAAGTAACTAAAATTCAGATCAATAATAATTACCCACACTAAACGTTATAGAGCCAAAATTATAGTATATGCTGATACAAGCAAGGGCACGAATAAATTTTCAGCAAAGCTGAAATTTCTTAGTGAAAATTCGTGTTAATTCGTGGACAAAAATTTTAATGAGGTTGCCCTGGATACAAGCTATGCTTCCAAATTGATGCATTGCATTGACTTTAGGATATTGCAACGCTAAAAATAAGGCAGAGTGGAGACGGGGCATGCCCCGTCTCTACATTTCCGTTGTCGTTTGTGTTTCGATGATGAACCGTGGCCTGTTTTTTACTTCCTGGTAGATCTTTCCGGTGTATTCGCCGATAATGCCGAGCGCAAGAATGATGATGCCCGAAAAGAACAGGATAGGTATCAGTGTAGACGCCCACCCTTTGATGCTATGCCCCGAAACGGTGGTCCACAACACCCAGACCAACAGAACCAGGCTAATGAAGGTAGTGAGGATACCCAACCTGAAAATCATTTTAAGCGGGGCGATCGAAAAGGAAGTGATGGCCTGCCATGCCAATGACAATGATTTGCGCACGGGATACTTGGTTTCTCCCCTCAGCCTTTGTTTCCGTTCGTAGTAGACAAATGTAGAAGGAAAACCGATGAGCGGGAAAAGGGAACGCAGGTAGAGGTTTACCTCGCCAAACCGTTCCAGGTGGCGGATGACTTCACTGCCGGCCAAACGGAAATCGGCATGGTTGGTAATACTTTTCGGGTTCATTTTCTTCATGACCGCATAAAACCCTTGGGCCAACCACCGTTTGCTACGGCTGTCGACGGTGCGGATATCGCGCACGCCATATACTACTTGAAATCCCTTGCCGAACGCATCGAGCATCGGTTCGATGGCGCCAACATCGTCCTGCAGGTCGGCATCGATGCTGATCAGGCAGTCGGCATGCGGGTATTCGGTAAGCAGGCCGGCGATCAATGCATTCTGGTGTCCGAAGTTCGCCGACAGTTTGATACCCTTCACCTGCCGGTTCTCCCTGCTCCGCTGTTCGATCAGCAGCCATGTGTTATCCCGGCTACCATCGTCGACACAGCAGATATAGCTATCACCGGATATTTTTCCTTTACCGGACAATTGCCCAAGCACCCCCAACAGGATATCAAGCGAACAGGGCAACGCTTCTTCTTCGTTGTAGCAAGGCACAACAATACACAAACACGGTAAGTTCGAATTTTGAATCATGGAATGTTGAATTGCTGAATCATGGAATCGTTGAATCGTTGAATCATGGAATTATTGAATCATCAGTCCTATTCTTTCCCACCGGATACTACGCCGGACAGCATCGCGCGAAAAATACACCATCCGTACCTTGCCCACGACCAATTCTCCGGGCACAAAACCCCAATAGCGGCTGTCCAACGAATTGCCGCGGTTGTCGCCCAGCACGAAATAGCCGTCGGTACTGAAGATGTAAGAACTGTTTACCTGCGGAGACTCGTGGCCTTCTAGTTGAAACACCTGTCGGTATAGTTTTAGGCTAACCGAGTCAAGGGTGATGGTGGCACCCTTTGCCGGTACTATCACAGGTCCGTAATGATTCGTAGTCCATCCGAGACGACGGTCAGGAAAATCCAAAGGAAAATCTTCCCGGCTTTCTTTTACGGTAACAGGAACTTCAACAATTTTGCCGTTGACATAAATCATACCCTTGATAATACTCACAGTATCGCCAGGCGTACCGATACAACGTTTCACTAACTGTACGTTATCCCCGTTGGGGTGGTTGAAAACAATCACATCGCCCCGACCGAACACATGCGTTTTACACACCAATATGCGATCGCCCGCCAATATGGTATTTTCCATACTGCTGGTAAGTACCAGGCAAATATCAGCAACCCATCTTTGGGTTAATCGTATCACCAACACTAGCACACATATCCACAGTAATGTTGTCATCATACGATGTTTCGACCTTTCTGATAACCGTTTCAATTTTAGCATTAACATTCAATAACATGTAATCTTATTGTGTCGTTTTTTCCAAAATGTCAATTAATCCACAAATATCTGTTCCCAAAACCCTGCTTTCAAAGTATCACTATCAGACCATACATATGTGCGAACATGTGCATATCCTCCCAGATAAAAAAGATAACATATTGCAATGGCAAGTATCCATTTTTTGCTGCTGGCGAACATTTCTTGCAGCCACGGTAAAGCATACCACGCTGCCACAAAAAATACACCTATTGACGCAAGATATACATATCGATCAGCAGTCACCATAACGCGGCTCATAGGGATAAAATGCAACATTAACGCCATGTTGATCAGAAAAAACAATAAACCAAAGATAACCGGACGAGGAATGCTTTTTAGACGAATACATAACAGATATACAGCTGTAGCCACAATAACTGGATAAATGAAATAACGTGCAGGCAGCACATCTCCCGGTGATATGGGAAAAGGATAGAGATACAACAAATGCGCAGGTGCCACCAACCGGCCTGCATAAACTACCAATGAATAGCAGGCAAACACTAACCGCTGCCTAAATGGATAACCTGCAGCCTGGTCAATCCAGGCTGCATTTTGTTGCGAGAGGGAGTATAATCCTGCAAAAACAGCAAATGCAATGAAAGGAAGCTTTTCGGACAACAGGTACAACCAGTTGCCGGTGCCGTCTGGCTTGCGATGTCGCCCTAACGCCCAGTCGAGTAATAACAAGGTCGCGGGCAATACGATTGACTGTTCCTTGCTGCCGAATGCACATACAAACAACACAAATATCCCAAAAATGAGGAAAATACTCTGGGTGCGCACATACCTGATATAGGCCAGCAAGGCCAATAATGTAAAAAAAGTATAGAGCGGTATTTTTGAAGCGCTGATCCAGGCAACTGATTCCACCTGTAAAGGATGAATAGCAAAAAGCAAAGATGTTAGAAAGGCTACCAGAGTGGAAGTTCTATGCTGCATTTGATTGCTTAATATTTTTGCTAAAATATTTATGAATATGAAAACCATACACGTGTTGGCAATGTGCAACAGCAGCGAATAAAGGTGATAAATAGCGGGATTGTAACCAAAAACTGCATAAATCGCCATATAAACAGCCTCATTGATCGGACTGAACTGCCCGTAGTAAAACTCACTAAATACTGCTTGCAGATTATGCCATGTAAAACCAGCCTCAGTATAATGATTCATCACCTGCCAGTTATCATCCCAATTAAGTTGGAAATCATGGCCAAGAATAGGGAAATATACCAATAAACAGGTGATGACCAGAATAGCATAAAATTTCAAATTCTTCAATTCAATTTTACTTTAATAGTGAGTTTGTACATCTGTTCAGGTGTATCGGTCTTTATAATTGCATAAAGTTTTTGCAATCCATGCTTGTTGTGGGTGTCATACATTAATTCCACGTAAGCGGTGTCCTTGGGTGCAATATTTTTCCGGCTTAAACGATAATCGGTACAGGTACAGTCCGGGCGTACATATTCGATATGAACCGTATCAGTACCTGTATTTATAAACCGGAATCTTGCTTTTAGTATGGTGTCTTTTGTTATATCCCCGAAATCGTGTGTTTTTTCCAGAAACGTCAATTTCTTCACTGGTTGGTGCGCCGACTGCGATATCGAGCATAAAACTGATAACGTTACAAAAAGCGTAGTGAAAATCTTTATCTTGCTCATCTGGTCATAATTTGAAACGACAAATAGTGATGTTTTCATTTTCTTCATCAATCCCGCAATAACCGTAATAATAGGGTGATGTATAACCAATTATTTTGAAACCTTTGGGAACATCCACATCCCCAATCATGGCAGCGCCTTTATAAATTTGCAACCCGTCGTAGGGCTGATATTCCGCCCTGAAGTACGACCGGAACATTAGCCCAGTTTCGTCAATATAGCATATCTGGCTGTAATGACCGTATTTATCCCTATCGTAATAATGTTGTTTATAATCATTAACTGTGGAAATAACCGGATACCGTGTGTTCATTTTTTTTCCTTGAAATCCGGTACTGTATCGCGCCTTATAATCCTTGTCATAGCTGTATACCATCGAATCGGCATCGAAGGTTACATAAAAATTACCCTGTTGGTCGATATCAAAATACGAATCACAGAAAAGTTTCAAATTTTTATTTCCGTCATGAAATGGAGAATACCGTCCGATCATTTTATTAACTTTACCAGTAGCCAAATCCATTTGTGAGAAAAGACGCATATCATTATAGTATAACACACGGTTGCTAAAATAGTCAAGCCCTTTTTTTTGAGCGTAAACATTGTAATATAAAGTTCCAGCATATTCTTTCATTTTGAGGTTGTAATACTGAAGTGTATATGATTGCGGATTTTCATATGACAATTCGTTTGATTTACCTTTATCAAAGAAAAATGATTTTTTCTGGATAAAGTGACGGTTGAATATATAACCGTCATTGGTAGATCCAACAAAGAACCAACTACCATCGGACAAGCGGGCATATCCGTGTATTACCCCTGAGATGATTTCACCCGGACCTCTACCCATTCCCAATTTTCGGTCGATTAGTTTTCCCTCCTTATCGTAACGGAACACCCAGCAAAAACGGGAGTCGATGTAATAAATGGTATCCGCATACATGTCAACATATCCTGTAAATGAGGCCTCCACAGTTTCCAGCAGGAAACATTCAACCTTTAAGGAGCGCACGGTATCGATTTTCACGGCATCAACCGGCGCCAGGAACAGGTGCGATTTATCATCACTTCCCTTTGGGCCGCAACCCGAAACCAACATGCCAGCCAGCAGGAATAAGAAAAAATAATTTTTACTCATTGTTGTTTGTCTTGATAAAGAGTTATGATTGACCTGTAGTACATTTCGGACAAATTGTCTTCATGCTGTACGGGAAAGAACAGGTGCCTGGGTTCCAGTGTTTCTGTTAAAATACAAACGTATAAAGACTGAACATTCCCCTCAAACGGGAATAACTTTTGGTGCGGGAGCAACAAATATGCTTTCGAACGGACGTTGTGCAATTGCAACACCGCCTTGAGTGACCGTTCGTTGGAATACGAGGCAAAAATCAATACTGGCATCTGCGATTCCAACATGCTGATGTGTTTCAACTCCCTTTCTAAGCAAGGCATACAGGCGCTTTCATGGATACGCACTACCAGAGTATTCCCGGAAACAATATCAGCTAATCGGATTTTACCTTCCATTGTACTGATATATTTTTCGATTCCGACACCGCCATATATTACTGTTCCGAATAACGAATTGGTCAGTAATTCTTTGGTAACCGATAAGTTACTTTGTTTTACTTCCATTTTTTTTATCTTATGCCTAGTATAGAAAAAGGACACCGTAATGATCAACAGGAGGGTAAAACTGAAAGAGAAAATAAGATTTTTCATATTCCCCAGCTTACAGGTCCTTCAATTCAATTTTCACCAGGATCGGATTGTTTTCACCGCTTATCTTTTCCAGCATGGCAATACTGTTGTTGTCCAGCAATGATGTCTCAGCCAGTTTAATATCCTGCGGTTGGGCAAGTCCAATCAACTGGTTATCTGAGGCCAAATAAAACATAATTTCACAGCCGAAGATATCATTCTGCAACCGACCTTCCTGTATGATCCCACTTTTCTTGTGATAAATGGCTGTGTATGGTTGTCCTTTCTCAAGGGGCGACATTTTCATAAAATAACAGAAATAAAGAACAGACGTGGTTTCAATGACGTTATGAACATGGTATGCATCTGATGAAGTCAGCATAAATTCTATCAGATCATTTCCTGCCAGCTGCGTCAGGTCACGGTTGGTTTTCCTTTTCCCGAAATCAACAACATATTGTGGTAAAACAGAACCATCAACAATAGAATAAATAGTGTCGCTTTCTGAATAATGGAAAGTTACGGAATTACTTAATGTGGAAAAATTGGTATTTGTGAAGAGATGCATTGCTCCATTGCCATACACTTCAGCGCTGAAAGGGAAAAAAGTTTGATATTCCCCATTGGGTTGCTTGATCCAAAGATCCCAACAATATTCGTTTTTCGTACCTAAGTGAACAATATATTTTGAGGTTGTAATATAGATTAGGCTATCCCGATGGATATAAAAATCACGGCAAGAAATCCCACGTCTTTTATTGTCTATATTTCCCTCGAAATTACCATCATAATCATATTTGTAAAACCATAAACTGTTATTATCAATCCAGACTTCCTTTTTTAGTTTGTTAAGCGCAAAAGGACCTGGATACTGAATTTCGCCCGGCCCCTTTCCTTTAGTTCCTATCCTGCATGAAAAATTACCCAATGTATCAAACACATACACTAATTTGTCGTGCGAACTTGAGATAAAGTATCTTCCTGCATCATAGTCAATTTTTTCAATATCGGCAAGTATCGAAGCCTGCATGGTTTCTAACGGAACCAGTTTGATTTTTTTTGTGATGTCGGTTAACCGTATGGCTCGTTCTTCCTCTGGCTGTAATGGAATAGACGTTATGTCATGTGAAGACACAACACCCTCTTTTATGCTGGGCTGACATGAAAACAAAGTCAATGCAATCCCGAGTAGAATAATATATTTCATACTGTAATACTTGTTTTTTGATTTGGCATAGGGCTGAACGAGAATTTTCGAACAGCCCTATTTTGGAATGACACCCTACTAGTTTCCAGTACCGGTACCACCATCACAACAGCAATTAGGATGAGAACTTGCACCTGTACCTACTTTACGTCCTTCGAAAAACACAAAATAACAACAAGCAAAATATCCACTTTGAACCTCTACACCGCTTTCTAGAATACCCACTTTTACAGCACATTTTATAGCTCCGCATCCACCTTCAGAACAGCTTACAGTCGGACATCCAGTGCATTCCGGTTCATCCTCATCATTACCACCAGGATTACTCACATCTCCGCCACCGGGATTACTCACATCTCCACCACCTGTGGTAGTTGAACCACCACAATTTGAATTCCAATTCGCACACAAAATATTATCCCCTCCCGCGCAAACAGCACCAGTATTGTCAGCTAAGCAACCTGGTTTCTCACCGCATTTACATACAACATTGATACCTAATGCCACCGGATTCAGGCTTCCATTGCCCTTCATACCGTGCCCGGTCAAAGCATCTCCCAATGACAATCCGATAATTGCCAATGCCACAAATATTCCTACTAATTTGTTTACTTTCATGTTACTTATTTATTAAATTATGCAATTAAACTATTATTTTATTTCCTATATTAATGGCGGTAAAAAGTTTGAACTGCCCTACCGGATGAGCCATATAAAATCCGGCAGAGCGGAATAACTGCCCGGGTAAATTGTAATAACCTGTGATAACTAAAAAATGATTGCATGTCAAATATTTCTTAAAGTACAGCACTTGTCGCTCATCATCAATAGCATTGGTATTAACTCAAATGAAACACTATATATCGTACCTTTAATCATTCCACTACTTTTTAGTTGCGGGTTATACTACCTTTCAGTTACGCTCGTAACTAAAGGTTAGTTGCGGGCGTACTATGTGTTCGTTACGCCCGTAACTAACACATAGTGATACCCCGTCTCTATATTATTCAACGGTCAACACCTTGTTCAGGCGTGCTGTCCGTGGGTCTTTGAGCAGGAACGCCCCTCCGTTGTATTGCGTGGTTACTTCCATATAGTAGGCGCCAGCCGCTAAGTCGGGTACATTGAGAAGCAGCTCGGATGGATTGTTGGTGCCGATCTCGTCGGCTTCCACGCGGGTGCGTTCACCGGTGGCTTCGGCTGTGAACCATACGCCCACGGCAGGGTTGTCACCGGCTAATTTGATTTTTTCGCCTTTTACCCTGAGGAGCTTACCCGGTGTGAGGCGGTTGTTCACCGTTCCGCTCTTTACGTCGGTTACCTGACTGATGGCGGGTTGTGCATCGCCTACGCCATCTATCTCCACTTCGATGGTGGGAATCAATTGTCGCATGAGGTCGCCCTGGTGGAACCGGAAATATACACTGTGCTTGCCGGGGGTAAACTTTTCAGAGGAGTTGTTGAAAACACCCTTGATCTGCGTGTCCAAGGAGAAATAGCCTGCATTTACCGAAAAACCGTCACAAGCCAGGTAAGCCATTTCTTTGAGGAACGCCCGTACATGCTGTTCCATATCGCCGGGCTTGCCCGTTGCTCCGCCGCGTCCTGTAGCCGATTGGCATACGCCGGGGATGTCGACAGTACGTTCGGACGATACTTTTGCAAAAAAATCATCCTGATCTTCGGTCAATTCGTTGGGGTACAATTTCGCTTTGATGCGATGTAAAAGGTCTGTCATGGTGTGTTAATTTTGAATCATTGAATAACTGAATTTTGAATGAGTGGAAATAGGAAGCAGGAAACTTGGCCGTAGTCACTGCTCCCATCCTTCCAACTCATCATCTTCTCGTCACTTGTAACTCGTCACTATTTCACAAATTGTCCTTCGAGTCCGTCACCCTGTCCGTCAAGGATCTGGATGGTGTACGTGCCGGGCGCCCAGTTTTGTGTATCAATCACCAAACGGCTTCCTGCGGTGGCATTCACCAACTGTTGGTATACCACAAATCCCCATTGGTTGGTAATCACCACATTTTGGTTGCCAAGGTTGCTATTGAACCTTACTTCTAGGGTAGCAGCATACTGTTCTACCTGCACCGGCGCATAAGTTGTTGCAGATTTAGCCCGTGGCTTAGCTGCTATTTCTTTTAAAGGAATGTCTACATGCGGTTTTATCAAGGCAATAGCCCACCCTACATTTGCTGCTAAAAACAGCATTAGACAAATAAAACAAAATTTTCTCATCATATCTGGTTTTTGAATGAATTAACGATTGCAAACATACGCTATGGAAATAGTATTTGATACCGGCGAAACAGCGCCGTTAAGAAATTACATGGTTTTGTTGTTTATATGTTGTTGTATATCAGTTGTCTTTTTAAGAAGTTTGTTGAGAAAAATCCTTCGGTTTCAGGATCAAATATCTAACGCAACGTCTACTTGCGAAGTAAATGTTTGAGCGCTTCCGGTATATTGGTAATGCCAAGTTTACCCTTGATCCGGTTGGCGGTCGTATACGCCGAACCTTGAGCGAGCGGCAGGATATTGGCAATGTCGGTGTAGGACAGATCGAAAAGGAGCAGGCAACAGAGCCGTACCTCGTTTGTGTTGAGCTTCTTGTATTTGTTTTTAACGGTTTTTTCGAAATTCTTAGGCATCATCGGGCTCACGGTGTCCCAATTGATTTTACCTGTTTCGCCATAAAAATGCCGGTCAATGATCATGAGGAACTCTCGTGTCTTTTCGTCATAATTCATTTTAAAATGTTCATATCTTTCGTATATCTTCAAATGAACCTTCAACTCCATTGCACACGATTGCCTGATCTTTTCGGAAAGCAGGTCAATATTCTTTTCACTTTTTTTGATCTGTACATCAATTTCCCCGCTGCGGGGTGTGTCTTCTCCGGCAGCGTTTTTCTCGATTTCCAATTTCCTGATGGTTTCCTGCTCGCGGACGATCGCTTCTTTCAACGAAGCAATCTCCTTCCTGTGTTCGTCCGCTTCCAGGTTTAGTTCACCAATCTTCCGGTCTTTCCGCGCCATCAGTTTTCTCGACCACACCACCCATGCCAGCGAGCCTGCCAGGATGATCAGACATGCCGTCAGCGAGCCTAACAACCAAATCCACACTTGATTGTTCCGGATGGTCAGTTCATTATTTTTTTCTTTTTCCGCTATATAATTGTATTTCTTTTCGAACTCCGCCAGGTTTGCTTCCATATACCGGTCGTGTACAAGTCGTTCGTAAGCGATTTGCTTTTGCGCATATTCCAAAGCCTTTTGGTAGTTTACCTTGTCATTTTCGATCTTGGCAAGGCTTTCGTATACGGAAGCCATGGGCGGCTTGGGCGTTTGTTCGCACAGCGCCAATGCCCGTTCGATATAGAATTCGGCCGAGTCGGTACGCTTTAGCCCCAGATATGCCTGCGAAAGGCAAATGTATAGTTGGGCTTTTATCCGGTCGTCGGCAGTTGACCTCAATGCCTGTGCAAAAAGTTTACGAGCTTTTTCCGACTCTCCTGTACGGCCGGAAATAATCCCGATGTTCCGTATTACATTGCTTTGTATCCAAGGATCATCAGTATATGCCGGCATCTTCGACACCTTATTATAATAATAGAGGGCGCTGTCGAACTGTTTATTGATCATAAAAGAAGTACCGATGGCATTCCATGCGAACATTTCGTTTGTCTTTTGTTGCGACCGTTCGAAATATCCGGCAGATGTTCGGTAATGCTCGATAGCCCCGTTCGGTTGTCCCTTATCATAATGCAGTTCGCCGATATAGAAATGGATCAACCCCTTCAGGTAGTCGCAATTTTCTAACCGCTTTACCATCTGCAGTGCATCCAGGTATATACGCAAGGCGGGTTGTTCGGAGTCGCGTTCCTGGAGCACCCTGCCTGCATAAAAACAAGCGCGTGCGGCTTTTTCGGTATCCCCGGCGGCTACGAGCAGTTCCTTTGCCTGGAAAATAGCTGTGTCGCCGGCAATATGCCGGTCTGTTTTATCTTTTGCCTGCACCTTTAACAGGATATATTCCGCATATTGGAGACTGTTGAAGACAGTAGTATCTGCTGTTTGCAAGACCGCCAGGATGCTGTCGGGCGCATCCCCTACTAAGGCGCCGGCATCGTGCAACCATTGGTCGGCAACGCCGACGGTATCGGTTGGCCGGTTACAGGCGGCCAGGATGAGAAGAAAAATAAGGCAATGCTTCATGGTATGTATGGTTTTATAAGTGAGTACAATCCCGGATCATATTTTCGCTCCGAATACCTTGAAAAAAGTTTTCCTATCCTCGTAATAGGTCATTTTTGTATCGAACTCCCATATCCACTGCTGATTGCCAGGCTGTTGAACAATGGGATGGAAAACCGATGTTTTACGCGAAATTTCTTTTCCGCTTTGCGAATAGGTCATCTCTTCGTAGTCGGCTACGATACATGAGCGACCTGTTGGAAGCAGGCCGATGTGGTGTTGCTGTATGTTCGTGCGGAAAGCCATGGTTTCTTCGCTGCTTAACTCAAAAGATTGCGCCAGGTAATCGATCAGCAAAATATCTAATTGATTGAAAATGTTACATGAAAAGATGAAATCGAACTCATTCAAATCCAATACCGGCTCCGGTTCTATCGTATTGATCGGCGGGCGCACCTTGCTGTTGCCGTATTTTTTCACATACTGGTATACGTTACGTGCAAAGCAGGAAATGTCGCACGTCTGTAACTCCACGTTCCCTGCCGCTTTTGCCTGCTTTTTCACAGCAGCCGGATGGCGTATGTCGTACAAACAGACCTTTGCAAAGGAGCTACTTAATTCTTCGAGCGGCACATCGAGTAACCAGCCGCTACCCAGGACGGCTGCTTTACCATGCCCTTTTCCCTTCATGGATCCGATGGCGAACTTCCGGGTTTGTTGCAAATGTTTGTCCCAATATTCCCGCTCGCGCTGGTATCGCCTGATGATGCCCGACTGGTCATCAAAGAATCCCATCCGGCGGAACATCCGTTCGCCGGGTGTCATGAAAATCGTTTTCACACCGGCTATCTTCTGCCTTTCATATTTTCAAAATCGGATAAATAAGAACACCGTGTCAACGCATTTTTATAGAAATCGGTTCTGCGGTATTTTTTGTATAGCTGGTCGTAATATGTATTCCGGAAATAGGAGCCATACATACGTTTACCATCTTTGAACGCAAACAGATCCGATGTTTCAGGCAAATTCAACTGATAGCAATGTGCGGCCATGAAAAGGCAGCAGGCTTTCAGTTCGTTATCGCGTGCACGTTCGGCAGCTCTTGCGTAGAAATCCCTTGCCGGATTAAGATTATAATAGTGGTACATCTCGTCACCCTGTTTCATTTTTATCCATGGTTTGGCGATTAAATCGCCATAAGTCCAGTGGTAACTCTGCAATTGCCATGAGTTACCGAACCAGCTCATCTGGTACAAACCGTTGGCGTAACGGCGCATATCCTCGGCTTCCGGTTTTTTGGCAGCCTGTATGCGGTATTGCAGGTTTGCCATTTCCAAGGCGAAGCTTAGCTTGGAAGAAGAAAATGTGTCATCTGGTTTTTGGCGGTTGATTCCGCCTTTTATCGGCGGATCAGCAAACGGATCGTATTCCAGGTGGAAGAATTTGGATCCGTCCGATTGCCGTTCGAAAAAGGTAGCGGCTTCCCTGAACTTGAGTGAGCGCAGGTATTTGGTGCCGATCATTTCGAGTATCTGGTTGTTGTTAAAATGATTGTTGCTATATAGGAATACCTCGTACTCAGTGAGTTTTCCCTCGGTATCCGAAAGTTGCCGCAACATATCCTGCAATTGCGGGATCGATGTGTATCGATCGAGATACACAAAAGCATCCAGGTCGTGAATGTTTTTGCGTGCAAATTCGGAGTATTGTTCTGCAATACCCAAACACAAGGCTGCCTTGACAGGTTGTCCCGATTTAAGGTATAATTGGGGTAATGTCTCAGCAAAATAATGGGCAAATGTCTTGTCGAAGAAAGGATGTATCTTCTTCTGGGCGATGGATTCCTGTTGTTTCTTGAAAAGCCATTGTATGGAAGGCATCATACGGGCTTCGGCAGCTTCATTCAATGGGCCCAGGCCGGTTTCGATGAGAAGGCGTACCGCCAGCAGTTGCTCCTTGACTTTTGGTCCCGGGCGTTCTTTTTCGGCAATATCCGCCAGTAAGGTAGCCCGTTCCGAATCGCCTGTCAGGTGCGCAAGATATGCTGCGGCGGTATACCAAAGAGCAGGATTCGGCACATCGCGTAACCCGGCATAACGTATGGTCAGGTCTTTCAGTTCGCGTGCGTGCTGCAAGGCTTCGTTGCTGTTCAGTGCTTCGTTGGTAGCAAAATGAGTGGCGCTCAGGCCATCTTCCACCTTATTGATTTCGCGGATCAACAAAGTTTCAATATACGGAAGGTAGGGACACAGGCTGTGGACATGCTTCAGCGGTTCGAGTGTAGGATAAAAACAAGTGAATCCGGTCATGGCATGTACAACAGCTTTTTCGCAATTGTCCTGGCATAGTTTGAGCACAGCTGCCGTGTCGACATCGTTGATCAACCATCGGAATGATGTCATTGCTTCGTGGCTATAGCGGGGACACTGGGAAAATACCCTCGAATAATAATATGCCGCTTCAACTTTCGAATCTAAGGCGCCTGCATAAAATGCCATTGCCCAGTTCTTAGCCAATGCTTTTGATTTTTTGGCCGATTCGATCATGGCCAGGTAGTAATCTTCACAATCTTCATTGCGACCGGAATAATAGGACATTCTCACGATCTGGAATGCATAGCGGAGCCGTGTAAATTCAGGCTTTGAGTTTTTGTATAACTCAAGTCCCTTTTCCAGCAGCGAGTCTTGCGCCCGTTTGGTGTCCGGAGTGCCGTCGTCCCACTTTTCGGGGCGTTTCCAGGCATATTGCTCACAGGCTTTGGCATAGAACAAGTAATTCAGCGTATTCATATCCTTTGCCTGGATCATTTGCCGCATCATCCCGTTGGTCGCCCATTTCCCATCGATTTTGGTCCATTGGCGGGCGAGCGCTTTCCGGTGTATTTCCTTCAATTCAGCCACTGATATCCCATAGAGTAGTTGTTCGATGCTCTTCTCAGTAACCTGTCCGCCTAAATGTTTTTTCCACTCCCGGATATTTTCTTCTTTATCAGATGTCTTATTATCGCTGTCATCGTAATAATTCAGGTAACTATAGAAATAGTTATTCTTTTCGGGGATGTCCTGCCGGAAATAACTTGTGTAACCAAGATCCGGATTGATAAACCATCCGCATGCAAACAGGTATGCCACTGCCGACATTGCCGCCAGACTAACGGAACAGATGAATAATTTCTTGAAGTTCATGATCAGGATGTTTTTGCAAAAGTAACGAATCTAAATGATACCAAGTCACGTATTGGGTTGTTTTTATTTGTGAAGCCGCCATCCGGGCTACCTTTCTGATATCTCCGGCAGACGGTTCTTCCAGACGAATGTGATCGCCTTTGCGGATATATGCTCCACGTAAGATGACGGCGCTATCGGCACGATACATACCGGGCGCTATTTCAGCGAAATACGGTTGCTGCATATCCGCTTCGCACAAACCGTTGATCAACCCGCGGTAATGCTTGTTGCTGAAACATACGCCCCAACTGAACAAAGGCAGGGCAACATCTACCGGGAGTGGATAAAGTCCCAATCCCTGCAGGTAATTTTGCGCCTCGTCGACATCGAGGATGGAGTTCCGGCTGCCATATTCGGTCAGGTGTCCCATGTTGTAACACATCAGGGTTACCCTGTCCGCAGGCGGTATGCCCGTGGTCTTGCGGTATTTCAGCTGGTGCAACCGCAGGGTGGCCGACAATTGCATGCCATCGCCGTGCAGCCTGTCGTGCATCACCCGTAAGAGACTGAAATACTTGTCCCGCGTCGAAGCATTCCAGTCGCAATCCATTTGTATTTCCCGTACATTCGGTATATGATGTCTGCGATTGATACTTCCGATACGGTCGAGAATGCGTTTTGCCAGCATTTCCATGCTGTCGGCGGGCAACCCGGTTAATACATTATTCACTACGAAAACAACCGGGACAACTTCGATGTTCGCCGGGATGCTATCTTTAAAAAAAATCGTTGCGTCGGGTAGAATATCGGGATCCGGTTGATCCTTTCCCTGGCGTTGTACCACGTCAAAATAGCGTATATATAGCCGGTTGACATGATGTTTCTCCAATATTTCCCGTTCGTATGGCCTGAGTTGGAAAACAGTTTTCCAATAATAAAATGATGATGCAGGCGGGATGGAGTCATGGCATGCTGACACGACAAAAACAAAAAATAACAGGTTGAGGCTATTTTTGATCTTTGACATAACGTTGGCAAATATACGTCGTTTTAACGTATTTTTGTCAACAATAAAAATCAAGATCAAATCAAGGTTAATTCATTTTTTGAGGTGCTATTTTTCTTTTTCTTATTCCTTGTTTTTTTATGCCGAAAAAAGAACCAAAAACGGCTCGACGATTTTAACGCGCTCCGCCTGTCAGCTACGCTTGAACGGAAAATCGTCAATATGGTGCCAAAGGCAATTTTCCACGGGCAAAGCCATGAAGCGTGCTGTCCTCCGTCATTCAGGACTGGTGCGGGCGTTAGCCCGTTTATTAAGCAAAGCTTTCCTTATTGACGCTAAGCTGTCTGAGCAAAGCCGACAGGCGGAGCGAGTTTTTAGCGTCAAGCACTTTTTGGGGCGCCAAAAAGTACAGAAGACAACGGTTTTTGGCAAGATAAAACACATCTGATAAAAATGTTTTGCCTATTTGATGAGTTTATGAATTTTTTACAACGCAATATTCAACTACAGCCTTTCCAACTTCGAATACGCTTGAACAGCTATTGGATATAAGATCTGGCGATTTTATTGTTTCTCTTTCTTGCAATAGCCTATTTTGTTATTAAATAAAAATTGAAGGCATAGCCATCACGCGTTCTTATCAGTCAAACAAGGTAAATTGTTGACTATTATTCTCCTCTTTCTTGTCTTGTTCTTCTTGGTAACGGACATAACGACGAATAATATCTTCATCCAGACCAATGGTATTAACAAAATAACCTCGTGACCAAAATGATTTCCCCAATAAGGTTTCTTTTTCAATTGTGGATAACTCTTGAACAACTTGATAGCAAATTTGCCCTTTAGAATTCCCATTAATTCAGAAACTGAAACTTTTGGGGGAATGGAGACTACCATGTGTATATGGTCAGCTTGAACATTCAGTTCCTGAACCTCACAGGACTTCCATTCGCAAATCATTCGTATTTCATGTTCTACAAGGTCTTTTACTATCCCTGTGAGTATCCGAAATCGATATTTGGGACACCAAACTATGTGATAGCCACATTGCCAAACAACATGACTTTGAACTTTATATTTACCCATAACGGAACAAAGTTATCATATTTTGGCAAAGCCTAAAGAACATTACCACCTGCAAAGCAGGTGGATTTTTACGTTACATTAAACAAATGAAAATTAGCTGTATATTGGCTATCTGTAAGCTTAGACAAAATTGGGTATGAAATAAAAAGCATATATTTGCATTGTTTTAAAGATTATTTCTTTCAAGCGAATGCGTCATGATTACGACATACTTCAGGTAAAACAGGGGGATGCTAATGCATTCAGGCAATTTTTCGAGTTTTTGTACCCAAGATTGATGGGATTGGCATGCCGTTTTGTCGATGATGAGGCTGCTAAAGACCTGGTACAGGAAATTTTTGTCGATTTTTGGGAACAGAAAAAGGATATTGATATTTCCAACACGCAGTCTTATCTATACAAAAGCGTCCAGAATAAATGCCTTAACTATATCAAACACCAAACGGTGGTGGAGGGATATGCCACTAAAATAAAAATAGCACAGGCAAGGATTGACTATCTGAATCGCACTGCGGACGACAACGAACTCTTCAAGCAAATCAGTAACCGGAATCTTCGTGAACTCATTGAAGCATCGGTTGACAAGTTACCGTCCAAGTGCCGGGAGGCGTTCCGGCTGTGTTATTTCCACGAGATGACCTGTAAAGAAGCTGCTGAAGTGATGGGGGTGTCGCCACGTACCGTTGAGGGACATGTGCAGAAAGCCGTCGCCCAGTTGCGCGAAGACTTGAGACCGTTGCTCACCTTGTTGCTTCTTTCGGGATTTATATTCCGGGGTTAGTTACTCTATCGGCTCACAACTCAATCCCTTACCAATACAATTGTTTTTATCTTGGTCGCTTTATACTAAAGTGAAAGTGATTTTAGCTCCGCTGAGTTTACAAGCTCGGTTCGGATTTTCCGAAGTGGTGTTCGGCGTAGCGTCCCGCTACGTCGCAGCTAAAAACAAGGCTCCTGCCTTACATGGTGAAAAGCAGGAGTTTTCCTTTTAGCGCGGCGGAGTCTCCAGACTCCGCCGAACAACGATCCGAACCGAGCTTGCGAGTTCAGCGGAGCTAAAACCACTTTCACACCTGTATAAGTGATTAAAATATTTTAAGTATCAATGCAAATATAGTAGGGCTCAAATTGAAGAAATTATGGAAAATAATCGGGAGAATAATACTTCCCGATTTTTCGCGTAACCAACCGATTGCTAATCCTATTATTCCTGTGATTATTGCTGGAGCTAATGCAAATTGGAGTTGCGATGCCTCATCAAAGTAAAATGAGTGTCCGCCACCGAAAAAGACAGCTTGTATTAATAGTCCCCAACCAACACTTGCACCTAAAATTTTTGTCCTGGATACAAACACCTTATTGAGCAGACCCAAAATGATACCACGATAAACAAACTCTTCGGAGAGTCCTGGCATGGTTGCTTGAAAAAGAAACGTTTCCGTATCAAACTCCAATGAATCAATATCCTCAGTAATCACTTGAATTACTATTCCAATGATACAAAGAATAAAAAACGGAATCCAGGAAGATCTTTTTACTTTCCATACAAAACCGCTTTCCCCTTTTGTCAATAACGATGAAGGTATAAAACAAATGAAAAGTGTACACCATAAAATGCTGAAAATTTTACCTTCCCAATTGAAATTAAGTCCATCTATAAAACCAGGGAACATAGTTACTATCAAGTCAATTAAAAGTAGCCCTAACAGCAGAAATATCAAATTCCTGTTTGCTGTTTTTGTAAATCGGTAGAATAGCAATAAAACGACGGTATAAAATCCAAACCCGATACACAAAATATTCCAGTCCATAGATTGATTCCTCTTTTTTGAAGGTATAAGATTAACGATTTTTTACCGATGATATTGTAAAATTTCATTATTTTTGCTTTATGGTAATAAGTTTTATACACCTTTTTCTTGCCATGTTTTTCACCACAAAAATCTATTCAATTAAGTACATTTAAACCTCGAAAACATTGCAGATGTCCATCTAACTTAAATATAGAAATATAAACAGATGAAAACCATCCATCGTATTAGTGTCTTTATTGTGCTGTTTGTTGTATTCCAACAATCTTTCGCACAACAAAAATTCAAAGGTTATCCCTCGAAAGGGAAAGATATTGACATCCTCCCTGGCTTTGTAAATCCGCCGAAAGGCTACGGTAATGTGCCGTTTTACTGGTGGAACGGCGACAGCCTCGACCGCCAGCGCCTTCGCGAACAGTTGGATATCCTGTCAGCATCGGCTACCGACGGTTTTGCGGTGAGTTACATTCACCTCGATCCCGAAGTGGACACCGCCGAAATGAAAGGTGGTTATGGCCTTTTCGGAAAAACAGAACCGGGCCGGCCTAAAGTCTTTTCGGACGACTGGTGGAACACCTGGAAATGGTTTGCCCGCGAATGCGCCGACAAAGGCATTGGATTGGGAATGGACGACTACACCGTAGGTTGGACGGGTAATGGTTATTATACCGACGAATTGACGGCTATGCCCAAATTCAAGAGTTACTCCGGCGAACTGGTATTTGAAACCGATACGGTACAAGGTGGGAAAGAATTTACACGGCATGTGCCTCAAAAGACCATAGCCGTGGTGGCATACAATACGGATACACCGCAATACCTCAACCTGACCAAACTGATTACTGATGGTAAACTTTCCTGGAACGTTCCGGCCGGGAATTACAAGGTATATACCATCTCTACAAAGAAGGGTTTCCTTTTGCATCCCGACCACGGGAAAGAGCTTATCCGTGTGTATTTCGACCGTTTCGAGCAACACATGGGCGACGCCGTGAAAGATGGCATGAATTATTTTTTCCAGGACGAATTATATTATCCGCTTAAAATCGGCTCATGGTCTGATGATTTTGGTGCAGAATTCATGAAACAGAAAGGTTATGATATTACGTCTTATTTGCCTGCGTTACATGAGTATGTTGGTAGCATTACACCCAAAATCCGTCTGGACTATTGTGAGGTGTTACTTGACCTTGCCGAAGAACGTTATTTCAAACCTATCTATGACTGGATTGCCAGCCGTGGCCTAATTTACGGTAGCGACAACCTCGGCCGCGGGCGGGACCCGTTGGCTTATGTGGATTATTTCCGTGCCAATAGTTGGTATACTGCTCCTGGTAACGATGCTCCATCAAAGGGTTCCAGTTTCCTGCAAACCAAGGTGTCAAGTTCCATCACCCACCTTTACGAACGCCCGCGCACCTGGCTCGAAGCATTTCACAGCATGGGGTGGGGGAGTTCCGGGGCATGGCTCACACAACAGATGGACCACCACATCATGGCCGGTGGTAATCTGGTATGCATGCATGGATTGTACTATTCCACACATGGAGGCTGGTGGGAATGGGCGCCACCTTGTTTCCATTTCCGCATGCCCTATTGGCCGCATGTGAAGAAATGGCTGGAATATACCGAACGGCTGAGTTACCTAATGAGCCAGGGTACACACGTGTGCGACATCGCCTTGATGTATCCCACCGAAACGATGCAGGCTTACCCCGGAACCAATGCCGACGAAGTATTCGACCTGGCCATGACTTTGAGTAACGCAGGCTTGGATTACGATTTTATGGATTACCGTTCGTTGCATCAGGCTGCGGTTGGTAACGGTATCCTGTCGGTGGCAGGCGAACAATATAAGGTTTTGATTCTTTGCGGGATGAAAGCCATGCATCACGCTTCACTACAAAAGGCGTTGGAACACTATCGTAAAGGAGGGATCGTGATTGCCACAGGCGTGCTGCTGCAAGCGACTACCAATACCGGCGAAACCGACAGCGAAATGAATACTATGGTGAAGGAACTGTTCGGACTAACGGCCGCCGATCTGGCCTCTGGACAAAAAACAACGCGGCAAACGAATGCTGCCGGGGGAACGGGTATTTTTCTCCCTGCTGGCGAAGTGGTAGCCCAAATTCAATCGCTTATCACTCCCGATTACCGTCCTGCTGCGGGAACCGGCAAGGTACTGCACCGCCGCGCCGGTAAACGCGATATTTATATGGTGATGGATGTGCCTAAAGATAGTGAATGTTTCTTCCGCGCCACAGGTCAGGTCGAACTTTGGAATGCTGCTGATGGAACGATGATCCCTTACCCAATCACCCGGCAAACGGCTGAAGGAACTTGGCTACAAGTGGACAAGGAACCGTCCAATTCGTACCTGTTTGTTTTCTCGCCGGGCCATCCTGTAATGGAAGACAAAGCACAAACAGAACAAAAACTTGTAAACGAAATACTGCTCGATGGCGATTGGGAAACCGAGTTGCTACCCACGATGAACAACAAATGGGGCGATTTTCGTTTTCCTGCATTCGATGGGTGTATCGGAGCCGAAGCACGTTCATTCCGTCATTTTCCCGCTGATCTTGCTGTTAAGGATTGGATGCAACCTGGTTTTGACGATTCCGGTTGGCCGGAAAGTGTTTACGGTTTTGGGCCGCAGATGCAATACTTCCCTATACCTGCCGCCGATCCGGTTGAAATGGCCATTGCCGTGTTAAAAGAGAAGGAAAGAGGAGCAACCACCATCGAAAGCCTGCTTGAATTTTCGTGGCAATACGGTGTGTACGACAATCCCGGGGCGCAGGGATGGCACGGACTGAAAGGTAAAGTGAGTGACGGCTTCCTGATCCTCGATCAAGGGTTACACCAGTTATACAAAACCCAGGTGTATGCACCTGCAAACGGAACTTATCAGATGATAACAGATGGCGTACAACCCGCCTACCTGCTTATCAATGGCAAGGATGCCAACGGTAAAATAAAGCTGGCGAAAGGCTGGCACCAACTGATCATAGCATATCCCCACACGAAAAAAACAGGATTCAGGATGCAAACAGGCTCGTACCGTGATCCCCGCGAGCGTAGTGCCGTGGTGCTTTTCCCTGAGTCGTCGCCCGTTCCGGGACATCCTTCGCCTTATGCAAAACTGATTTCCATGCGCTGGGGATTGGGTGACCACCTTGTGTATGATCCGTATGGCGGAAAATATCCGGAATGGAACTATCGTTTCCGTTCGGTGCCGGGGCTTGATGTCATGGAATTTACCATTGCCGGTAAAAATCTGAAAGTATGGTTCGATGGGAAACCGCTTCCACAAAAGAACATTCGTTTAACTGGAAGCAAACCCGGCGGAGTCAATATCTACAGGGTAACATTCGATGAAATACAGAAAAAATCAGGCATTGTTGCTTTCTCTGTCGAAAGGGCAATAGGCTATCAGGGAACTGCCGTGCTGTGCGAACCGGTAAAACTGCAAACGGGCAAGGGCTTGCTGGCAGCAGGCAACTGGTCTGAAACGGGTGCACTCAAATATTATTCCGGCGGGATGTACTATCGCAAACAGGTTACATTACAACCATCCGGAAATAGCGAAGAGTTTATCCTGGATTTGGGCGATGTGGTAGCCTCGTGCGAACTAAAGGTTAACGGGAAGCCGGTCGGCATCCTGATGAGTCCGCCTTACAAGGCTGATATCACCCAATATGTGAAACCCGGTACCAATGATATCGAGATATTGGTATACAGTACATTATCCAACCACTACCAAACCATTCCTACGCCTTACCGCGGCGATGGAACAGCAGGGCTGATGGGGCCGGTGAAACTGTTAGTGACAAAATGGTAATAAAATGGCGACAAGTGACGGGTGACAGTTTTTACTCGTCACCCATCACCCGCCACCATTTTGTTATAAAAAAATACTAACCAGACCACGTAGTTTTACAACACTTAGTTGTCGTATATATAACACCACCTAAATATGATGAGTGAAGAATTGTTAATCCGCTTCCTGACAAGGACTTGCACACAAGAGGAGCTTCTCGAAGTAGAGAAGTGGATTTCGGCCGGTCAGGCCAACGCCGACTGGTTGTTCGAAATGGAACGTGTATGGTCGCTGAAAGACGAATTACGTTTTTCCGACCGTAAAGAGATAGAAAATGCTTATCGGTTGTTTCTTTCATGTACCCAACAAGAGTCTCCGGCAAAATCTGCAAAAGGACGGCGGTTGACCTATCGTTGGGTGATTCGTGTTGCTGCCGCAGTAATCGTGGGATTCGGAGTGGGCGTATTTTATATGTATAAAACCACACAGTCGGATATAACGCCACAAGTTGTTTCACAACACGAAGTCGTTGTTCCTCTTGGTTCGAGAAGTACTTTGGTATTGGCCGATGGTACTAAAGTTTGGCTCAATGCCGGTAGCAGGCTTCAATACGCAACAGACTTCGGACAAATCATCCGCGAGGTATACCTTGAAGGAGAAGGTTATTTTGATGTAACTCCGGATCAACAACACCCTTTCCGTATACAAGCCAACGGACAGACTGTAGAAGTGTTGGGAACATCCTTGAATGTAAGGGCTTATAGCGATGAAGAAAGCATAGTAACCGCTTTGATTGAAGGCAGTGTAAAAGTATACGGAAAGCAGGGCAAGGAGGTTGTACTGCAACCCGGCCAACAATTGACATATGTAAAGAAGGATCATTCATACCAGATTGACAATTTTAATCCTGATGTCTTTATTTCCTGGAAAACAGGAAAATATATATTTGAAAATACAAGGTTCGAAGACATTATCCACATACTTGAGAGAGGCTTCAATATTTCCATACAACTGGAAAATGAATTGCTGAAGGATAAAACATATACCGCAAGATTCGAAAATGGAGAATCGCTGGAAAATATCTTGGATGTGATCAAAAGAAATGCCAAATATACCTATGAATATAAAAATGGAATCATTGTGATCAGATAAATAAACAGTAGTCATAATAAAAACAGTATGCCTATGTGACCAAACAGTTAACACACAAAAAAGGCCAATGATGCTCGCAACACCACTGGCCTGAAATATTTTAATAAACATAACCTCCGCAGGTTAATATTTTTAACAAAATCATGACAAATATATGAATTTTTATCATTTCACAGGATATTTCCTGTCTATATTATGTAAATACAGCAAGATAATGAAGTTGTCATTCATTCTGTCTATACTGTTTATTATGGGACTATCAGCCACAAGCTATCCTCAGGCTCAGCGGCTCACCCTTAATAAACAAGGTGCTACCATCAGCGAAATATTTAAAGACGTTGAGAAACAAAGCGGACTGACTTTTGTATTCAGTCCGCTTGAGATAGATGTTCACCGGAAGGTGTCTGTTTCCGGGAAAAACATGTCTGTTGAAGAGGTTATTTTGAAGATATTTCCCGAAAAGGATGTCATTTATGAATTTTTTGACAAGCATATTGTTCTGTCAAAATCAGAATTTTCTAAAACACCCGCTCAACAGGGCGCCAAAATTACCGGTACAGTATCCGACAATTCAGGTGCATTGATGCCCGGGGTGAACGTGATCATCAGGGGAACCGCGCAAGGGACGATTACTGATGCCAATGGGGAATTCAATATCACCGTACCGAGCGACACTTCCGTATTGCAATTCCGTTTTATCGGTTACCAGATGCAGGAAGTAGTGGTAGGTAACCGGAAGATTGTAGCTGTTACTTTACTGGAGACAACAGCCGAAATAGGAGAAGTAACTATTGTAGCTTTTGGGAAACAGAAGAAGGAAAGTGTTATTGGGGCCATTTCTACCATATCGCCTTCGGAATTGAAAATTCCCAGCAGTAACCTTACCAATTCTCTTGCAGGGCGAGTCGCCGGTGTTATTTCCTATCAACGTAGCGGGGAGCCGGGCCAGGATAATTCGGAATTCTTTATCCGGGGCGTCATGACTTTCGGTTATAAAGTGGACCCGTTGATATTGATAGATAATGTGGAAGTAACAACTACCGATTTAGCCCGGATACAACCCGACGACATTGCCAGTTTCAGCATTATGAAAGACGCAACGGCAACAGCTTTATATGGGGCTCGTGGGGCCAATGGGGTGATCCTGGTGACCACCAAGTCGGGTAAGGAAGGGAAAGCAAAAATAAGCATCCGAGTTGAAAATTCCATTTCGCAACCCACAAAGAATGTAGAATTCACTGATCCTATCACATATATGGAGCTACACAATGAAGCAGCCCTGACACGGAATCCATTGGCCCCTTTACCATACTCACGAAGCAAGATTGACAACACTATTGCCGGAACTAATCCTTACGTATACCCAGCCACAGACTGGAGAGACGTCTTGATGAAAGATTATGCCATGAACCAACGGGTTAACCTTAGCGTATCGGGTGGCGGATCAGTTGCCAGGTATTATGTAGCAGGCGGTTTCTCGAATGACAATGGAATATTGAATATCGACGGCAGTAGCAACTTCAATAACAATATAAAATTACGCACCTATAGTTTACGTTCCAATGTTAACATTAACCTGACAAAATCCACAGAATTGATCGTCCGTCTGAATGGTTCGTTTGACGACTATATCGGCCCGTTGCAGGGTGGAGAAGTTACTTATAACATGGTAGTGCGCAGCAATCCGGCACTTTTTCCTGCCTATTATCCGGCTTCACAAGATCCCCTGGTACAACACATTATGTTTGGCAATGCCGAAAGTGAAAACAGTGGACTTTATCTTAACCCGTATGCCGAATTGGTACGGGGATATAAGGAGTATTCCAGGTCGAATATGTTGGCTCAGTTGGAGATTAACCAAAACCTGAATTTCCTGACCGAAGGACTTTCGTTCAGGGCATTGTTGAATACCAACAGGAGATCGTATTTTGACGTTAACCGGTATTATCAGCCTTTTTTCTATACGATTTCGTCATACGACAGAAGGACAGACCAGTATCAATTGAGTCTGCTCAATGAAGAAGATGGTTCCGAGTCGCTTTCGTATAATGAAGGGCCAAAGGAGCTTAGTTCTATTTTTTACATGGAAGCGGCCATGAATTACAACCGCACTTTTGGTGAAAAACATGCAGTGAGCGGCTTGTTGGTTTATACCATGCGTCAACAGCTTGAAGCCAATGCGGGGAGTTTGCAGTTGTCTTTGCCTTCGCGGAACTTGGGACTTGCCGGGCGGGCCACTTATTCGTATGATAGTCGTTATTTTGCCGAATTCAATTTCGGATACAATGGTTCGGAACGTTTTTCATTGAATAACCGGTTTGGCTTTTTCCCCTCGGCTGGTTTGGCTTGGAGTATTTCCAATGAAACATTCTGGGAACCTTTGAAAAAAACTGTTACTAACCTGCGTCTGAGAGCCACGTATGGATTGGTTGGGAATGACGCCATTGGTGAAAAAAAAGACCGTTTTTATTACCTGTCCAATGTAATATCAGGAACAGGGGCTAAATTCGGAACCGATTACCAATATGCTAAAAACGGAATATCTGTTACAAGGTATGCGAATGAGGACATAACCTGGGAAATATCTGAAAAAAGTAATGTCGCTTTGGAAATCGGATTATTTGACAAATTAAAAATCGAAGCAGAATATTTTTATGAATATCGCCGGAATATACTAATGGCCAGAGCCGACATCCCCGCTTCGATGGGATTGGCCGCTGAAATAAAAGCTAATGTAGGTGAGGCCTCGGGTAAAGGTGTGGACTTATCCATGGATTATTCGCATAATTTCAACAGCCATTTCTGGATACAGGGACGGGGGAATTTTACGTACGCCTCCAACAAATATGAAGTATATGAAGAGCCGGAATACGATGAACCGTGGAGATCGCGGGTCGGGCATCCACTCAAGCAGGAATGGTTGTATATTGGCGAACGCATGTTTGTAGACGACTACGAAGTGGCCAATTCTCCCGTGCAGTTTGGCGATTATATGGCTGGCGATATAAAATACCGTGATGTCAACAGGGATGGTAGGATAACCGATGCTGACCGCGTACCGGCCGGCTACCCCACGGTTCCCGAAATAGCTTATGGGTTTGGTGTATCCACCGGATTTAAGAATTGGGACTTCAGTGTTTTCTTCCAGGGCACGGCACGGGAATCATTCCGGATTGGAGTCGCCGAAACTGCTCCATTTTTAGATAATTACGATTTTTCATACGCCGGTATATTTTACCGGTCGAATAATCAAATGATGAAAGCATACGCCGATAGTTACTGGTCGGAAGACAACAGGAACCTGTACGCATTATGGCCGCGCCTGAGTACGACCACTATTACCAATAATACCCAACCTACCACATGGTTCCAACAAAACGGGAGTTTTCTCCGCTTAAAGCAAATCGAATTAGGTTATTCATTCACTCGTTTTGCCGAAAAATGCAGGATGAGCAATTTGCGTCTTTATGTCAATGCTACCAACTTGTTTTGTTGGAGCAAATTTAAAATATGGGATCCCGAAATGGCGGCAAAAGGGTTGGGATATCCTATCCAACGCGTGTTTAACATTGGTTTATATGTTTCATTTAATTAATACCAGAAAAAATGAAAAGAAATAGAAGACATATAGAAAACATCATATTGGCAATAATCTTTGTACATGTCATATATGCCTGTAATTATTTGGATGTTGTTCCCGACAATATCCCGACGGTCGAAGAAAATTTCAATATGCGTGTGTCGGCCGAACGGTATTTGTTTACCTGCTACCGTTATCTTCCGACACATGGGAGTATTAGCGCCGATCCGGCTGTTTCGGCGGGTGATGAATATTGGTACTTGTATCCCTATATCACAAGTACGGGAGTAAATGCTGCAACAAGCATCGCCAGGGGATTACAGAACACCACCAATCCATATCTGGATTACTGGAATAATACTTATGGTAATTGCAATCCATTCAGGGGGATACGCGACTGCAATATCTTCCTGGATAATATTGGCCGCGTCCCTGATATGAACGACGATGAAAAGGCGCGTTGGAGCGCCGAAGTAAAGTTCCTGAAAGCATATTATCATTTCTGGTTGTTCCGCATGTATGGGGCAATTCCCCTCATCAAGGAAAACCTTCCTATTTCTGCCGGTGTAGACGAGGTAAAGACTTACCGGGAACCGATAGACGCATGTGTGGATTACATGGTACAACTTTTAGACGAAGCTGCTTTATACCTTCCGGAAAAAATAGACTTTGAAGCGGCTGAGTTGGGTAGGATAACCAAGCCTATCTGTTTGTCATTGAAGGCGCTTATACTGGTCACGGCTGCAAGTCCGTTATTCAATGGCGGAAGCAGCGATGATGCAACCATTGTGGATAAACGGGGCATACATTTGTTTAACAGCACTCCCGACCCCGAAAAATGGAAAAGGGCAGCAGATGCATGTGACGAAGCGGTATCGCTTTGCGAGGCATATTTCAAACTTTACACATATACCGAAGGATCTCTCGGTACTAAAAAACTATCCGACTCCACTAAAACTTTGATAGCTATCCGTAACAGTGTTTCGGTAAAATGGAACAAAGAAGTAATCTGGGCTAACACCCAAAGTACAAGCGGCACGCCACAGCAGGATGCAACGCCTTTCGGAGTTATGTTGAGCCAGTATCCCGGTACTTTGCAAAATCAAAGTACGCTCGGCAAGTATTCCCCGCCTATTAAGATTGCCGAAATGTATTATTCACGGAACGGATTGCCTATCAGCGAAGATAAAACTTACAATTATGCAGGAAGATTCGATTTCCGGGAAGCGATCAACGACGAAAAGTACTATTTGCAGCCTGGTTATACCACCGTAGGTCTTCATTTCGACAGGGAACCAAGGTTTTATGCCAGCATGGCATTCGACGGCGGGTTATGGTTCGGACAGGGAGCAACCGACGATAAAAACCAATACCTGATCCAGTGCAAGGCGGAACAGCTCCAAGTGCCGCCAACAACAGTGCGGACGAACGTCACAGGCTATTGGCCAAAGAAACTAGTGAACTATGAAAGTCAACCTGCATTGACAGGAAACGGATATACGATTATATCCTACCCCTGGCCGGTGATACGCCTGGCAGACTTGTACTTGTTGTATGCCGAAGCGCTGAATGAAGCTTACGGCCCACAGGGTGACCCCAACGGTACAACCGACAGGGAATCGCCATACACATGGCTTAATAAAGTACGGGAAAGAGCGGGCATACCGACCATTGGAAATGCTTGGGAAAATTATGCCATCAATCCTGATAAATACAAGCAGCAAGCTACCTTAAGGGAAATCATCCAACAGGAACGACTGATTGAACTGGCTTTCGAAGGGCATCGTTTTTGGGACCTGAGAAGATGGCGGCTGGCACATATCGAACTTAACAAACCAATAACAGGTTGGGATTACCAGCAAAAAGCCAATGAATATTATTACCGGGAACGCGTATTGTTTAACCAGTCGTTTATGACGCGTGATTATTTTTGGCCGATCAGGGAAAGCGAACTCCTTGTTAACCGGAATTTAGTGCAAAACTATGGTTATTGACCAAATTCATGTATACAAGACATAACAATCGAAAATCATTTATGAATATGAAAGCGATAAAATCATTTTATATCCTCTTTTTGGTCATGCTGCTGGTTTTGCCGGCATGTAATGAAGACGATCATTCTCCAATAAACAATGGCGGAGATACACCAGGACAGGTTTCAAATCCTGTAGCTGTGTCTCTTCCGGGTGCAACAAAAATCAGTTATCAACTCCCTTCCGATAAAAACTTCCTTTATGTAAAGGCGCAGACCGAGATCAGAAAAGGAGTAATCAGGGAAGTTAAAGCATCGTATTACACCAGCAACCTCATCATCGACGGCTTCGGGGACACCACGGAGTACACAGTGAATTTATATTCGGTAGGGCGGAATAATTTGGAATCGAACCCGGTTTCTGTTACAGTGAAACCCAAAACCCCGCCAGTATTTTCTATTTATGAATCCATTATCAGTAGTGTTCAGGAGACATTCGGCGGAATCAGGTTTGGCATGGAAAATCCGGCCGAAGCCGAGGTGCGTATCTACGTAAATACCCCTGACTCATTGGGTAGTGTGATTAATGCCGAAACTTTTTATACATCAGCAATAAAAGACAATTTCAGTGTAAGGGGCTACGACACCATAGCAAGGCCTTTTGCTATTTACGTGCAAGATCGTTGGGGCAATACTTCGGATGTCTACGAGAAAGTTTTCCATCCCTGGTATGAGGAAAAACTGAATAAAACCAAATTCAGGGGAGTACAATTGCCGGGCGATATGACCGATAATGTCCAGCAGGGCCGGGTGATCATCCGGTTGTGGGATGATGGGTTGACAGATAACACCATGTACCAGACAAACTCGGGTGTAAAAAACCTTCCCCACACCTTTACCATTGATTTGGGGGCAAAAGTGAACCTGTCAAGGGTACTGGTTCACGGACGTGTATCAACTCAAGCCCTTTATATTTACAATGCAGGTATGCCCAAGGAGTGGGAAATATACGGATCGATGAACCCTAACGCCGATGGCAGTTGGGACAACTGGATACCATTGAGGAATACCCCTTGTGTCTCATTCAAGCCTTCGGGGCTGGAAGTCGGACAGGTTAATGACGACGATGTCCAAAGGCAAAAGAATGGGGAAGAGTTTGAATTTGATGCTTCCGATATACCCGTGAGATACCTCCGTTGGAAGGTCAATTCCGTATGGGGCGGAACAAGTCTCAATTTCTTCAACATGACAGAAATTACTTTGTTTGGTAATGTTTTGGAAACCTATAATTAAGTAATCTTATTGATCTTGATATGGAATTCACCAATAAAAATGAAAAAAATGAAAATTCTATCCAAATATAAAATTCCCAAGGGGATACATCAAAGAATCAAATTTTTAACAATCATCTGTACACTGGTATGCGGCGTAGTATCCTGTGATAAAATGACCGACAATTACCAAGAATATCTCGAAGGTGGAGAAATTATCTATCCTGGAAAAGCCGATTCGATACAGGTGCATCCCGGAAAGTACAGGGTTGAATTGCAATGGTTGATCATGTCCGATCCGTCGGTAAGTTCGGCAACCGTATACTGGAACAACAAGCAAAATTTCCAGAAAGTAGCCATATCCCGGACCACCGGCATAGATACGGTAAAAGTAATATTGAATGATATGGAAGAACAAACCTATACTTTCGAAGTTTATACACTCGACAATGAAGGCAATCAATCGGTTAAAACCGAAGTTGTCGGTACCGTGTATGGTGATAAATACCGCAGTACGCTATTAAACCGCGCCATACGTTCATATAATTATTCGGAAGAAGAGGGTTTAACTTTACACTGGGAAAAAGCAGATGCCGGAACCGTGGCCGAAGAAATCGCTTATATGGATGTGAATAACCATAATAGAGTATTAAGTTTTCCGGTAGAGCAGGAAAACGTATTGCTCGAAGGCTATAACCCTGATCTGGGATTTAATTTATCAACCGTATTCATGCCCGATTCCATGGCCATTGATACTTTCAAAACGGTTTCCGAACAAATACTGATCGAAATTGCCAAAACCGAGAAAGAAGTCAACAAATCCTTATTCTCATTAGCAGTTTTTCCCGGCGATTATTCCACGCCCAATGCGGCAGCAAGCACTGTAGACAAGATATGGACAAATGCGAACGCCATCAATAATGGCACTTCCTATATTTCCTTAGTGGACGGACATGCGCTTCCGCAATGGTTCACCATTGACCTGGGCGGAATGTATGAATTAAGCAAGCTGAAATTGTTCCAGAGAGGCGATGCCGCAGGAAATGCCAACCGGTTGTATGCCGGTGGGAATTTGAAGGAATTCGAAGTGTGGGGAGCGCTTGATCCTGATTTTACTTACAATCCTGACAACCACGGCGGTGATTTCGGAACAGGTTGGGTACTGTTGCAGTCATGCGTTGTCAACAGGCCGTCAGGTAATGTGATACCGGCAGGAGCGACACGGCCCGACAATACGGCAGAGGATATAGCAGCCGCTGTGGCCGGTCACGAATATTCTTTCACTTATACGGGGAAAGTACGGTATCTCCGCATCAAAACAACAGCCAATTGGGATTCAGCGAAGCGGGGATTTGCCAACATCGCTTCCATCTCATTATGGGCCATGCAATATTAATTTTTTTTTAGAAACAAATCACAAATATCTTATCTTTAACAAATCACAAATTATAATCAAATGAAAAAAATAAGTATCGTCCTCTTTTTATCGGTAATACTGGTAATATCCGGCTTTTCTCAAGCCATTGACAATAACCTGTTCAAAAAGAAGTATATCAAGGATATCATGATCAAGACCACCAACTGGCAATTAAAGAATCCGAAGCATAATGTGCGCGATTGGACAAACGGAGTTTTCTATGCCGGGGTTTTTGCCGCATGGGAAACCACCAAGTCAAAGGACATCTATCGTGCCATGACGGACATGGGCAAAGAAGTGCAATGGCAGCCATCTAAACGCTGGTATCATGCCGACGACATAGCCATTTGCCAAACTTATATAGACCTGTATCGAAAAGAAAAGAAGCAGGAAATGATACAGCCAACCATCGATACGCTGAATAAGTTCATGTCCAAACCATATCCCACCAGAGGTAAAGTCGATGCAATCAAATGGTGGTGGTGCGATGCCTTGTTCATGGCGCCACCGGTATTGGTGAAACTCGGCATCACCACTGGCAACGGGGAATATTTAAAAAAGAACGACGAATATTTCAAGGAATGTTATGACCTGCTGTACAACAAGGAAGAACAACTTTTTGCCCGCGATTTGAATTACGTAATCAAAAATGACGGTAAAGACCGTTGGGAAGCCAATGGCAAAAAGATTTTCTGGTCGCGGGGTAATGGCTGGGTAATGGGTGGATTGGTGCGCATCCTCAAAGAACTTCCGAAAGATTATCCCCAACGTCCATTTTATGAACAATTATTCAAAGATATGGCTGCCAAAATCACTTCGCTGCAACAGTCGGACGGTTTGTGGCGGGCCAGTCTGCTCGATCCCGATTCCTATCCCGGCGGCGAAGTGAGCGGCTCCGGATTTTTTTGTTACGCTTTAGCTTGGGGAGTCAACAATAAGTTACTGGATAAGAAAACCTATCTCCTTCCGGTCGAAAAAGCCTGGGCAGCGCTCACGCAATGCGTTAACGACGAAGGACGTGTGGGATGGGTACAGCCTATTGGTGGCGATCCCCGCCGGAATTTCAATGCCGACAGTTGGGAAGTATACGGCACAGGTGCATTCCTGCTGGCAGGAAGCGAAGTAATCAAATTAAAACGATAATTAAACCAATCTATAAATTAAGTATAATGAACCGAAGCAAAGTATTGATCCAGATATGTATCCTGTCACTATTCACCTTGATTCTCCGGGCGCAGGATTATCCGTCACTCAATAACCAGAAAATAGACGGATACAGAAGTATTTGGTTTACCTTAGGACAGTTTTCCGAATATGGCGACAAATATTCGGGTGGAATGGGAACTTATACCGCCAAACATATCCCGCTGGCCATTTATGCACCCGAAGTACAAAAAACATTCTTTGTATACGGGGGCGTTGCCGAAGGCCGGAAAACCCAGGCCGATGATTCTGAAAAAAGGAAAAATCCCTATGGAAGTTACCTTTTGTGTATGGCGGGGTGTTACGACCATAAAACGGGAACAGTAACCAAACCCACCGTAGTGTACGATAAGAAAGGCGTAATCGACCCTCACGATAACCCGGCTATAGCCATGGATACCGATGGTTATGTTTGGGTATTTGTTAGCGGACGGGGTCGCGGACGTCCCGGTTTTGTGTATAAGGGCCGTCAACCCTATAGCGTTGATGCGTTCGACCTGATCGTAGAAGACGAAAGAACTTACCCGCAACCCAAATACGTGAAAGGTAAAGGATTCTTACACTTGTTCACCAAATATACAGGAACAAGGCTGCTTTATTTCAGCACCAGCGCCGATGGTTATACATGGACGGAACATCAGCAACTGGCAGCCATTAAGCGCCCGGAAGACAAGAATGGCGGACATTACCAGATCAGCGGCCAGTTGGGCGAGAAAATCGTATTTTTCTTCAATTGGCACCCCAATGGCAATGTGGACAAGCGTACCAATATCTATTACTTGCAAACCACTGATTTCGGGAAAACATGGACAAAAGTCGACGGAACGCCTGTACAGATCCCGGTGACAGACTTGGCCAGCCCCACTTTGCTCCGTGATTTTTTCAGCAAAAACGAAAATGTATATATCAAAGACGTTGCTTTCGACGAAAATGGCTATCCAATGGCATTGTATGTCTCAGGGAAAGGGCATGAACCGGGACCCAAGAACGGATTGAAAGACTGGCAAATTATTTATTGGAACGGCAAAGAGTGGGAAAACCATAAAATTACCACTTCCGACCATAATTACGACACCGGTAGTATTTGGGCCACGGCAAAAAAATGGACAGTGATAGCCCCGACCGAAAACAGTCCGCAACAATGGGGCTGCGGAGGCGAACTGGTGATATGGGAAAGCACGGATAAAGGCAAAACGTGGAAAAAAAGCAAACAATTCACGAAAAACAGTCCGCGCAACCACAATTATGTGCGCAAAGTAGTCAATGGCGTAGACCCGTTCCTGTATTTCTGGTCGGATGGCAACCCCGACAAGCCGAGCATATCCCTTATGTATTTCGGCGATAGCAAAGGCAATGTATGGCAATTGCCGTATAATATGGATAAAGACACCCAGAAACCACAAAAAGGGCAATCTAAGAAATAATTGCTGAATGTAATAAGTCATAGCAAACCAATGCCCCATAGGTAGATTACTCTTTCATCTGTCAGCTATACTTAGCGAGGCGTTCTCGCGAGCCGAAGGTGAGTAACCTGACGGCAATGGCGAATGGGCAAATAATCAAGGGCTTTAGCCCAAAATCCAATCCTTGATTCGCATAGATTAGTAAGATCAACACTTAATCCTCGTAGAATTTTAATAAATCTGCGAGGTTTTTGTTTTGAATAAAAAAGCTCAACAAAACGCATTGTCGGACGATACCGTACCGGCACCGAACCCACACCGTACCCAAACCGGAACGATCAAAGGATAAAATCAACAAAAATTGATGTAAATTGCGGCTAAAATTATAAACAAATAAATGTGCTATACACAATATTTTAGAAATAGTAGTCGGACATAATCTTTCGACGGGTAAAAAAAAATTGTATGTTTGGAGTCGCATTTTTTAATGTAGCTGTTTATCATCTATATTAAAAACATTTGATGCGCATACTTGTGTTATTTTGAAGTCCGACATTCTATCTTTAGGGTTTTCTAAAAAGAGAAACATCAGTTTGTTTGAGGAAACATACATCACCTATTTTCCTCTCCTATACAATTATGCCCTGGTTATTACCAAAGATCAGGCGGCAGCTGAAGACGTGGTCAGCGAAATCTTCCTGAAATTATGGGAAGAACAACATTCCTTGGTTATTGGGAAATCGCTGAAATCATACCTGTTCAAAAGCGTATACAATCAATGCCTCAATATACTAAAACACAAAAAGGTACAGAGGAAATATGAAGACTTTTTCAAACACCTGCAACTCTTAAATGAGGGAGGAGCTGATTACCCGCTATCGACATTACTTGAAAATGAAATAACAGAAACATTACAAAAAGCGATTGAAAAACTGCCTCCCCAATGCCGGAAAATATTTGATATGAGCCGTAATGAAAATATGACGCATGAAGAAATCGCAATAGAATTAGGTGTCAGTGTTAATACTGTCCATACGCAAATCAGGAGAGCTTTGGAAAAATTACGTATCGAATTGAAAGATTTTCTTCCCTTTCTATTGTTTATAACAAAATTGTGAGACTTTAATATCCTTATTTAAAACGAATTCCGATTTTATTTAAAATATTTCTTGTTTTTCTGTCATCATATACCCGTTGCTAATTGTCATAGATAAGCAATAAGGAAAAAACGATGGAAAAGAAGGAACAAGCAAATGGAATAGATGATCTTTTAATACGTTGTTTCGACGGGACCGCCAGTAAAGACGAATACGACCTGGTATATCGTTGGACAATACAATCGTCTGAAAACAGAGAACATTACAGAAAGATGTTTGATGTTTTGATGGCTTCCGATCTTTTAAGGCCAGTTGATTCGGAAATGCAAAAAAGAATCTGGTTACAACTCGAAAAGAAAATACAAACACCCGAAAACCCGAAACCGCAGATATATGCGGCACTTTTGAAATGGGTATCGGTGGCTGCCATAGTGGTTGTTGCATATATGGCCGGAATACATATATTATACAATGATCATACGGCTAAACAACAGGTTGTTACGACAGTCAAAGGGGAGAAATCAATGGTGGAGTTAAGCGACGGAACCAAAGTATGGTTAAACGACAAAACCAGCTTTACCTATCCGGAAACATTCGGGAAAAAGCTACGCACAGTCGAACTGTCGGGTGAAGCGTATTTTGAAGTAGCCAAAGATACCGGAAAGCCGTTTATTGTAAAATCCGGGGATGTAAGCGTCGAAGTGTTAGGTACCCAATTCAATATCAGGGCTTCCGATCTCGAACCAACGATAACTACCACATTGGTGGAAGGCTCTGTAAAAGTCCGGAAAAATATCAGGACAAAAGAAAACGAAGAAATAACGCTTATTCCCGGGCAACAATTGCAATTCGATAAACAAAGCGGCAGTATGTCGCTTCGTGAAGTCAACAGCCAGCTATACACGGCATGGAAAGAAGGACGAATATCGTTCGACCAGGAACAAATCCAACACATATTTGCATTTATGGAACGAAATTTTCATATTACGATTCGTTTGAAGAAACAACAAATTGCTGAAAGAAAATATACCGGACGATTCAGCTTGGATGAAAAGCCTGAAAAAATGCTTACTTTGATACAACAGTCCATACCGTTCAATTTTTATATCCAAAACGACACCATTCATGTAGAATAATTTTTTTGTCTAACCAATAAACACACACGCCTATGCAATAATCCATCCTACAACAAAATAGGGAAATGCTACCAACACTCCCCTATCATCAATACACTTTTGAAAATAAACAACAGTTCAGGATTATTTATCAACAAAAACGGACAAATATATGACTTTATTTAAAATAGAGGAGGATATCTTATCCTCAAAAATGATTCGTAAGATGAAAATTGCAGCTAAAACGACCTGTTATCTGATATGGATGAGTATTTTTAGCGTGTCTGCATCAGATATGTACTCACAATCCCAAAAAGTCTCATTAACCTATAAAGATGTTTCTCTGAAAACAATCTTAAAAGAGATTGAAGTCCAAAGCAAATATTCTTTTCTTTATTCGGATGAAATAGACATAGATAAAAAAGTAACAGTAAATGCAAAAAATCAGGAAATAGAGAAAGTACTCAGGACATTGTTCGAAGGAACCGATCTCGAATATAAGATAGCGGATAATTACATCATTGTAACCAAAAACCACGATGAGGCGTTTCGCCATAGATCTGTTCAGCAAGGCATTAAAATTACCGGTACCGTATCCGACTATTCAGGTGCATTGATGCCCGGGGTGAACGTGATCATCAGGGGAACTATACAAGGTACCATTACCGATGTCAATGGGGAGTTTAATATTGCTGTACCGAGCGACACTTCTGTATTGCAATTTCGTTTTATAGGTTACCAGATGCAGGAGGTAGTAGTGGGTAACCGGAAGATTATAGCCGTTACCTTGCAGGAAGCGGCAGCCGAAATCGAAGAAGTGACGGTTGTGGCATTCGGTACACAAAAAAAGGAGAGTGTAGTGGCGTCTATTACCACCATCAGTCCGGCAAAATTGAAGGTGACTTCCAGTAACCTTACCACAGCTTTAGCTGGGAATATTGCAGGAATCATCTCGTATCAACGGAGTGGGGAACCGGGACAGGACAACGCCGATTTCTTTGTCCGCGGGGTCACTACCTTTGGGTATAAAACAAGCCCTTTAATTTTAATTGATGGAATCGAACTTTCCACCACCGACTTGGCCCGTATCCATACTGATGATATTGCGAGTTTCAGTATATTAAAAGACGCAACAGCCACTGCCTTATATGGCGCACGTGGGGCCAATGGGGTGATTATGGTGACGACCAAGCAGGGATCGGAAGGGAAAGCGAAATTGACCATCAGGATGGAAAATTCTTTGTCAATGCCTACGCAAAATGTAGAGTTGGCCGATCCTGTAACTTATATGCGATTGGCAAATGAAGCGGTATTGACCCGCGATCCGCTTGGAATTACGCGTTATTCCGACAGGAAAATAGCTAATACGGAAGCCGGGATGGATCCTATGTTTTATCCGGCCAATGATTGGCGGAAATCGTTATTTAAGGAGTATGCCATGAATCAACGGGTTAATTTGAATGTAAGCGGAGGAGGGAATATTGCGCGGTATTTCGTATCGGCCTCGTATAGCAGGGATAATGGCATACTTAAAGTTGACAAGCGTAATAATTTCAACAGTAATATCAATCTGCAAAAATATACCCTTCGTTCAAATGTCAATATCGACATTACCAAGAGTACGGAATTGATAGTCCGGTTAAGCGGTAATTTCGACAACTATACCGGCCCTATTGGTGGCGGAACACAAATGTACAGCATGGTAATGCATTCAAACCCGGTACTGTTCCCGGCCTACTATCCGGCTACGGAAAAATACAAGCATGTGAGTCATATCATGTTTGGCAATTATGACCAGGCGCAGTATGTCAATCCTTATGCGCAAATGGTCAGGGGATACAAGGACTATAACCGGTCGCAGATGATCGCCCAGATCGATTTGAAACAAGACTTGAATATCATCACCGAAGGGCTTAAGGCAAGGGGCATGTTTAATGTAACCCGCGACTCTTATTATGAAATATCCCGTTCCTATAGTCCGTATTATTACGAAATCGGATATTATGACCCTATCACAGGCGATTATCAACTCAATCTTTTAAATGAAGATAGCGGGTCAGAATATCTGGGATGGAGTGAAGGAGCCAAAACTGTTGACTCCGATATATATGTTGAGGCTGCCGTGGATTACAACCGGACATTTTCAAGTAAACATGGCGTGAGCGGATTGCTGGTTTTTATTTTGAAAGATAAAATGCTGGCGGAAGTGGATGATTTCCAAGAGACTTTACCTTACCGGAACCTTGGACTTTCTGGTCGTGCTACTTATTCGTATGACAAACGCTACTTTGCAGAATTTAATTTTGGTTACAACGGCTCGGAGCGTTTTCATGAATCGCACCGGTTTGGCTTTTTCCCGTCGGCTGGTTTGGCTTGGAGTATTTCCAACGAAAGTTTCTGGGAACCAATGAAAAAAACGATATCTAGCCTGAGGTTAAGGACATCCTGGGGATTAGCCGGGAACGATGCCATTGGCTCGGCCAAAGACAGGTTCTTTTTTATGTCGATTGTGAATATGAATGACGCAAGTAAAGCCGCAACATTCGGCGAAAACAACAATTCATATAAAAGAAATGGCATCACCGTGGACAGATATGCCAATAATGACATTACATGGGAGGTTTCCGATAAAAAGAATATCGCTTTGGAAATTGGTTTGTGGGGAAAAGTAAACGTCATTGCGGAATATTTTAATGAATACCGGAAAAATATCCTGATGGATCGTGTTTCCATACCCAATACAACGGGGCTGAATACTTCCGGGAATTATAGTATCCGTGCCAATACGGGCGAAGCATCCGGTAAGGGAACCGACATTTCTATCGATTATCAGCAGGCCTGGCCCAATAGCCTATGGGTAACAGCAAGGGGTAATTTTACTTATGCAACCAGCCGTTACGAAGTTTACGAAGAACCTGTTTATAAAGAGTGGTGGCGTTCGAGAGTAGGTACAGCCATCTATCAAACCAAAGGATATATTGCAGAAAAGCTTTTTATCGACGAAGCCGAAGTAGCTAACTCACCGCTCCAGTTTGGCGACTATAAGGCGGGAGATATCAAATATTTGGATGTGAACAGGGATAATGTCATTACCGAAGCCGACCAGGTGCCGATAGGGAATCCTACTATGCCCGAAATCGTTTACGGTTTTGGATTTTCGGTGGGATATAAAGGATTTGATCTTTCTGCTTTTTTCCAAGGTTTGGCCAATGAGTCATTTTGGATTAATTATTCGGCAACTTCTCCGTTTTACAACGAAACCCAGTTGTTGAAAGCTTATGCAGACAGTTACTGGTCGGAAGACAACCGGAATGTATATGCCTTATGGCCAAGGTTAAGTACAACCATTATTTCCAACAATAACCAGTCCAATACGTGGTTTATGCGCGATGGCGCTTTCCTAAGGTTAAAACAACTGGAAATTGGCTATACTTTACCGCAAAGGGTACTGGATAAAATAAAAGCTTCCAATCTCAGGATATATTTCACTGGAACCAACTTGTTTTTGCTGAGCCGGTTCAAAATGTGGGATGTGGAAATGGGTGGCAAAGGATTGGATTATCCGTTGCAAAAAACGTTCAATATCGGCTTGAATATTGGATTTTAGATAAATAATAAATTAATGAAACAGTTAAAATTAGCATGTATGAATACTACAAGCATATTTGGCAAAAATGGAAAATTCCATCATACCCTTTCCCGGTACGAACCCAGGCAATATGCATGGAAAGGTTTATTATTGGGTTGGTTTTTGATCCGGTTATCTTCATGTTCGGATTTTCTGGGTTTAATTCCAGACAATGTAGCGACATTAAATCATGCATTTGCAATGCGGAGTGAAGCGGAAAAATATTTATTTACTTGCTATTCCTATATGCCTAAGGATGGTAATCCGGGGCAAGATCCGGCAATGGAAGGCGGTGACGAGATATGGCGCTTAAGCAACCAAGGTAGTTCATATTTTAGTATGGCAAGAGGCTATCAGAATGTTACCAATCCTTACGGTGACAACCTTTGGATCAACTTGTACCGGGGTTTGAGGGATTGCAATATCTTTCTCGAAAACATCAACAATGTGCCGGATATGTTGGAATCGGAAAGATACCAATGGATCGCCGAAGTAAAAACACTTAAAGCCTATTACCATTTATATCTGGTGCGCATGTACGGACCGGTCCCTGTCATCAAAGAGAATTTGCCCATTGATGCGGATGTCAACGAAGTAAAGGTTGTCCGCAATCCTGTGGATTCCTGTTTCGCCTACATGGTACAACTTATCGACGAAGCAGTGGATTTCTTAGATCCCAATGTTTATACCCCAAACCAACAGCAGGAGGCTGGCCGCATTACCCGGCCTGTTGCCTTGGCTTTGAAAGCAAAGATATTGGTAACTGCGGCAAGCGATTTATTCAATGGAAATACAGACCAGGCAACATTGAAGAATCCGGATGGTACCCAGTTGTTCAATCAGGAATTCTCCGTTGAAAAATGGCGTATTGCAGCAGACGCTTGTAAACAGGCCATTGATGCATGCGATTTGGCTGCATTGAAGCTGTATGTTTATAGTAGCAATTATCAGCAATTTAAACTTACAGACACGGTACAATACCAGTTAAGCCTGCGCAATAGTGTCTGCGAGCGATGGAACAACGAAGTAATATGGGCAAATACACAAAGTTACTGTGCTATTCAGGGTTCCGCTTTGCCGTTGTTGGATTCGAGATATGTGGAAAACTTTGTCCCGCGCGGAGATTATTCACCCACGTTGAAAATAGTCGAACAGTTTTATTCCCAACACGGGGTGCCTATTAATGAAGATAAGACATGGGATTACAATAACCGGTATGATTTGCGTGAGGGTACGGATAAAGAAAGCCTGTATATCCGCAAAGGCTATACCACCGTGAATCTGCACTTCGACCGTGAACCGAGGTTTTATGCCACCTTAGGTTTCGACGGAGGTGTATGGTACGGACAAGGTGTTTATGATAATACCAAACCAAACGACCTGTTTTATGTACAAACCAAAAAAGGTCAAAGAAATGCCGCTGGTGCGGATAGAAGTACGGTCACAGGATATTTCATCAAAAAGGTGATCCATTTCGAGAATGTCATCGGTGCAGGGACCACCTATTCGGTAAATAATTATCCCTGGCCTGTGATCCGGTTGGGTGATCTCTATCTGCTGTATGCCGAGGCGCTGAATGAAGTAGAAGGTCCCAGCGAAGAAGCGTATAAATATCTCAACAGCGTCCGCGAAAGGGCCGGATTACTCAAAGTTGATGAGGCATGGACCACATACTCCAATGTCCCGGACAAATATAAATCTCAAACAGGGTTAAGGGAAATTATCCGTCAGGAACGCTTGAATGAACTGGCTTTTGAAGGACAACGTTTTTGGGATCTGCGTCGTTGGAAAGAAGCAGCCAGGATCATGAATAATCCTATCCAGGGGTGGGACAGGTTACAGGATAGTCCGGTGGCATATTACAGGAAAGTTACCCTGTTTGACCAAACTTTTGGATCAAAAGACTATTTCTGGCCTATTAAGGATTCCCAAATATCGGTTAATCCTAATTTGGTACAGAACATAGGTTGGTAAATGAAATCAAGGTAAAGCAATGATAAAATATCAAATTCAATAATAAAAATACAAATACGATGAAAAACAATGTTTATCTGATCATGTTTGTGTCCATACTCCTTGTATATTGGTATGGTTGTAAGGAAGAAAAACATCTTTCCTATCCGGATGACAGCACTGTCGTTCCTGGCCAAGTGAGCGATGTAAAAGTGGCAAGTACGCCCGGAGGCGCTATCATTACCTATAAATTGCCCAAAGACAAATCCTTGTCTTATGTAAAGGCTGTTTATGAAATACAGCCTGGTGTATATCGTGAGGCCAAATCGTCCCTATATAAAGATACGCTGCAATTAGTCGGCTTTGGCGATACAGTGGAGTATAAAGTCGATATTGTCAGTGTCGGGAAAAATGAAAAAGAATCTGAGCCGATAACGCTCCATGTAAAACCGGAACTGCCTCCGGTAAAATCCGTATTCAAAACATTAACGCTCGATGCAACATTCGGCGGATTGCAAATAACCTTCCAAAATGATGCCCAGGCCGATTTAGCCATCTTTGTCATGTCCGACACCACGAGTAAGGAGTGGATACCGTTAACCACACATTATACATCTTCTTTGAAAGGCGATTTCAGCATAAGGGGATTAAAATCAAAACCAGGAGTTTTTGGCATATACATAAGGGATCGGTGGAACAACAAATCCGACACCTTAGTCAAAGCATTAACCCCCTTGTATGAAGAATATATACCCCACACATACTTTAAGTTAGTGACTTTGCCAAGCGATAAAAATAAAGGACAGGGAAAATACACGGTAAGCAATCTTTTTAATGGCAACTATGGTGCAGCTGAGGACTGGTATAAGTCGGAAGATGATACATATCCGCAGTGGTTTACCATGGATATGCAGACAAAAGTTATTTTTAGCAGGATGAAATTATTCCAGGCTGTTCAATATCCTTATGTGCCCGACTGGGTAAAGGATTTTGAAATATGGGGATCGAACGAGTTAGTGGATGATTGGGACAAATGGACATTACTTGGCCACTTTGAATCGGTTAAACCTTCCGGTCTTCCTGATCCTTCTTATACAGCTGCCGATATGGAATATGAACGCGCAGGTGAAGATTATAGTTTTCCTGTTGGCATACCGGCTGTACGTTACATGCGTTTCAAAGTGCTGATCAATCGCGGTGGCGGAGGAAAATTTTATGTATTGAACGAATTATCATTCTGGGGGCAAATCGAGAAAAAACAATAAAATAGTAGTAATATGAAAAAAGTATGTCATTACATAATGGGCTTGCTGATTGCTATCTGTTTCACAGCTTGTAAGGATATGGAGAACACTTATAAGGATTTCATAGTCCCCGGAGGTTTAGTATACTCCGGGAAACCAATAAATCCCGTAGTGCATCCCGGGTATAACCGGGTAATGATATCATGGGTGAAGGGTTCGGACCCAAATGTAGCGGTGGCGAAAGTATTCTGGAACAATTACACTGATTCGCTTAACGTGACTATTCCTGAAAACCGGGATAGTATTGAGATCTTAATCAACAATCTTCCCGAGAAATATTATTCCTTTTTTATCAAAACGTACGATGACGAAGGGCATGCATCAATTGCCACCGAAGTAATGGGTTCGGTTTATGGGGAAAAATACCGTTCAACCCTGCTTCCCCGGCCTATCATATCGAGCGAAATGAATGAAGACGGGAAAATCGCCATAACATGGGGTGCTGCGGATGTCACAGGCGGAGCTTTTGCCGTCGATGTCTTCTATACCCTTGCCGGGGAAACATATAAACAACGGTTTAATGTGGAAGATTTGACCTCCGAATGGGGCGGCGATATGGATGTAGATTATTATTACCAAACCGTTTTTCATCCGAATCCTTTAGCGATAGATACTTTGTATACCGACCCTGAACCACTGAAAATTGCCAAGGTCGATGTAACAAATAAATATATGAAGAATATCAAACGTCCGTTCCTTTATTCCTCTTGGGATGGTTCACGGTATGGCATCCTTCAGGATTGGACAACCAACGATGCTGTAAAGAATAAAGCCGGTGGAAACGGTGGTTATGACAACCTGAACAACGGAGGTTGCATAGGAGCCGAACAATGGACTACCGATCCGGCTATTGTCAATGGTAAAATATACCAAACTTTTACCATTGACCCCGGACGGTACCAATTTACATTTCTCTTCGGGGGACCGGACAATGCCATTGGTAACTCGGGAAACGACCCAAGATACCTGGTGGTTGCTGCCGGAAATACCTTGCCTGATATTGCCAATATTACATCGGCATTAGCTTCAGCTTCTCTCGTGGGAATTGCCGCAAGCACCACGGCAACCGGTAGTAAAACCATAGAATTTGTTGTGGACGGGCCGACCGAAGTATCTATGGGTCTTCTTATGAACTTTACTTCCACGCGGCAAAACATTCGCGGGAGTCAATTTCAATTGGTAAAGATGAATTAAAAAAGTTGGCGGAGATGATTTTTATCTCATCTCCGCCATTTTATCTTCACCACTTATTAAGACAATACTAAAGATATTGTATTTTTGTTAAAATGAACTATCATTGAAATGAGATTTTTTTTCATCATTTGTCTATTTGTCCCAATGACCTTATGGGCGCAAAACCTTGAAAAAAGGAGGGGTGCTGAAATTGGTGCCAAACCTTGTGTATACGATAATCACCCGCATCCTTGCGTTTCGGTGAACACTGAGCGGCTTAACTTTGTCCGCGAAGATATTCTGCGTAAAAAATCCGAAAGAAGGGATGTTTATGAAAAATATGTAAAAGCGGGTGCAGACCTTTGGTTACACCGTTCAATTGTCATTCCCGAAATGGGAGGATGGTTCCATGATTTTTTCTGTACCGACGGAACTATGCTGGAAATCCCGGAAGATAAAATATTCCGTGATGATGTTCCCAGCCGGTGTCCGGTATGCGGAAAAACATATCTCAATGACAAGGTCTTGGCCGTGCGTCGTGCCTTAATACATTATTGGCTGTGCGGTGCTGTCCGTCATTTGGGCATGGTCTATGCTATTGAAGGGAAAAAGGAGTATGCGGAAAAGGGTATAGAAATCCTGGTAAAATACGCAGATGCATACCCGCGTCAAACCCTGTTGCGTCAAACGCTGGAAGAAGCAGTTGTAATGATCCCTTTGGCCGAAGGATACGACTTATTATATAATGTCATGACAGACGGTCAGAGAACACATATCGAACAGGAATTGCTATGGCCGGCGGCGCAGATGCTTTCCCAATCCGGCGTTGGTGGTAATTGGGGATCATGGCACCTTTCGGCTGTGGGCGTTATAGGATATGCCACCCGTCATCAACGTTTCATCGATTATGCTACCCAACAGTTCAAAGCCCAGATAAGCGACCAGTTAGGCGACGACGGCCTGTGGCCGGAGTCGGTGCACACATACCACTTTTATCCGCTCAACGGGTTTCTTTCATTTGTGGAAGCTGCAACAAACAATGGGGATGACCTATACCACTGGGAAATAAAACAAGGAAAAGGCATCAGGAAAATGCTTACAGCGCCGTTGCGATATGCCTACCCGGATATGAGGCTAGCTGCCATCAACGACGGTTGGTATGAATCCTATCTCCCGCAGGATCAATATACGGTTGGGTACTATCGTTACCGGTTACCCGAATTTGCATGGGCTGTACAACAGGTAAATAAGGGTAACAAAAGTGGTATACAGGGCGATTTGCTGGATCCGCATTATCGTAATGTCCTTTATGGGGAAAAACTTCCCGGTAAAGTTGATAAACCTGTTTTTACGTCCATTGATTTTCCTGTACTTGGGATTGCCGTTCTGCGGCAAGGATCCGGTTTATCATGCGAAAAAGAAATGATGATGACCTTTGATTATGGTCCTTTTCTGGGACACGGACATCCGGATAAAATGAACATTACACTGTTTGCCAAAGGGAAAACATTAGTGCCTGATTATGGGACAACGGGATATGCCTCGGCTTCAAATCAATTCTTGAAAAGTACCTTTTCGCATAATACCATTGTCGTGGATGGGAAGAATCACCCGGCAATCAAAGACAGGAACTTAACCGCATTTGAGATCACCCCATCCTTCAAATTTGCTTCGGCTACCACAAAGGCAATTGTTGCAGATGCTGATTGGACACGGTCGGTGATGATGACGGACGATTATGTAATTGTCTGGGATCACATAGAAGGAAAAGAAAAGCACCGGTATGACTGGTTTTTCCATGCAGAAGGCGATCACCTCATATTAAACGGCAATTCGGTTCCTTCCGAAGAAGAATTTACAGATCCTTTCATAACAAATGTACAAAAGCAGGACATTGTGGATCATTTGGGTGAAGCACAATGGGATGCAGATGACATCGGGTTAAGGTTGTGGTTCATGCACGATGCGGTGGAACAAGCAGCCTATACATCATCTATGCCTACCGGACAAGGAGGACGACAGGTGCCATTGCTGGTATTGCGGCAGGAAAAAGGAAACGCTGATTTTGTAGCTTTAATGAAACCGGTGAAAGGCAAAAAAGAAAAATCGGAGAAGCTAAATATTATTTTTCAAAAAGACACATCCGGGAAATTAAAAGTTTCGATATCCGCTGGAAAAACGAAAGAACAGGTTACCTTTGAAAGCAAGCAAGTGACCTACGAAAAAAACAAAGAAAAGCCTATTATTGTCACATTTTAGAATCATTTTAATTCATTTCACATAATAAATTATGAATACATTCAAATTAACACTCGTATTTATTCTAATTTTCGTGTTTGCCAATATTTATGCGCAACAAAAACCATCACAATCATATTGGAACATCAAAACACAGATTACCCCGTACCGTCTTCCGCCACCTCCCGTTGGCTACAAGCCGAAGCAAATCGATCTTAACGGCGATGGGAAACCGGATGCCATTGAATCCGTCACAGCAAACGGCATCCCGATCCTCTGGATTGACGACGATGGCGACATGAAATGGGGCGATATCGAAGGCGATACCGACAACGACTGCCTGCTGATCGACCGCAACAAAGATGGAAAATACGGATCGTGGGGCGACCTGATCATCGACTGGGTGGATACCGACGGCGATGGTAAGGCCGACATGCAGGTTGTAGTGGAATATTCCGACAGCATTCCCGACAAAGTATGGCCCAACGGGCATTACATGTGGGTGCTCGACACCGACCACGACCAGGTCTTCAATTACATCGACTGGAATACGCTGAAACTTCATAACTGGGACAGGGTCGAGACTTCCGATTTCTACACCGACTACAGCGGAAATACGGCATTCCTGAAAATCCATGCTTACACCAATGGTATTGACGACCTGAGGTTGAACTGGGAAAATCCGTTCCTGTTTTATGATCCGGATGGAGACGGGCTTTCGGAAATGGCTATCCGGCTAGTCGATTCACCTCGTAACTACGATGGAACAGTGGAAGGGAAAGCCACTCAACGGGTAAAGCTAAGCGGATGGATCGACTGGGTTTCCCTGGCCGTAGATATGGACAATGATAATGGGCCGGGTAACAGTTTTGACTTTGACTTTACCATCAGTTTCCGTGGAAAAGGCTTCAATTACATGGACCAGGTACATAAAATCAAAAACCTGCGTGGATTACCCGAAGCCGACAAATATTTCATGGACCCGCGTTTCAGGCAACTGGACGAACTGATTTATCCCGACCACAAGGCAGCTCCGGAACTGGTTTTTACCGGCGACTGGCAACAGATTTATTTCGTATACGACGAAGATGATGATTGTAAACGTTGGGAACGAGTAGAATTATACGAGCCGCGCGACCCGTTCAAAATCGGGACATGGAAAGGCGGGATCGACAACCACCCGCAAAGTGATGCTGCCGGCGACCGCGGCGAATGGGACTTGGATGCTTCGGGCAAAGGAAAACTTTATATCAGCAAATTCGACGGGCGTTTACATTTGTATGGCGCCGAATGGGGGTGTTGGCGTATCGACAAGAATGCAACAGCCTACCACGGATACGACCGTGGTTGGGTAAAAAGGGAACCCAAACAATTTGCCACCGTGAAATATACCGATAAGGACAATAATGGCTTTTTTGATTACATTGAATACGATCTGGATGGAGATTCCATATTTGAAGAAACAATAGACCTGAAACAGTTGGGTATTGATGATCGATGTGAAATCATTGATATCTCGAACTTCGGGTATGCCGATTACACCCAACTAAAAAAGCGGATGTCGGACGACATGTGGGCCAATGCCTTATTGGCCGAGAAAGTAGCAAAAAGACATGGCCTCAACGTTTCTTGGTATGCCAAGCTTCACGAATCGACCTCCATTTACGAAAAGTATACCAATGGATATTGGCTTCAACTTTACTTGTTCAAGGATTTGCAAAACCTCTTCCTGCGGCAAAATAATAAAGGACAATTAAAAAAATTAAACGAGACCTATTTTTCAGGAAATTGGAGTGTTATGTTTTAAAACACTTTCTGCCATGCCTTTCTAACCTGAGTTATTCATGCGAATCAAGGGCTTTAACCCAAAACCAACCCTTGATTCGCATTATTCATACTCGAATACGTCGCTGAGTTGAGCGGCAATGTGCCGCTCTTCATCTTCAACTCTTTCCTAACATTCATGATTTTAGTATGAATAATTCAGGCTAAACATAAAAATACCCAGTATAAATATATTCGAAAATTGATGAAAATTTGAACTTTTAAGGAATATTTGCACGATTTTTGTGTATCAATGAATGTGGCAAATCACTACATAAGCCTCGACTTTAAATAGAGATTATCGAAAATTCATTTAGAAACAAATATCAATCAATATTTCATTAATCTTTAAATTTTTATCATCATGGCAAAGTCAAGTAATAATGTGGTCACACATGGATTAAGCGGTAAAATAGGCGACTTGTTGGTATTCAGCCAACGTGATGGGAAAACCATTGTGTCGAATAAACCCCGGAAATCGAACAAGGTATCGGAAGGACAAAAAGAGCAGCGCAAAAAATTCCAGCGGGCACAGTGCTTTATGCAACGGTGGCACAATCATTACCACAATACGGAGAGGTGGCTGCCAAAAAGGGAAAAACGCCATACATTGTAGCCGTTGCCGACTTCCTTAAAGCGCCAAGCATTGAACATGTCGATGTATCGGCCTATGCAGGGCAACCTGGCGACACGATCCGTATTCGCGTAACCGACGATTTCGCTGTAAAGGCGGTAACAATTCGTATCACCAACGACGATGGTTCGCTGGTGGAAGAAAGCGAAGCACAACCCGACGCCATTGGTTATGAGTGGGTATTTACCGCCACGCAAACCAATGATAACCTTGTTGGCGATAAAATAGAAATATTTGCGTCGGACACACCCGGCAATATCTCCTACAACAAACAGGTATTATAGATTAGTAAGTTTAACACTTAAACCTCGTAGATTTTTAATAAGTCTGCGAGGTTTTTGTTTTGGATAAAATGCTCAACAAAATGCATTACCGAACGACACCGAACCGGCACCGAAGCGATACCGAACCGACACCGAAGCGATCAATGGATAAAATTGATAAAAAATGATCTGTATTCAAGCAAAAATAATAAACATACTAATGTCATGTCAAAGGCAAATTGTTGGTTCGTCATTGCGAGCGATAGCGAAGCAATCTTACATTCAAAGATAGATTGCTTCGTCGTTCCTCCTCGCAATGACGCGCCCAAATAATGTTGACATGACACTAGGAAACCCGATTCCAAAGGCCTGACCACAGGGAACATCGACACCTTTAATTTAATCCGTGCATAGATACTTGCTACAGGCAGATTAACCCGGTATTCCTGCAAGATATAACATTCCGAAGATAGACTTTTTAGACAGCCTCATGATCTATGCTCATTTAATATCGGGGCGCTACATCTAACCTAATACACGAATGCTACCTCGTATATACGCAAAACAACAAACTGTCATTATTTCATAAAATAGCAAAACAATTTCTGGGATTATGATGTTTCTTATTCAGATTAGCAAAATAGTATTTATTAAATATTAATAAGTTTGTCTATGTAATAAATACATCGAATAACTATAAAAAAGCCGGGAATTGCAGTCCCGGCCATTAAGTGAATCAATACCAAATATTCTTTTTAAATATTAATTCAAAAGTAAAGATATGCAAAATTTATGTCAGTTAGTTATTATTTGGCTATTTAAGCTTCCCAAAGTTATTAAAACCATCCTGTTACTTCTTTGGATGGGAACATTATCCTTGCAGGCATCTGATGTACTTCTGCAAGAGGCCTCCGGGCGCACCATGGCACAAGATATCACCATTACCGGTGTGGCCAGTGATCAAAACGGTCCCCTGCCGGGTGTTAATATTCAGATTAAAGGCACCACCCACGGGGGAATAACCGATGTTGACGGGAAATATTCTGTTACTGTTCCCAATAGAGATGCGGTATTGGTATTTTCATTTATCGGATATGCGTCACAGGATATACCTGTGGGGCAACAAACCGTTATCAACGTCATATTAGTCGAGGTTACCCAGAAATTAGACGAAGTGGTGGTGGTGGGATACGGCATACAACGTAAAGTAACCCTGACAGGAGCTGTAGATAAAGTGGAAGGTGAAGAACTGACCCGGTTAAACGCGGTGAATACGGAGAAGGGCCTCCAGGGTCTGACACCGGGAATCACTATTATCGACCGTGGTGGTGCTCCGGGTAGCGATGACCCGGATATGTATCTGCGTGGGGTGAGCACCACAGGTTCGGCAAAGCCATTGATCCTGGTAGACGGTATAGAAATGGAACTGAGCCAGATACCGGCACAGGATATTGACAATGTGTCAATATTAAAAGATGCCGCATCGGCAGCCATTTATGGTTCACGCGCGGCCAACGGTGTTATTCTGGTGACGACCAAACGGGGCAAGAGCGGACAGATGACCCTGTCGTACGATGGTTCGGTCGGTATACAGACCCGTGCAGTAAAAGCCAAGGCGGTGGGAGCAAGGGAATACATGGAAATGGTGAACGAAGCGAGCTCGAATGCAGGGAATACGCCTATCTTCAGCGAAGACGACATTGTAGCTACCGAAAACGGATCCGATCCGTACAACCATCCTTATGTCGTGTATCCTAACGAAGTTTTTAAACCAAACTATGTCACGCAACAAAACCTTTCGGTGATGGGTGGCAATGATAACGGACGTTACTTAGCTTCATTCAACTATCTGGATCAACCTGGATTAACCAAAAATACGAATTACAAAAGATATAACTTCCGTGTCAATACCGACATCTCCATCGGGAAACACATAAAAGCCAGCGTTGACGTTTTTTATCGCCATATCGACCGTTTATGGCCGCAACAATTGGGCGAAGCGCAATACCGTCCATGGTCGATGGTGCCTACGGTCCCTATCAGGTATGCCAACGACAATTACGCATTGGACAACCAGAACAGCAACCCGGTGGCTTCGATGGACTTGGATGTGGTGGGCCGTGCCGATTACCAAAGGGATGTGATGTACGGACAGGCAAAAGTAGATTATGAACTGATCAAGGATCTTGTATTTACGGGTGTGGCTTCGGTCCGGGGACGATGGGACAGAAACAAGACGCACAGCCAAAATTATAAGTTTTACAATGCCAATAATGAGTATGTAACGGAATGGAACCCGCAGAATGGTGTGAAAGATGAGCGTAATAACAATTATCAGGTAACGCTCAGGTTTTTGATCAACTACCATAAGAATTTTAATAAGGTGCATGATCTTAGTGCGTTATATGGTATGGAACGGATTTCGTACCGGAACTATTATTCGTCGGCTGAACGGAAAAACCTGATTTCGGATGATTTTCCGGACATAGGGTTAGGCTCGGCAAGCAGCCAGTATGCCAACGGTTCACCCGATTTGTGGGGGATTAATTCCTTCTTTGGCCGCATCAACTACGGATTCAAGGATAAATACCTGTTCGAATTCAATATACGTGCCGATGGCTCGTCACGGTTTGCCGACGGGAACAAATGGGGTGTATTTCCATCGGCATCGGCAGCATGGCGGATCACCGAAGAATCGTTCATGGACCATGTCGAATTTATCAATAATCTGAAATTAAGAGCTTCGTGGGGACAAACCGGGAATAACCAGATTGGTAATTTTTTGTATTTACCACAGTATGGTGTGGAAAACGTAGTGATGAACGGCAACTTGGTTACCGGCGTCAGGCAGTCGCAAATGGCCAACCCCGATATAACATGGGAAACTGTGGAACAAACCGATATAGGACTTGATTTCAATTTGATGAACAACCATATTTTCGGACAGTTCGATTACTATATCAAGGATACCAAGGATATATTGCTGAACTTGGCCATCCCGCATTTTATTGGATTGGACCCTCCGCCGCAAAATGTGGGCATAGTACGTAACTCTGGGGTGGAAATGATGGCCGGGTACCAGAAAAATACAGGTGATTTCCGCTTCACAGTGAGTTTCAATTATGCTTATAACCGTAATAAATGGATCGACCGCGGCGGCGACGACCTCAATATCGACGGGTGGACGGTACAAAAGTTAGGTGCACCCCTGAATTCCTTCTATATATTCAAAGCGGACGGGTTGATCGCCAACAGTGCGGAACTGGCCGATTACACAGCAAAATATAAAGCGGATCCACGGGGATTAATAGCTTTGAAGCCCGGCGACATCAAGTTTGTGGATGCCAACGGCGACGGCACCATTGATGATGAAGACAGGGTGGTATACGAACCGAATATTCCCAAGTCGACCTTTGGACTGAATTTCAATGCGACCTATAGTGATTTCGACTTGACACTATTCCTGCAAGGTGCCACCGGTTCACGCAGGTATGTATACGGTGAATGGTATGAAGGACCTTCGTATGAAGCTTTTACGGGAATACATTTCCGCGACCGGTGGACACCCGAAAACGAAAACGGGGGCGCCGGTGTTCCCCGCTTGGAGGCGGCATCTAACAGGAATGCCCAGAATTATAACTCGTTCTATCTGCAAAACAATAGTTACCTCCGTTTGAAAAACCTGCAGATAGGATATACTATTCCGTCAAAAGCCGTTGAAAAGGCAAAGATTCAAAAACTAAGGGTATATGTATCTGCTTCCAACCTGTTTACCCTTACCAAGCTCGACCAGGGGCTCGACCCGGAAGCGCCCAGCGGGCGAACCACCAGTTTCCCGCAGTTGAGGATCATGACTCTGGGTGTTAACCTTATTTTTTAATCTTAAAGAATTGTATTCATGAAAACATATCATAAAATATTGATCCGGTTGATGGTAATATCCTTGTCTTTTAATCTCGGATGTAAAGACAATATTTACCTCGATCCCGAAGGCATCATCACAGCCGACAGTTATTTCACATCCCCTGCCGATTATGATAAGGCGCTTAATTCGTTGTATGCCATGTTAAACGACAACCGGTACATGCAATGGCTCGATGCTGCCAGCGATAACGCTTTGTCAACCCAAAGCTGGAACTTCGCATACGATCTGGGCTGGGGAATAGCCAATACGTTCTCTTCGCTTCCCGACAACAGATGGTCGCGGGGATATGTTGCCGTACAACGGACCAACAATGTGATCAACCATATTGATGATTACGACTGGCCGGGCGGAGTCGTCAATCCCGATCGCTTCACGGTGCTGGCCGAAGCGCGTGCATTCAGGGCGTATTATTATTTAGACCTGGTATGTCAGTTCGGGCGCATCATGTTCTATACCGAAAATCCGGCCACGGTAGCCGAAAGTGAAACCATCCCGCAGGTAGAAGACCCGAAGAAAGTATTCGACTTAATCCTGCTCGAACTGGAAGATGCCATTACCGGTTTGCCCGATCAGGCTCCCAACAAGTCGAAACTCGGCAAGCCGGCAGCGCGATTGCTACGGGCGCGGGCTGCGGCTTACGCAGCCGGCTACTTAGGCGATAAATCGTATTTCGACATTACCCTTACGGAAACGGAAGAATTGTTGAAAACCGCACCGGTATTAGGCGATTATGCCAAATTGTTCACTTACGGGAATGAGAATATTGACGAAGTGATCCTCACCAAGCAATATTCCGTCGACATCAAGAATAATTGGGGCGACTGGTACAACAATTCGATAGCGGGGTATTGCGTCACCACGCCGGTAAAAGCATTGGTAGACGCTTATGAATATATGGGTACCCCGCAGGTAAACATGCCGTACACCAACAAGGAACCGCGTTTTTACGCAAGCATTTATGCGCCCGGAACGGTGTTAAGGGATAAATATTACAATACCATCCCCGGTAATATTGTCACAAGGGATGGAAAAACATATTTCGACCCGGCAAAGGATTACGGCTCGTTGCAGGATAAGGAAGTAATGACAGGCGATGTATTAGGCGAAGGTGGCGGAGGCGAATGGAACAAAACACCGACAGGGTTCACGTTCAAAAAATATTGCGCCGAGTTGGAAACATGGAATACCTACAACCATTTTGTCGTTTTCCGTTATGCCGAAGCCTACCTGCTTAGGGCCGAAGCATTGGTGGAAACGGGTGGCAGCGAAACCGAGGCAAAACAGTTGGTGCAAATCATCCGCGACCGTGCCGGTAACACCAACGATATGGATGTGGTAATCGCCAGTCTCTACGATGGCAGCCTGTTGAACCTCATCCGTAATGAACGGCGTGTGGAATTAGCCCAGGAAGGTCTGCGGCTTTACGATATCCGCAGATGGAAGCTTGTGCCAAACGTGATGAGCCAACCGGCACAAGGTATCCAATACCGTAAATTCGGCAGCGGTGCACCGGTGGATACTACGTATAATGTGGTGAAGACAAGGGCAGCTACCAATAAGGATTACTGGTGGCCGATACCACAATCGGAAATTGACCTGAACAAAGGACGGATCACTCAAAATGACGGTTGGAAGGAATAAAAATAAGTTGTATTGCCGCTGAGCGCAGGATTTCCACTTTTCCCGAATTTAGCCGGTAACCACTACCGTCATCGTTTGTACTTTATATGGCGCATATTGATGCAATAAATAATCGCATCGCTATGCGCCATATAAGTGCATTGTGATGCATCTGTTCATGGAACGATTAAATTCTACATCCAGTATACCGCTTTGTAGTGTCTTTGCCCGGTATCCCTGCAAGACATAATGTTCACACAGGCTGAATAGCTTCTCGCAATATGCCAATGCCTGCGGACGTGTAAGCCCGGTTCCTTCGGCAACCATTTCATCAATAAGTTGTGCAAGGTCGATAGACTTTTGTTCCTGAACTATAGCGCGGTAAGCATTGGTGTCTTTTACCAGGCGGTTCTTAAATAAAGCAAATTTCAAACTCATGATTTCGACGTTTTTAAATGCCGAAAGTACAATATTATTGGCAAAAGACATAATGTCGAGTTACACTTCAAACGACCCTGTCAGCTTCATAAAAACAATCCAATTCGTAACATTTACATGTTTCTTCCGTAAAAGAAAACATATTTAAACCAATCAGTACACAAACAATATTCTTTAATGAGTAAAATATTTTACGAGCTTTCCCAAGCTTATGATGCACACAAACCGGCAGAAGAAATACACGAGCTTTACCGGAATGCAGAAGATAAAGACGAATGCGCTCAAAACAACGGTAAACGTTCGTTGCTTCATATGGCTGCGAGCTACGGCGATGCGGACGCCATCGATATCCTGATCGATGCGGGCGCTAAAGCTGCGGTGACCAACAGCTACGGCGACAACCCGTTGCATGCATTGGCCGAATTGAGCGAATGTCGTTGGCACAGACCTTCGGACGACGATATTTACCGTGCAGCAAAAAGGCTTTACGAGGCCAAAGCGAGTACATTGCGCAAAAACGACAACGGGATTACCTGTTACCACAGGGCGGCGCAAAAGGCGAATTATCCAATGATCCGTGCTTTACTTGACAGTGGCGTAAAACTCACCGGAACGGACAACCACGGCTATACATCCATACATTTCGTCTGCATGGAAGTGCGTCACACGATCGAGTCGCTGGTGTATGCAAAAAAACATTTTGACGATCTCAAGCCTATTCCCGATGACATACGTCCCAATTGGAGAAAGATCGAAGAAGAGAAAATCGAACGGGTGACGAACGATTACAACATGGAAAAAAAGAAGCTGGAAGATTATTTCAGGATCGTGAAAGCATTGGCGGAAGCGGGACTGGATATTGATGCCAAAGATAATTACGAACACGATGCATTGTATTATGCCGTCGATTCGAATGCCAAGAAGATTGCCGCCTACCTCAAAGGCGAAGATGTAGAAAACGAACAATCGCTCGCAGCGGGCGGTATGACACTGCATCAGGCCGTCATTAAGAAAGATGCGGCTGCCATCACGGCTATTATCGCCATGGGTACCGATCTGAACGAATTATGCACCGAATACAGGTTTGAAGGTAGGACGCCTTTGGCATTGGCTTGCGGAATGGTGCACAACGAATGCGTGAAAGCGTTGCTCGAAGGTGGCGCCGATCCCAATTTCAAAGCAGGGGAACACGGCCGCACGGCGATGCAGGCATTGATTTGGGATTCGAACTCGGTGCTGGCGCGTCACCATACCGATCAGGACCTTTCGGACATATTCAACATGTTGCTCAAAGCAGGCGCCGATATCAATGCAGCAGCGGACGACCGGTCGAATACGGCGCTTATCTTGTGTTGTAATGATTGCAGGTACGGATCGTTGATCGAGGAAATCATCAACACGCCGTGTGATGTGAACTTGGCTAATCTCGACGGACAAACGGCGCTGATGTTTGCTTTAAAAGAATGTGAATTGAAACGTTCGGAAAACGTGGTGATCTCCTTACTGGAAAACGTGGCAAAGATTGATGTATGCGACCGCAACGGCAGAACCCCGTTGATGTATGCGGCCGGTAACAGCAACCACACCGCCGCAAAGACCTTTGCGCAACTGCTTTTGGATTTCGGCGATGCGAAGTTAGAAGCAACCGACAATGAAGGCAAGTCTGCCCTGGATATTGCCACCAGCAACAACAACGAGGAACTGGTCAAGTTCCTGTTGGCGAATATGTAAACATATCTGACCTGCTGGGTTTTAAAAACCCGGTAGGTCTTGCCGCAGCCATCGAGACCTACCGGGTCTTGGAGACCCAGCAGGTCGCGTTAAGTAAATAATATTGAATCATAAAGAGCAAAATGAACCCAACCAAAGAATGGCTCGCTATGTACGAGTCGAAGAAAAAATTATTGGCTTGTCCGGTCGATTTAAATGCGTATTTCACATCCGGTGAAATAGCTGGTAAAAAGCTCGACAGGATGTCGTTGGGCGAAGTTAATGTCACCACCGGTAAGATGCTGGTGCGCGACCCGATGGTAACCCTTGGCGGTGCTGGCGACGAACCTTATTTTGTAACTGTACCTGTAGGGCGTTTTCCGCTAACAGCATGCGTGGTGGTTGGCGGCAACGACGACTGTGACCGCACGAAAGTTTAAACGCAAGAAATATGCTTTTAGGAAATAATAGTCCCAATCGGCCGGATACCGCCCCCAAAACGGTGGATGACGATTGGATTGTACAACTGATATCCGCCGGACGTTACGCCGAAGTTTACCAGTTACTGGCGAAAGAGCCGTCACGTAAGGTTTCGTCTTCATATAACCTTGCATTGTGCTTGTTTTTTGCCAATAAATACGAGCAAGCCCTTTACCGGCTTGACGAAGCGCTGACGATGCTCCGACCGGCGCCGGAAATGGCACCCATGGAGGATGAGTTGTACAATGCGATACTCAAAGTGCAAAACGTAACGGAAAGTTACCGGGTGGGTGTTACCGAAAAATACGTGCTCCGGTTTCCCGGGATGATGAAAAATAATATTCTGCGGCTGAAAGTGGACGCTTACCTAGCCTTGGAACGATGGAACAAGATCATCGAAATGGCAACGCTCTTGAAAAGTAAGAATTACCGGAATGTTGAAGAAGCGCTTCGGGTGGCAGAAAAGTTTCAAGTTTGAAGTTTCTAAAGTTTCAATAATTCGTAGACGGAATTCGTGTAATTTGTAATAATTCGTGATAATTAGTGGATAAAATGGAAAATATTCTCAATGCCTACCGGCAAAACATGTTTGCCTCGGAAGGGCGAGCCGTAGATGTATTAGCGCTGTACAAGGCGTTACCCGACAAAACTATTACCGACAGCAGTGGTAAGACCCTCTACCATCTGGCAGCATCGTTCTTTGATGACGAAGCCGTGGAATACCTGGCTTCGGAAGGCGTGAAAGTGCGTGCAGATGATTACGGCAATACCCCGCTGCACGAAATGATGTGGAGTCCATACCTCAACGATATCAAAAATATTGAGAAGCGTGGCGATGCTATTTACCGCACAGCCAAGAAACTGTTGGAATTGGGCGTCAATCCCAAAAAGAAGAATGAGAACGATAAAGTAGCTTATTACGAAGCAGGCGTTACCCGGATGTACCCATTCATACAGGCTATGGCCGATGCCTCAGTGAAGATGGACGCTCTGGGCGACGAAAAGAAAAACCTGCTTCACAAGGTTATCGACATGCTGGCATACAACAAGGATACCGAGCGCACTTACAAAGTAGTCAAGATACTACTCGACTCGGGAAGCATCGACCCCGAGGACAAAGATGTCTTCGACACCACGCCGCTTACTTACGCACAACGCAACAATGCCAAAGAAATTGCCGCGTTGCTCACGGGCGACGAAAGTGCTGCAAAGACCGGTGGCAAGAACTTCCGCGAAGCTGTGCTCAGTGTGGATATTGAAGCAATGGATGCACTGCTCGAAACCGGCGCCGATATCAACGAGGAGATAGAACAATGTACCCCGCTGATGTGGGCTTGCTATTATCCTTCGGCCGAAGTGGTGAAATACCTTGTGGGAAAAGGCGCCGATATCAACCACAAGTCGGGCGAAACAGGAAGCACAGCCATTGCGAGCCTCTTTTACCACGGCACCGGCTACATGATCTCACGGATGAAAGACCCGATGAAGGAAACCATCACCATCCTGCGTACGTTGATTGATAAGGGTCTTGATGTGAACGCTTTTGTGGATGCGAACGGCAATACTGCGCTGAACCTGGTTTGCGGGGTAAGCTACGGCAACGATTTCGGAGGAACGAGCAACCCTGCCGTCGAAGAACTCATTGATGCCGGGGCCGACGTCAACCTGCCCAATAAGGAAGGGAAAACGCCGCTGATGTCATTCGCTATAGCCGGCGATGAGCACAAGTACAACCTGGCGGAACTCCTACTCGATCACAAAGCCGATACAACACCCGTTGACCGGGCAAGCAACACCGCCCTGATGTATGCCGCAGGGAATTCCAACAAGCAATCCGCTAAGAAAATAGTAGAACTGCTGCTGGATGCCGGCGACAACACAATGGAAAAAGTAAATAACCGCGGCGAAACAGCCCTCGATATCGCCGTCAAAAGCGAAAACGAAGCGGTTGTCAAACTATTGTTGGAGCGTTCGTAGCGTTTTAACGTTATAACGTTAAAAACGATAATTTTCAATTCTCAATATTCAATATTCAATTATTTCATGGACAATATATTTTTAAATGCTTGTAAGAATGCCCAGAAAGGAATCGTACAGACTTTCCTGAAAAAGGGCGGGATCAATATCGATAAACGCGACGCGATGGGCAATACCCCATTGTATTACGTCTGCCTGAAAGGCGCCAAGGACATTGCCAAGATGCTGATCGACGCGGGTGCCGACGTGAGTCTGGCCAACAATAACAGCGAAACGCCCCTGCATTGCGTGGCTACCAACGGCAACAAGGACATCATCAAGATGCTGGTGGAAGCGGGTGCCGACATCAATACCACCACCAAGGAGGGCGATACCGCGTTGATGTATGCCGTGCGGAACAGCAAGACCGAAACGGCTTTGTACCTGCTTTCGCAAGGCGCTGATGCATCGTTGAAAAACAATACCGGTTATAGTGCGCTGGATTATGCTACCGCCAATGGACTCCGCGACCTGGTTGTGGCGCTTTCGGGCGGTAACGTAGCCCAAAAGGATGCCAACGGCAACACCCCGCTGCATCAGGCTGCATACAACGGGCAAAGCGAAACGGTGGCTGCACTTCTGAAAGCCGACAGTTCGAACATCAACGAACTGAACGACAACGGTGCGCCGGCGCTGATTCTGGCCGTGAACAACTCCAACATCGGTATCGTGGAAACGCTGCTCAAGCACGGCGCCGATGTCAGCTTGAAACTGCTGAACGGCAATTCAGTGCTGCATTATGCTGCAGGTATCGGTAACAAGTTTATCGGCAAAATACTGATTGACGCCCAGGCAGACGTTAACACCAAGAATGAATACAGCGAAACACCGTTGATTGTGGCCGCCAAACTGGGATACAACGATTTTACCGCAATGCTGATTGAAAATGCCGCCGATGTGAACGCTACCGACAACAGCGGAAAGAGCGCTATGGCCTACGCCAGCGAACAAGGTTTCACCGAAATAGTGGAACAACTGCTGATGGGCGGAGCGGAGAATTGAGGTAATAGGTAAAAGGTAAAAGGTAAAAGGAGATGATCCGGATTTGCGAATGATCTCCTTTCAATGAATGCCTATTTATACAGGTGTGAAAGTGGTTTTCGGATCGTTGTTCGGCGGAGTCTCCAGACTCCGTCGCGCTAAAAGGAAAGCTCCAGCTTTCCACCATGCAAGGCAGGAGCCTTGCTTTTAGCTGCGACGTAGCGAAGACGCTACGCCGAACGCTGCTTCGGAAAATCCGAAAACCACTTTCATCTTGGTATAGCAGTACTTTATCTTATTGGGTTTTGCTCTACGACTCTGTTGATGTTATCTACCCCAATGGTCATCCAATAACCATACAATGGAGGAGTACTGTTAGGCATCCATACCTTTTGTGCCAAGGTTACTGTATAGGTAACTTTTATCCCTCCATTAACCGGCCGGGGAGTTTCTTCGCCATTTATTGTAGCCACTACCCAATAATAACGTATATGTGTTCCGGAAGTCGTTAGTATCTCTTCTGCTCCATTAATTGATAAATCAGATGTTTCCCTTACTAATGTTCTAACTCCGGTAGTCGAAGCGCTTTTGTAAAGAACGTAAGAATCTGCCCCCTGTACTGTAGGCCATTTAATGTAATAAACTGATCGAAGCGGATTAAAAAGACCAATTATTGATCCTCCCGAATACCATTCCGCTTTAACTGCTGATGGTGTATTGATGATGGCAACGGTTGCTTCACTGGTGCGGCTGCCGGAGTTACCGGAACGGACTACGGTTACTTTAATAAACTTGCCCAGGTCTGCTTCTGCCAGTGTGTAGGTGTTTCCTGTTCCATTCTGGGTAATATCTGTTCCTGCGGCATTCTCCGTATCATAACGTTTCCACTGGTAGGAGATGGTTCCGGCTCCGCCAAGATTTTCAGTGTTTGCCGTCAAGGTCTGCCCCACTACGGCGCTCCCGGTAATGGTTACGGTTCCGGTCAGAGCGGGAAGTATTTCATGCCATTTGGCATACAGTGTAAAGTTTGCTGTTATTGCGCTTACATCGTAAGGAAAAGAAACTTTGTTGGTAAGAGTAGACTCCTTATACCAACCATCGAAAGTACAGCCCGCTTTCACAGGAACGGCAGGTTCGGCAAGTGCACCGCCTTTTACTACTTGTGTCGCATGATGATCGCCGGTCGAAGGCCACGAACCGTCGTTCAATTCCCACGAAACTTGCCAATATTCTACTTTGGCCTCCTCTTCCCACTTGGCTTGTAGCGTGATATTGCTATGAACCGGCGTATTGAAATGATAAGCGGTCGACGCTCCGCTCAAATGCCAGAAAAGAAATACGTAGCCCGATTTTGTAGGATTGGTGACCGGTACGGTAGCCATTTCCCCGGCTTCCACATTTTGAGTGGAAGGAATGGGACTACCGCCGGCAACATCGAAAGTAACGGTGTAGGAGCCCGTTTCGTTATTCTTATCGCAGGACATCAATGTGGCTGTACATATGGTAAATATGACAGCTGCGATTTTTAGATATTGTTTCATAAACATGATCATACTGGTTGAATTAAACTTATCGATACAAAAATATGGCTAATGAAATCCCCCTGCAATCCCCTTTAAGGGGGAATTTTTAAATGCAACGGAAGATTCCCCCTTTAAGGGGATAGCTAAAGCGTGATAAAAGATATATTTTTGTGGGGTTCTAATATGGTTGGTTATGAAATAGCCATGAAGTTTACTGTTTATCAATCGTAATGATTATTCATGGCGTATTCCATCTGACCTTAAAAAATAAAATTACAAACAGATGAAACATATCATTTTTCTCGGTTTAATATTATGGATGTCGGGTACAATTATCGGACAGGTACAAAAAATAGACTCATTGCTTCATGTATTAAATACGAAGAATCTATCTTCAAACGAAGAATTAGAAGTATACAACGATATCAGCTTTTTTTATGCCCGGAATGACTTGGCAAAAGGGCTTGAATATGCGTCAAAAGGATTGCAACTGGCTCAAAAAGCAAAAAATAAGAAGATGGAGTCTGCATTTTATCGAAACTTAGGGATCGTTTACTTCTATCGATCAAGTTATGATACAACACAGATTTATCTGGATAAGGCATTAGTTTTGGCACTCGAAGTTAACGACAAGCCCTTGGAGATGAAGATATACGTGGATTTGGGTAATTTATATGCTTATCAAAACTATCAAACAGCACTTGAATATTACTTAAAAGCACTATCATTGAGTCAAAACCAACCGGATAGGACTACAGCTGTCATATTAAACAATATAGCCAATATTCATAGGGTTTTGAAAAACTTTGATCGAGCCATCTCCTTTTCCGAACAAGCATTAGATATTGCAGAACGACTTAAACTCGAAGATGTGAAAATGTATGCCTGTAACGGACTTGGTACTGCTTATGCTGTTAAAGGTGACACAGACAAAGCAATTCTATACTTACAGGAGGCATTATCCATTAATAAAAATGTAGGTAATAAGTTTTATGAGACATCTACTTTGATAACGCTTTCTTCACAACTTGCTTTAAAAAAAGAATTTGAACAGGCATTGGAATACTGCCATAAAGCATTGAAAATCGCTGAAGAGATAAACAGCCCCCGTGAATTGTGCAATGTCTTGACTGTTTTATCTGACGTATACCGTGAAATGGGAGACTATAAAGAATGTGAACGAATAGCACTCAGATCATGGGCTACGGATTCGGTTACCTATGATGTTGCAGGAGGAACAGCTAAGACACTTACTGTTGCTTATATTCATTTGGGAGAAAAAGACAAAGCTGAATATTTTTTTCGTAAATACTATGATATATCGGCAGAAGGAAACAACAAAAGCCTTCACGAAAGTCTGGTGGATATGGAAGTGAAATACGAAACCGATAAAAAAGAGATGCGGATTGCTTCGCTGGAAAAAGAACGACAGCTATATGTGTGGCTTGGTGTTGCGGGCTTCTTGCTGATCATTGCATTGGTGGTTGTATTATGGCAAACCACTAGAAATGCACGCAAGGAAAAGCAGTTGATTGCCACCCGATCGGTCCTGGATGGCGAAATGAGAGAGCGGACACGTTTAGCCCGGGATTTGCACGACCGTCTCAGCGGAAACCTTTCGGCGGCGAAAATCGAACTTGCAAACAGTGCAGAAAGCCTTCAAAACGTTTCCGACAAGTTGGACGGGTGCATTGAGGAAATCCGCCGGGTCGCTCATAATCTGATGCCGGTTTCGTTACAGTCGGGACTAAAAACGGCTTTGGAAGATTATGTCGCCAAATTACCTAACGTCCGGTTCCACTTCTTCGGCGAAGATAAACATATTGACAAGGGCAAGGAATATATCGTTTATTGCTGTGCCGGCGAGTTGGTGAATAACTCGCTCAAACATTCGGGAGCAAAAAACATCGATGTGCAGTTGGTGCAGGGCGGAGATTATGTTGCGCTTACTGTCGAGGACGACGGTTGCGGCTTTGATGAAAAATCCGTTGTTAAAGGTATCGGTTTGAAAAATATTCGTGAACGTGTTGCGTCCTGCGGCGGAAAGATGGACATCGTAACCTCGTCGGGCAAGGGTACGGAAACAACCATAGAAATCAAAACCAAATAATAACCCGATTTATGGTAAACGTACAAATAGTGGATGACCACAAGATGGTGGTAGAAAGCTTGAGCAAACTGATCAATGAGTCGGGTGTTGCTCAGGTCACTGACGTATTTTACAATTTGAAATCGTGCCGGCAGGGATTGGAGAAGACACTTCCTGATGTGTTGCTTCTCGACATCGGATTGCCCGACGGCGACGGAACAGAGTTTTGCGCAGAGATCAGAAAAACGTATCCAAAATTGAAAATAATCATGCTGACCACCTACAAGGAGTTCAGCATTGCCAAGCGAGCCCTGCACAACGGTGCACTCGGCTATATATTGAAAAACGCTGAAAGCGAGGAAATGCTTGCAGGTATCGAAGCAGTGAGCAACGGAGAACAATTCCTTTGCGAGGAAATAGATATCCTGTTGAAGGACAAAAAGAACGAAGAAATCGTATGGTTATCCAGCCGCGAAAAGGAAGTCCTGAAATACATAGCTGATGGTTACACGACTAAAGAGATTGCAGGCTTCTTTTGCCGCGAAGAAGAAACGGTCAGAACTTATCGCAAAAACTTGCTCATAAAACTCAACGCCAAAAACACTCCCGAAGCTGTGAAAAAGGGATATGAGATGAAGCTGATTTGGTAGATGATCAAACACACTGTTCGCAAAATTTACTGAAGTGTTTCAGCTATAAAAATTTATCATATCTTTGATGCTGGCAAACAACAAAAGTGACTATAAATTGCTTGCGTGGTTTGTTTATTTTTATTGGTTATTAATCGCTTATTGCATTTTTAACGAACTGTTGATCATGAACACACACCAATTATTTTTAAGCTTTTTGCTTTGGATCATTCCGTTCACACTATCCGGCCAACGCTACATCAGCGGGTACATCACCGATATCGAAAATGGTGATCCCATTCCCGGGGCTTCGGTTTTTATTGCCAACACTACTGTGGGTACTACTACCGACACGGCAGGTTATTACCGGCTTAAAATTCCGGGAGAAGGAAGTTACCGCTTGGCAATTTCTCATGTAGGGTATCAGCCGGTTTTCAGTGATATTGAAACGGGAAAAGCATTGGAAATGCGACTCAATGTGACCATGCAGATGCACGAAATGGGAGATGTGACGGTGACCGCAAGAGTCCGCGCCCGCAAAAAAGATGTCGACCTTTTCTGGAGAACTGTATTGGGAAAAGAGCCGTCAAAAAAAACCATCCATGCAACAAACCCCGATGCAGCATATTATTATTACAATTCCAAGACTCGAACACTGAAAGTTACCTGTAGTGTTCCGTTACAAATCGTTAATAATGAAACAGGATATCATATCCAATATATACTCGACCATTTCACGCATAATTATGACACTGATATTAGTTCCTGGGAAGGACAATACATGTTTCGTGAACTTGAACCGAACAATTACAGGCAAAAAAACACTTGGGAAAGCAATAGAAAAAAGGTATATCAAGTTTCTGTGAATCATTTCATGAAGACCTTGTATCAAGATTCATTGATGAATAACGGATTTTTGTTGACTTATACCACCATGAGCCCCGATCCTCTTTTTGGCCTTTACAGCAAACCCTTTTCGACACTTCCGGGCGATAATTACAAAAAACTACATATACCTTCCGATTCCACCGTCTTGCTTATTTGTTTTGGCAAGCCGGTGACCGATAAGGATATTGAAGATGTACGATTTGCACAAAGAGGACTGAAGAAATGGGAAAGGACAGGTTTATTCCGGTATATGCTCCATACTCCGGGTGATCCGGTTCAAATTTTTCCCGATGGAAATTTCAAAAATTCATTACAGCTTATTCCCAAGTTTTCCTCTGCCATGCTCACTGGGCTTAACATGACATTACCCATTGAGTACGACCCCAATATCGATTCTAAAACGATTGCAGAAGATGAGCATGCGGCAGAACGTCCGGTAAGCCCGCTTGCAGACACGCTCGACCGCGTCGCCAAACGGTTTGATCTACAATTAAGCATATTCCCACAGGAGAAAGTACATCTTCATACAGACAAACCATATTATATTTCCGGCGAACGGATTTGGTTCCGCGCCCACGTGGTAGATGCCGCTTCGCATGAGCCTGTGTTCGATGTAAATTGTGTTTATGCTGAACTGTTCGATGTGCGGGATTCGATAGTCAGCCGTGTAAAAACAGGTCCCGGAAACGATCTGTTCAGTGGATATATTCCTATCCCTGCAGATATCCCGGAGGGGAACTATACCATCAGAGCCTATACCGGCAGGATGCAACAATTAGATGAGGATTACTTTTTCCTGAAAAATATCCGCATCGGTAACCCCATGACGCACATGATCCAGGCTCTTCCGGAATTTGAATTTACACCGGACAAAAAAATCGGCGCAGATATCCGGTTTTCAAGCATTCGTCCCTTAATGCCCATCACTCCCGAATCGGTGAAGATCAGCATCAACAATGGCAGGCTGATGAATGCGAAATGTGAGAACGGCTTAGCAGGCATCAATTTCAACCTTCCGTCCGGCGAAAAGCAACGGGTGATGCTGTTGGATGCGATGTATGACGAGCATTCGTACCGGAAATATATCCGGATACCTTTGCCGGATGATGATTTCGACGTATCGTTTTATCCGGAAGGCGGTTCCGCACTGTATGGTCGTATGGGACGTATTGCTTTCAAGGCGATGCAGCAGGATGGGACGGAAATTGACGTAACCGGAATTGTTTACAACCGGCAGGGAGAAGAAATCACCCAATTCAAAACCACAGTCCGAGGAATGGGGCAGTTCATGATAGCATCCGAACAGGGCGAAGCATATTATGCCGTTTGTACCAACAGCAAGGGGCAGTCCAAACGGTTTGATTTGCCTGTCGCAAAGGAAAATGGTTATGCATTGTCGGCTACATGGCTCAAAGATCAACTGATGGTGGAAGTGCGTCAGTCCGAAGTAGGGAAAACCAATGACACATTGTGTCTGATGGTTCATACACGCGGCGTGGTACAGGATATCCGTATATTAAATCATTCCAATGAACCGCTCATTTTCCGTAAAGATATTTTTCCTTCGGGTGTAACGAATTTGCTCCTATTGAGCAAAAACATGGTTCCGCTGAGCGAACGATTGGTTTTTACCTTCAATGATGATCAGCCGAATGTTACCGGCAAAGCGGACAGGGATATCTGTTCCGTTAGAAGTCCTGTTGAATATACAGTCAACATTACCGGCGAGTCTGGAGAACCATTGTTGGGAAATATTTCGGTTTCGGTAACTGATGATCACGAAGTGGCTGTCGATACTACTGCCAATATATTGACTACGCTCTTATTGACCTCCGATCTGCGTGGAAACATATCCGATCCGGCTTTTTACTTTCAAAAAAATCTACAATCGGCGCATACACTCGATTTGTTGATGCTTACCCAGGGTTGGCGTCGGTACGATACGGAACGGATGGTACGGAATGACTTCATGTATCCCGATAGTCTTTTGGAAAAGGGGTACGAAATATCAGGAGTGGTGAAAAGCAAGAAGCAGTCCGAAAAAAATATCAGCGTAAGTATGCTTTCCCTTCATGGAGACTATTTTGCAGATGCTGTTACAAACGGTAGTGGCCGGTTCTATTTACATGACGGAAATGCACCCGACAGTACATGGTTTATTGTTCGGACAGCGCCACAATCAGATAAACGAGATCTTGAACTGACGCTTGACAAGACATCGTATCCGAAACGGGTGATCCCTGTTGTTGCTTCCGGTATGCCGGATCATGGTGTATTTGCCAAATATGCAGACAAGGCGGAACAACAGTATGTAGACGAACACGGAACCAGGGTGGTTCATTTGAGCGAAGTCGCTATTACGGCGCAAAAGAAATCCGTACCGAAGTCAAGTTTCTACCATACACCTGATCGTTCTGTTACTGAAGATCAATTAGACAGACAGCCGCCGGCAACCATGAGCGCCTTACTGATGCGGCTTCCGGGCCTAACTTTCAGAAACGACAGCGTAAAAATATCCAGATTTGAAGGATGTGTTGAACAGCTTTTGATTAATGATTTACCGGTAACTGTAGAATCCTTAGATATGGTTGAGGTAATGGACGTTGTGCAGGTAGACCTTTTGACATCTCCAACAAATTTAGCTGCTTTCGGAGAAAAAGGAAGATACGGCGTCATAGCCATATATACAAGGACCAGTTCATGGAAACCAAGTACACCCAAAGGAAATGCACCTAATATCAAACGTATCATGCCGTTGGGCTTTCAAAAACCTGCCGAATTTTATGCGCCCAAGTATGACCAGCCCGATCAAAACCCAAAACCCGACCTGAGAACAACCATCAACTGGCAACCCAGCCTCACCACCGACGAAACGGGCAAGGCGTCGTTTCGCTTCTACACGGCGGATGTTCCATCGACGTATACGGTAGTGGTCGAAGGAATGACCAAGGATGGTAAAATTGTGTATAAGAGGGATAAAATAGTGGTTGGAGAAAAATAATTTTGTCATGAAAATGTACCAATTATTCTTCGTTTTCCTGTTATCGCTCATTTCGTTCACCTTAACGGGCCAGCGGCATATCAGCGGTCGTATTACCGATGCTGATGACGGTGCTCCTATACCCGGCGCTGCGGTTTTCATAGCCAACACTACTGCTGGAACCGCCACGGATGCAGAGGGTAACTACCGGCTCAAAATATCGGGAGAGGGTAGTTACCGCCTGGCGGTTTCGCATGTAGGGTACCAACCGGTTTTCATGAACATTGAATCGGAAGATTTGTTGGAAATATTAGATATATCCATGCAGCTACGCGAGATGGAAGAAGTGACGGTAACTGCAAAAACGCAGTTCCGTAAAACCGACGTTGAACTTTTCTGGAAAACCATATTGGGAAAGAAGCCCTCCCCCAAAACCATCCATGCAACGAATCCGGAAGACATTTATTTCTACTATAACTCTGAAACGCGGAAGTTGACGGTTACCTGCCGTGTGCCTTTGCAAATCGTCAACAATGAAACGGGGTATCACATACAGTTTATACTTGACCGGTTCACGTATGATTATAACACCGGCGTCTGTTCATGGAATGGAGAATATATGTTCAGGGAACTTGAACCTGAAAATTACCGGCAAAAAAACAACTGGGAAAAAAACAGAAAAAAAATATACCGGGTTTCTGTACCGTATTTCATGAAGTCATTATATCATGATTCACTCATGAAGAATGGATTTCTGCTGGTTCGCACCGGCAACCCGGATACGGAAGGCCCTTTTCGAAAAGTCTCATTGATACCTACGAGAGACTTTCTGATAAACGATTCGGCCAACAATGGTAAAAATTTGCATGTACCATCCGACTCTTCCATACTGCTTGTATGTTTTGGTAAACCGGTAATTGATAAAGATATTGTAAACATCAGGCTTGCACAGAACGGACGGAAGAAATGGAGTTCGGTAGGTTTATTCCGCAACATGCTTCAGACTCCAGGTGATACGGTTCGCATTTTTCCTGATGGAACCTTCTGGAATACATTGAATTTGACTCCCGTATTTTCCTCAAAATCGCTTTCGGGACTGGACATGATGCTGCCCGTTGAATACAACCCAAAAGCAGAATCGGACGAAGCTGCGAGAAATGAAGAAGTTCCGCCGGCTACTGTTCCTCCGGTAAATCCACTTGCCGACACCCTCATCCATGCTGCCAGACGTTTCAACATGCAATTAAGTGTATTCCCACAGGAAAAGGTATATCTGCATACCGACAAACCTTATTATATTTCCGGCGAACGTATCTGGTTCCGCACCCACGTGGTGGATGCAGCCTTGCATATTCCTGCATCGCTGGCAAATAGCGTTTATGTGGAATTGTTCGACCTGCGCGATTCTGTTATCAATAGAGTAAAAATCGGGCTTGAAAACAATACATTTAGCGGATATATCAATATTCCCGAGAATATCCCGGAAGGGGATTACACCATCAGAGCCTATACCGGCAGAATGCGGAATCTGAACGAGGATTACTTTTTCATGAAGAATATCCGCATCGGTGATCCCATGTCACGCACAATACAGGCAATTCTTGAATTTGAATTTACATTGGACAAAAAAATCGGCGCCGACATCCGCTTTTCAAGCATTCACCCTCTGGCGCCCATCACTCCAGAATCGGTGAACATCAGCATCAACAACGGTAAACTGATGAATGTAAAATGTGAGAGCGGCTTAGCAGGTCTCAATTTCAACCTTCCGCCTGCCCAAAAACAACGAATACTGCTGTTGGATGCAATGTATGACAAACGTCCATTCCGCCAATACATCAGGATACCTCTACCGGATGATGATTTCGACGTATCATTTTATCCCGAAGGAGGCTCAGCGTTGTATGGCTGTATGGGGCGCATCGCTTTCAAGGCGATGCAGCAGGACGGGACAGAAATTGATGTCGCCGGAGTTGTTTACGACCGGCAGGGAAACGAGATCATCCAGTTCAAGACCGATGTCCGCGGAATGGGACAGTTCATGATAGCGCCCGAACAGGACGAAACATATTATGCCGTTTGTACCAACAGTAAAGGTCAGTCCAAACGGTTTGAATTGCCTGTTGCCAGGGGCGATGGTTATGCACTGTCGACAACATGGCTCAAAGATCAGTTGATGGTGGAAGTGCGTCGGCCCGAAGCAGGGAAAACCGGTGACACGCTGTGTCTGATCGTTCATACACGCGGCGTGGTACAGGATGTCCGTATATTATATCATACAAACGAGCCGGTTGTTTTTCGTAAGGACCTTTTTCCTTCGGGAGTAACGAGTTTGCTTCTGCTGACCAAAAATATGGTTCCGGTGAGCGAACGGTTGGTGTTTGCCATCAATGAGGATCAGGCGAATGTTAGGTGCAGGACTGATAAGGATACTTATATTGCACGAAGTCCGGTAGAATATACAGTCAACATCACGGACGAATCGGGAGAACCTTTGCGCGGAAATCTTTCGGTTTCGATAACCGATGACCACGAAGTGACTGTCGATACTACATCCAATATATTGACATCGATTTTATTAACCTCTGATATACGTGGAAATATCCCCGATCCGGCATATTTTTTCCAAAAAAATGCAAAGTCGGCATACGGACTTGAACTGTTGATGCTTACCCATGGCTGGCGCCGATACGATACGGAACGGATTGTAAGGAATGATTTCATGTATCCCGATACGCTGTTTGAAAAAGGATATGAAATATCGGGAACGGTGAACCGACAGTTGCTGACGGGTACGCGTACCGAAGAAAATGCGAATGTGAACATTCTTTCCTTCAACGGAGAGTTTTTCGGAAACACCATCACTGACCATATCGGTCGTTTCTATCTGCCTGATGGTGAGTTGCGCGACAGTACATGGTTTATGGTGCAGGCAACGCCGCAATCGGGCAGGAGTGAACTTGAACTGATACTTGACAAGGCTTCGTACCCTGAACGGGTGATCCCGCTTGTTACCCGCGGCGTTCCGGAACGTAATGTGTTTGCAAATTATGCAGACAAGGCGGAACGGCAATACGTAGATGAACACGGAACCAGAATTATTCACATCAGCGAGGTTACCATCACGGCAGAAAGGAAACCAGTGGAAAGGTCGATTTATGGAACGCCTGATCATTCCATTACCGAGGAAGAGTTGGATAAAAACCCACCATCGTCATTGACCACACTTTTTTCGCGGCTTCCGGGTGTAAAAGTTGCAGAGGCGGATGGGATAGTAACGTTTAAATTAAGCAGATACCCAGAAGGTGAACCATTGATATTAATAGATGGTACACCCACAATGATGCCTGGAATAGACATACCACCTGTGGACGACATCGCACAGGTAGATATTTTGACCTCATCAACGAATTTATCCGTTTTTAGAGGGGAAGGGTTATCCGGTGCAATAGCCATATATACCAAAGCGGGAAAAATTTATCCACCCAGAGAAAAGCCTTATATCAAACAAATTATGCCATTGGGTTTTCAAAAACCAGCCGAATTTTATGCGCCTAAATATGACACGCCCGTGCAAAACATCAAACCCGACCTGAGAACAACCATCCATTGGCAACCAAGCCTTACGACCGACGAGATGGGTAAAGCGTCGTTTCGCTTCTATACGGCAGATGCACCATCAACATATACGGTAGTGATAGAAGGGGTTACCGATGATGGTAAAGTTGTGTATCAGAGGGATAAAGTAAAAGTTGGAGAAAAATAATTTTATCATGAACACACGCCAGTTATTCTTAAGCTTTCTGCTATGGTTCATCCCGTTCGTTTTATCCGGCCAACGCTACATCAGCGGCCACATTACCGACGCTGAAAATGGCAACCCTATTCCCGGTGCTTCGGTTTTCATTGCCAACACTACTGCTGGAACCACTACCGACACGACAGGTTATTACCAGCTTAAAATACCTGGAGAAGGAAGTTACCGGTTAGCGGTTTCGCATGTGGGGTATCAACCGGTTTTCAAGGATATTGAACCGGGAAAAACGGCGAAAATACTTGATGTAACCATGCACACACGTGAAATGGAGGATGTGACGGTGGCTTTAACAGTTAAGGCCCGCAAAAGGGATAAAGACCTTTTCTGGGCTTCTATACTGGGAAAGGAACCCTCCCCAAAAACCATCTATGCAACGAATCCCGAAGCAGCTTATTTTTACTATAATTCCAGCTCCCATGTATTAACGGTTACTAGTCGTGTGCCGCTGCAAATTGTCAACAAAGAAACAGGGTACCACATCCAGTTTGTGCTCAACCGGTTCACACACGATTACAGAACCCGTATCAGTTCCTGGGACGGGGAAGGTAGGTTCAGGAAGCTTGAACCGGAAAATGACAGGCAAAAAATAAATTGGGAAATAAACAGGGCGAAAATATACCGGGTTTCCATTAATTATTTTATCAAGGCACTGTATAATAATTCATTGTTGGAGAATGGATTTTTGTTGACTGACCCGGGAGAATCGGCCTTGATTGGTCAGCCCCTCCGTAAATTCTATTGGGCAGAACCGGAAACCTTTTTATCGCCGGAGGAGGCGGGCGGTGGCAAAAAACTGTATATACCGGAGTATTCGCATCTGATGCTGGTTTGTTTCGGCAAGTTGGTAACTGACAGAGATTTAGGAAACGCACGATTTGCACAAAACGGAAAAAAGAGATGGGAAGCAGTCGGTTTATACCGCAACATGCTCGAAACCCCAAATGATCAGGTTCGTATTTTTCCGGATGGAACTCATACAAGCAAACTACTGTGGGAATCCGTGTTTTCCTCAAATTCACAGACAGGGCTTGACATGATATTACCCATAGATTATCTTCCCGATATTGTTTATGGGACGGTATCGCCGGTTGTAGCAGCGGACGATGCTGCAAAAGTTCCTCAGGCAGTTGCCGGTCATCAGACTCAATCGCTTGCAGACGCCCTCAGTCATACCGCCAAACATTTTGGTTCTCAGTTAAACATATTTCCTCAAGAAAAAGTATACCTGCATACCGACAAACCATATTACATTTCCGGTGAACGGATATGGTTCCGCGCCCACGTGGTGAATGCCGCTTCGCATAAATCAGTATCGGATGTATATAGTATTTATGCAGAGTTGTTCGATGCGCGGGATTCAATAGTCAGCCGTGTAAAAATTAACCACGAGGACTATGTGTTCAGCGGATATATACCCATCCCTGCGGATGTTCCGGAGGGGAACTATACCATTAGGGCCTACACCAACTCGATGCGGAATTTGGATGAAGATTACTTTTTCATGAAAAATATCCATATCGGCGATCCCATGAACCGCGTGATGCAAGCCATTCCGAATTTTAAGTTTACATCGAATCGAAAAATCGATGCCGATATCCGGTTTTCGAGCATCAGTCCTTTATCGCCCATTACCCCCGAATCGGTGAAAATCAGTATTAACGACAGGAAATCGATAACTGTCAAGAATAAGGACGGTATATCTAATTTAAGTTTCAATCTTTCTCCGGACGAAAAAAAACGAGTAATACTGTTGGATGTGATGCATGACCAACATCCGTACCGACAATACCTCAAGGTACCTCTACCGGATGACGACTTCGACGTATCATTTTACCCGGAAGGAGGTTCTGCATTGCAAGGCTGTATGGGACGTATTGCTTTCAAGGCGATGCAGCGCGACGGGACAGAGATCGATGTGAATGGCGTGGTGTACGACTGGCAGGGAAATGAAATTACGCAGTTTAAAACTTCTGTTTGTGGAATGGGACAATTCATGATGAAACCCGAGCAGGGTAAAAAGTACTATGCCGTTTGTACCAACCACAGAGGACAATCGAAACGTTTTGATTTGCCTGTTACCAAGGAAGATGGTTATGCGCTGTCGGCTACATGGCTCAAAGATAGCCTGATGGTAAAAGTAAGTCAATCAAAATTCGGAAAAACCGCTGATACATTGTGTTTGATCGTTCATACACGTGGCATGGTACAGGATGTCCGCATTTGGGAAAATACAAGCAAATCGATTACTTTTCATAAGGATTTTTTCCCTTCAGGTGTATCGAACCTACTCCTGTTAACCAAAGATATGACTCCGGTGAGCGAGCGGCTGGTGTTTTCTAACAATGACGATCAACCGAATGTTACCGGCAAAGCGGACAGGGATACCTGTTCCACCAGGAGCCTTGTCGAATACACGGTCAACATTACAGACAACTTGGGGAATCCTTTGCAAGGGAATATTTCAGTTTCGATCACAGACGATCGTGAAGTGATTACCGATACCACCGCCAATATATTGACCACACTATTATTGACCTCAGACGTACGTGGAAACATACCCGATCCGGCTTTTTATTTTCAAAAAAATACCCGGTCGAAACATGCGTTGGATTTGTTGATGCTTACCCAGGGATGGCGTCGGTATGATACGGAACGGATTGTCCGGAATAACTTCATGCGTCCCGACAGTCTTTTGGAAAAAGGATACGAAATATCGGGAACGGTAAAAAGCCGGTCATTGACAAGTGTGAGGCCCGTAGAAAATGTCGACATAGATATTCTTTCCCTCAAGGGAAATTATATTGGAAAAACTTTCACCGACCGCAATGGCCGGTTCTACCTGCACGATGGTGAAGCGCTTGATAGCACTTGGTTCATACTTCAAACAGCGCCACAATCGGATGAGCGGAATCTTAAATTAACGCTCGATAAAGCATCATATCCGGCACGCATGATTCCTGTTATTGCTTCCGGCGCTCTAGATCGCAATGTATTTGCCAAATATGCCGACAAGGCGGAACAGCAACATGTGGACGAACACGGAACCAGAGTGGTTCATTCGAGTGAGTCAGCTATTATAGCGCAAAAAAAATCCGCTCAAAAGTCAAACTACTATCATACACCGGATGATTCCATCACCAAGGAACAATTGGATAGTCTTTCACCATCGTCTTTAAATGAATTGTTGATACGGCTTCCGGGCCTAATTGTCACAAAAACAGACCGGTTTAGCGATTGCGGGTCTATATTATGGTTAATTAATGATTATCCTGTTATGTCTACGGTTAAGCTTAAGGTAGATGAGATTGAACGGATAGATATTTTGACATCCCCAGCTAATTTAATCGCTTTTGGAGAATGGGGGAAATGTGGTGCAATAGCCATACATATAAGGGCTAAAAACACACGTTCTGTACCCTTGGTAATAACGGGATATTTCAACATCATTTCTTCTTATTTTCTACAATCTGATATTCAGGAAATTGACGCGTTGTATAAAGATGTGCCTTATATAAAACGCATCATGCCGCTGGGTTTTCAAAAACCAGCCGAATTTTATGCGCCTAAATATGACATGCCCACGCAAAACACCAAACCCGACCTGAGAACGACCATCCACTGGCAACCCAGTCTCACCACCGACAAGCATGGAACGGCATCTTTCAACTTCTATACGGCGGATGTACCGTCGACATATACGGTAGTGATAGAAGGGGTTACCGATGATGGTAAAATTGTGTATAAGAGGGATCAAATAGTGGTTGGAGAAAAATAATTTTGATATGAAAATGCACCAATTATTCTTCGTTTTCCTATTATGGCTCATTCCGTTCGCCTTAACCGGCCAACGTTACATTAGTGGGCGTATCACCGATGCTGAAAATGGCGACCCCATCCCCGGAGCTTCGATTTTTATCGCCAATACCACAGTTGGAACCACTACCGATGTATCAGGTAATTACCGTCTTGAAATACCGGGAATGGGAAGTTATCGGTTAGCGGTTTCGCATGTTGGATATCAGCCGGTTTTCTGGGATATTGAACCGGGAAAAACGCTGACAAGACTCGATATAACCATGCACACGCGTGAAATGGGAGATGTGACGGTGGCTGTAACCATTAAATCCCGCAAAAGGGATGTCGACCTTTTCTGGAAAACTATCTTGGGAAGGGAACCCTCTAAAAAGACCATCTATGTGATGAATCCCGAAGCAGCTTTTTTTCATTACAATTCTCAAACACATACATTAAAGGTTACCAGCCGTGAGCCGCTTCAAATCGTCAACAATGAAACGGGGTATCTCGTGCAGTTTGTACTCGACTATTTCACACACGATTACAATACCTACCTCAGTTCCTGGGATGGTGAATGCACTTTTAGCGAGCTTGAACCGGACAATGACAGGCAAAAAAACATTTGGGAGAAAAACAGGGCGAAAATACACCGGGTTTCCATTAATTACTTCATCAAGGCGCTGTATTATAACTCATTGATGGAGAATGGCTTTTTGTTGACCGACCCGGGAGAACCGACCTTGGTCGATCAACCCCTCCGGGAATTCTATTGGGCGGAATCGAAGAACTTTTTATCGCCGGAACAGGCTGGCGGTGGTAAAATGCTTTATATACCGGAGTATTCGCACCTGTTGTTGGTTTGTTTCGGCAAGCAGATAACTGACAGAGATTTAGGAAATGCACGATTTGCATAAAACGGGAGGAAGCAATGGGCTGCGGTCGGTTTATACCGGAACATGCTCGAAACTCCGAACGATCAGGTTCACATTTTTCCGGACGGAACCTACTCAAACAGAATACAGTGGTCTTCCGTATTTACCTCAAATTCACTGACGGGGCTTGATATGAAACTACCAGTAGATCATCTTCCCGATATTGTTTACGGCGCGTCATCATCCGCAATTACAACAGGTGATTCTGCGAAAGTCCCGCCGGGTATTGTCCATTCGGTAAACCCGCTTGCAGATACGCTCAACAGCGTTGCCAAACATTTTAGTACGCAATTGAAGGTATTCCCACAAGAGAAAGTACATCTTCATACCGACAAACCGTATTATCTTTCGGGCGAACGGATCTGGTTTCGCGCCCATGTGGTAGATGCCGCTTCGCATGAGCCCGTGTTCGATATCAATTGTGTTTATGCTGAATTGTTTGATGCGCGGGATTCGATAGTCAGCCGTGTAAAAACAGGCTCCGGAAACGATCAGTTCAGTGGATACATCCCCATCCCTGCGGATATTCCGGAGGGGAATTATACCGTCAGGGCTTACACAGGAAGGATGCAAAATCTGGATGAGGATTACTTTTTCCTGAAAAACATCCGTATCGGCGACCCTATGTCTTGCATGATCCAAGCACTTCCGGAGTTTGAATTTACACCGGACAAAAAAATCGGTGCCGATATCCGCTTTTCGGGCATCCGTCCCTTAACGCCCATTACCCCCGAATCGGTAAACATCAGTATCAACAACGGTAAGCCAATGAATGTGAAATGTGAAAACGGCTTAGCAGGCATTAATTTCAACCTTCCGTCCGGCGAAAAGCAGCGAGTGATGCTGTTGGACGCGATGTATGATAAGCATCCGTACCGGCAATATGTCAGAATACCTTTGCCGGATGATGATTTTGACGTATCGTTTTATCCGGAAGGCGGTTCCGCACTGTATGGCCGTATGGGCCGTATCGCTTTCAAGGCGATGCAGCAGGACGGGACGGAAATTGACATAACCGGAGTAGTTTACGACCGGCAGGGAGAAGAAATTACCCAATTCAAGACCACAGTCAACGGGATGGGGCAGTTCATGATAGCGCCCGAACAAGGTGAAAAATATTATGCTGTTTGTATCAACAGCAAGGGGCAATCTAAACGGTTTGATCTGCCCGCTGCCAAGGATGATGGATATGCGCTGTCGGCAACATGGCTCAAAGATCAACTGATGGTCGAAGTGCGTCAGCCCGAAGCCGGGAAAACCGACGACACATTGTGCTTGATCGTTCATACACGCGGTGTGGTACAGGATATCCGTGTATTGGACCATCCCAACGAACCGGTTGTTTTCCGTAAAGATATTTTTCCTTCCGGTGTAACGAATTTGCTCCTGCTGAGCAAAAACATGATTCCGCTGAGCGAACGATTGGTTTTTGCCGTCAATGAGGATCAAGCGAATGTTACATGTAAGACTGACACAAATACTTATACTGCACGAAGTCCTGTCGAATATACAGTCAACATTACCAACGAGTTTGGAGAACCTTTGCAGGGGAATATTTCGGTTTCGGTGACCGATGACCACGAAGTGGCTGTCGATACTACCTCCAATATATTGACTACACTCTTATTAACCTCCGATCTACGGGGAAACATATCCGATCCGGCTTTTTATTTTCAAAAAAATCTGTGGTCGGCGCATATGCTGGATCTGTTGATGCTCACCCAGGGTTGGCGCCGGTACGATACGGAACGGATGGTACGGAATGATTTCATGCGTCCCGACAGTCTTTTGGAAAAGGGGTACGAAATATCCGGAACGGTGAAAAGCAAGAAGCAGCCCGAAGAAAATGTCAGTATAAGCATGCTTTCTCTTAATGGAGATTATTTTGCAGATGCCGTCACAAGTAGTAATGGCCGGTTCTATTTGCATGACGGAAATGCACCCGACAGTACATGGTTTATTGTCCAGACAGCGCCACAATCAGACAAACGAGACCTTGAACTGGCGCTCGACAAGGCATCGTATCCGAAACGGGTGATTCCCATCGCCGCCTCCGGAGCACCGGATCGCGATATATTTGCCAAATATACGGACAAAGCGGAACAGCAATATGTAGACGAACACGGAACCAGGGTGATTCATTTGAGCGAAGTGGCTATTACGGCGCAAAAGAAACCCGTACAAAAATCAAGTTATTATTCAATGGCGGATCGCTCCGTTACCGAGGATCAATTAGATAGATTTCCACCGACGTCGATGAATGAACTGCTGAGACGGCTTCCGGGTGTAACTATTGAAGACGACAACGTATATGTAGCCAGATTCAGAGACTGTGGTCCGGTATCGTGGTTAGTGGATGATTTTCCGGTTGAGTCCATTATTATGCTTCAGGCATCCGACGTTGCACAAATAGACCTTTTGATGTCCCCAATAAATTTAGCCGCTTTGGGAGGGTTGGGCAAATGCGGTGTCATAGCCATATATACAAGGGTGGGGAAATCGCGCACTGTAACAAATTCAAAAGGTGTCGTTTTTACCCGACGCATACCCCAGGATTCTCAGGAGTCTGCCAGCCTATTGAAGCGAAATGCACTTCATATCAAACGCATCATGCCGCTGGGCTTTCAAAAACCGGCCGAATTTTATGCGCCTAAATATGACACGCCCACGCAAAACACTAAACCCGACCTGAGAACGACCATCCACTGGCAACCCAGCCTCACCACCGACGAGAATGGAACGGCTTCTTTCCGCTTCTATACGGCGGATGTACCATCGACATATACGGTAGTGATTGAAGGAGTGACCGATGATGGTAAAATTGTGTACAAGAGGGATCAAATTGTGGTTGGTCCGACAAACTCTGGAAAATGACATATCTTTGTCTGGAAAATATGTAGCATATATGAAAACATCCGGTAAAGTAATCTTGTTATTTGTCCTGGTATTCCTATACTCGTGTAAAACCCAGGATAAAAAGAACATATCGAAACTCAGTATCAGTGGTATCTATCCTCACCTGGCTTATTACAATGATGAGGGCGAATGTGGTACCGGCGCCGTAGTGCCTTGGGCTGGGAGCCTTTGGGCTATTACTTATGGGCCGCATCTTCCGTTTGGTTCGTCTGACAAATTATACCAAATCACTCCCGGCCTGCAACAAATCATCCGTCCCGAAAGTGTTGGCGGAACTCCGGCTGCCCGCATGATCCATAAGGAAAGTAATCAACTATTCATCGGTTCGTATGCCATCGACGATCAGGGAAATGTACGGGTGATCTCCTTAGAAAATGCTCCCGGGCGTTACACCGGCTATGCCCGTCATCTCTTCCAGCCCGAATCCAAACTATATATTGGCACCATGGAAGAAGGTTTCTACGAAGTAGATGTCAACACACTGCAAACCAACATGCTTTACCAGGACGGGAACGTAAAGAATAAATCCGGCAACGGTAATGATCTTAAGGCTTTACTACTTGGCGCACATGGCAAAGGGTTGTATTCCGGCCAGGGAGTGATGATCTATTCCAACAATGGCGAAACCAGCAAAGAAGCGATGCGGAAATTCAACGTCGAGTCAGGATCATTATCCGAATGGGATGGCAAGGAATGGAAGCTCGTCCGCCGTAATCAGTTTACTGAGGTTACCAGCCCCGGAGGCATCTATGGTAACCTGAACCCGGATGCCGATCCGGTCTGGGTGAATGGCTGGGATTATAAATCTGTATTGATAGGCGTAAAGGATAAGGGCAAATGGACATTCTACAGGTTACCCAAAGCCAGTTATACGTATGATGGCGCTCACGGCTGGAATACCGAATGGCCCCGCATCCGCGATATCGGTACTTCCGGCCAGCCCGATTACCTGATGACCATGCATGGCATGTTTTGGCAGTTTCCGGCTACCTTTACCGCGTCCAATACAGCGGGTATCCGTCCGCGCTCGGCCTACCTGAAAGTGATCGGTGATTTTACCCGATGGAACGACCAATTAGTATTCGGTTGCGACGACTCCGCCCAAAAGGAATTCCTCAACAAACGTAAAGCAAAAGGCGGTATCGAGGGGCCGGGACAGTCGAACTCCAACCTCTGGTTCACGACGGTCGGCCAACCCGATCAGCTCGGACCGCGTAATGCAAGCGGTTATGTCTGGCTCAACGAAGCGATTGAGGCCAATGTCACCTCCGAACCATTCCTGTTTGCCGGTTGGGACACACGCAGCGCTTGGGTGAAAAATGCAGGAAAACAACCCGTTGATTTCTGTTTTGAGGTCGACACCAAAGGAACGGGTAACTGGGATGAATTGAAAAAAGTCAACTTTGGCCCGGGAGAAGCAAAACTTATCGGGTTTGATGCTGCTGAACAGGGCGAATGGGTACGTGTGTCAACCGGTAAAGCGACCGTAGCAAGCGTCGCATTTGTATATGGCGTCAACGATGCACGAAGTTTGCAACCTGACACTATATTCAATGGCATTTCTACCATTGATCAGAAAACATCCATTGGCGGGTTACTGTACGGATTAGGTGACAACCGCCGCGCTTTAGGTTTACTGGCCGATACCGGATCAGGAGAAACCGGTTATTATGAGATAGACGACCGGATGAATATCGTAGCCAAAAACGATACATCAACGGCTTCCTTTATCCGTAAGAAATTTGCCATCCCGCAACAGGCTGTCGATATAGAAAAGGGATCGGTGCTGGTTGTGGATGATGCCGGCCGTAGGTGGCGGCTGCCTTTAGGCAATGATAGCTACACCGGGGCCACCCGTAAAGGGATGTTGCGTATTTGTCGCGAAGTGGCTACCGAACGCGATTTGTTCAATTGCCACGGTACATTTTATGAGCTTCCCGCCGAAAATGCTGATGGTTACGCCAAGATCCGTCCGATTGCTTCGCATAACCTCCGAATCAACGATTATGCCTCGTACCGCGGACTGTTGGTGATGACGGGTATCGATCCGGCATCGCAAGGCAACAATCCTCACATATTTGTAGCAGAAGATAAGAAAGCAGCTATCTGGGCAGGGGTGATCGACGATCTCTGGAAATTAGGAAAACCCGTAGGTAAAGGCGGCCCGTGGGTGGATACGGATGCTAAGGCGGGCGTTGCTTCCGACCCGTACCTGATCGGGTTCTATGACCAACGTTCGTTGGAATTATCACATCAGTCGGCAGGAAACATCGTTTTCACAGTGGAAGTCGATCCTACCGGGGACGGCGATTGGGTCGGATATGGACAATTTAATGTAAAACAAGGTGAAAAGTTTACACACCTGTTTCCCAAATCATTCCAGGCGCGTTGGATCAGGATTGTAGCTGGTAGAAATACGGTAGCTACTGCCTGGCTGGAGTATCAATAAGGTTTACCGGTCTTCATTTTCTTGTCCTTTCGGGACATTGAGTGAAAATTGGAATATATATTCTACCTTATTCAGGAATTATGATTACTATTGCATTTCTGTTAATCCCGAGTATTAAAACAGCTTCACATCATAAAAACCTTATTGGAAATGCTGACCACACATAAGATCAAAATCGCAATAGCTTGTTTTTGTACAAGTATTCTGCCATTAGTTGCCCAAACGCCAATCGTGCCGCCAGTCGAAGAACTTAACCGGCCATTTGGGAAATACGACGAAGAAGCATTCAAATCACCACCACAAGTTTATCACCCTGAGACATGGTTTCATTACATTGGCGGCAATGTTGCTGCTAAAGGGATCACCGCCGATCTGGAAGCCATCGCCGGAGCGGGACTTTCCGGGATCCAGTTGTTTCACGGGCAATTTGGCGGACCATGGCCTGGCGTATCACCCCAGATTGCCTGCCTCAGCCCTTTGTGGGACAATGCGGTACGGCATACAGCCGAGGAATGCCGTCGATTGGGCTTGCGCTTTACCATGCAAAACTGTCCCGGCTGGGCAATGTCCGGCGGTCCGTGGATCGAACCATCCAATGCCATGCGTCACCTTGTATGGAGCCGTACTGACGTTGATGGTGGCGTTGTGAATGCGGCATTACCGCTACCACAGCCAAGCAATGATCCGTGGCGCGACTACAAGGATATTACTGTGCTTGCTTTTCCCACACCGTTGGACGATACGGACAAGCCACTCAAACCGCAAACCGTGAAAAGCAACCGTGAAGAATTACCATGGACAGCCTGTCTGGAAGGAAAATCCGAAGGCAGACTGTCGCTTTCGCCTTTGCCGGAGGGTAAGCCTAATTGGATAGAGGTAACCTTTCCTGACGCCACCACTATCCGGACGGTGGAATTTTCGAGCATTAACGGGTTTAGCCATGCGTGGTGTTATGAACCGGGTGTGACAGTGACCGTACAAGCTATGTTACCCGATGGTTCGGCACAGGAAATACTGCACACCGCACTGCCGCAAAGCAGTTGGCAGGACGACCGGCCTATTTCGCTCGCTTGTTCCGAAACGGCAGGTGCAAAGACGTACCGCATCTCAATAGTTAACCAGCACGATATGGTACTTGGTTCACTCCGCCTGTTTTCCGCTGCCCGTAAAAACAACTGGGAATCGGAGGCCGGTTGGACGTTGCGTAACTTTGTCCGCGAAAGCGAACACCCGAAACAATCGAAGGATGCTTTTATCGATCCGCTCCAAATCCGCGATATCACAGCTATGATGGATGGGCAAGGCAACCTGAAATGGAATGCTCCTTCCGGCAAATGGACCATCCTGCGTATCGGGCATGTGAATACAGGGATGCGCAATGGTCCGGCTCCCGCCGAAGGGACGGGATGGGAATGTGATAAGCTATCCGAATCCGGTCCCAATGCCCAATTTGCAGGTTACATCGGACGCCTTTCCGGGCCAAATGGTCCGCTTGCTAACGGGCTTCTGAACGGAATGCTCATGGATAGTTGGGAATGTAAAACCCAGACTTGGACAACTAATATGGAAACGGAGTTCAACCGTGTATCCGGCTATCCGCTTCGCCAATGGTTACCTGCAGTATTTGGCTATGTGGTAGGTGACCAGGAGACTACCACACGGTTCCTGCGTGACTGGCGTGCTACCATGGGAGACCTTTTTGCCAATAAGTTTTACGGACGTATGGCGAAACTTGCCAAAGACAACGGCCTTGCAGTGCAATACGAAACCGCAGCCGGTGACATTTTCCCTGCTGATATCCTCGAATACTTCAAACATGCCGATGTGCCGATGTGTGAGTTCTGGCATCCCTTTTCCAACGGTTATGTCGGTTCGCTGAACTTCAAACCGATCAAACCAACAGCATCTGCTGCCCGGGTCTATGGTAAGCCACGTGTTGCTGCCGAAGCCTTCACCTCATTTTCACTTACGTGGGATGAACATTGGGATATGCTCAGGGAAGTGGCGAATATTAACTGCATTGAGGGTGTAACCCACCTGGTGTTTCACACGTACACCCACAACCCGCGGACGGATTTCCTGCCGCCCGGAACATCATTTGGCTCTGGTATTGGAACTCCTTTCCTGCGCGGACAAACATGGTGGAAACACATGCCTGAGTTCACCGCTTATCTTTCGCGTTGTAATTATATGCTCGAACGCGGCAAGCCGGTTTCCGATGTGCTCTGGTATCTTGGTGATGAAATTGGTCACAAACCCGACCAGAATGCACCTTTCCCCGAAGGATTCAAATACGATTATTGCAATCCCGATGTGCTGTTGAACCGGCTATCGGTACGCGATGGTATGCTCGTTACGCCCGAAGGCATTCGTTATCGTATGCTGTGGCTACCGGATAATCCGCGGATGTTGCCGCAAACACTGGAGAAATTGTATGCATTGGTGCGCGATGGCGCTACCATCATTGGCGATGCGCCAAACGGACTTGCAACCCTTTCGGATGCTGCTACTGCCAAGCAACGATTCAACGTTTCAGTACAGAACATATGGGGTAAAACTCCAAAACGGGGTATCCGGAAGGTAGGCAAAGGCACAGTTGTTTCGGGTATGACGCTTGCCGAAGCATTAAATCAATTGAAGGTTAAGCCTGATGTCACCGGAGGCGATGCGTTGTGGACACACCGCAATATCGAAGGTGCTGACTGGTATTATGTATGTGCGCCTAAAGGCGCTGGATTCAGTGGCTCGCTCGACTTCCGCTGTAATGGGGAGGTTGAGATCTGGGATCCTGTAACGGGAACGGCAGCCGTAGCCGAATCCCGGAAAAACGGTGACCGGATGCTGGTAACACTCGATTTGCCGCAAGCAGGGTCTTGTTTTGTGGTCTTCCGGAAAAACGGCAAATCACGTTATAGCAGTAAAAGTATGACATTTAGTGGCTCGGCACGTACCATATCCCTTGCTGCACCATGGACACTTGCTTTCCCGGACGGATGGGGCGCTCCGTCATCAATGAAAATAACGGAGTTAAAAGCATGGAAAGACCTTGATATGTCGTCCGAAGCAAGGGCTTTTTCGGGTACGGTTACCTACACCACCACATTCGATGTTGGCGAAGTGAAGCCCGGCGCACATTTCACACTCGATCTCGGACGTGTGAACATGATTGCTGTGGTGTCGCTCAATGGTAAACAACTTCGTACTTTATGGATGTCGCCTTACCGTATCGACCTCTCGGAAGCCGTCCAACCCGGGAAAAACACACTGACTGTGGAAGTGACCAGCACGTGGTTCAACAGGCTTGTGTATGATGCCGGCCAACCCGAAGAAAATCGCAAGACATGGACGATCAATGGCCCTGCCAAAGATGCTCCTTTGCGGGAAAGTGGTTTGCTCGGCCCTGTCGTACTTTCGGCAATGAATTGAATAACTGAATTGTTGAATTGTTGAATTGTTGAATTTTGGAATCTTATGAAAAAGTTTTTTCTTTTATCCCTCATTTATATAGCACTTGGTGTTGCCGTGTTTGGTCAAATCCGTCCGGGTGAAATATGGCCCGACGACCAGGGCGTACACATCAATGCACATGGGGGTGGTATCCTTTATGATGAAGGAACATACTATTGGTTTGGCGAACATAAAGGCGAAAGATCCAATGCTGCTTGGGTTGGTGTCACTTGCTATTCGTCAAAAGACCTCTACAACTGGAAAAACGAAGGCGTTGCCCTGCCTGTGGTGAAAAACGATACTACATCCGACATCCGTGAAGGATGCGTCATCGAACGCCCCAAAGTTATCTACAACAAAAAGACCAAAAAGTTTGTGATGTATTTCCACCTGGAACTAAAAGGGAAGGGCTACAGCGCTGCCCGTGTAGGTATCGCTGTTGCCGACAGGGTGACCGGACCGTACCGTTTCCTGCATTCGCAACGGGTAAATGCCCGTCATTGGCCGGAAAACATGACTGCGGAACAACGTACATCTACTGTCAAACTAGTCGATTTCGATAAATGGTGGACACCTGAATGGCGGGCTGCTGTTAATGACGGATTGTTCGTCCGTCGTGATTTCGAAAGTGGCCAAATGTCGCGCGACATGACTCTTTATGTGGATGATGACGGGAAGGCCTACCACATTTATTCCTCAGAAGAAAACCTAACTTTACATTTAGCCGAACTGACCGACGATTATCTTGGCTATACCGGCAGGTATATCTGCATAGCTCCGGGCGGACACAATGAAGCGCCTGCCATCTTTAAGAAAGACGGGCATTATTTCATGATTACTTCGGGATGTACCGGATGGGCGCCTAATGCTGCACGACTCCATACTGCCGATAACATCTGGGGGCCATGGACAGAGCATCCGAATCCTTGTGTGGGAGAAGATGCCAATCTCACATTCCATTCGCAAAGCACTTACATCTTGCCCGTTGCAGGAAAAAAGAATGCATTCATTTTCATGGCCGACCGCTGGACACCCAGAAAACCAATTGACGGACGTTACATCTGGCTGCCGATACAATTTGAGAACGGGTTACCGGTCTTGAAATGGATGAATGAATGGAATATGAAAATATTCGATTGATGTAACAGAACTGAAGTACTTCAACGGCATACCTGCAGATAGCAACTATGTGGATATGAATACTTGCCGAATGTTAAATTCGGGCATGTTCACGTCAAAAATCAACAATAATGTCAGTTTAACCGTCCCTGAAATGGTGTTTGCGTAAATTGACAATGCTACTCATGCCATCGCCGTTCCGGTAGCCATGATGTATTACCAATACAATGCGTTGAATGAAGAAGCACCGACCTTGGTTCTACCGCTTCCTTTGTGTTCAACGGGGGTGTTCAAAAAGTCAGTTTTCGGCTCGTCATTGGCTTCGCCGAGCTCGTAAACTCGGTTGCGAGCGATAGCGAAGCAATCTTCTTCATTGTTAACAGATTGCTTCGTCGTTCCTCCTCGCAATGACGTTCATTTTCGACTTTTTGAACAGCCCCGTTGAGCGGTATTTGCATACCGTTTTAACCACAACAGTTTCATATGGCAATTTTATCAAAATCTCCTCATCAACATTTCGGGATTTTCAATCCAAATATTTTTCTAAAAAAAGCATATTGTTTTGCACAAAATATCATTTTTATTTACTACATTGCAAACCTTAAAATCGGTTAAACTCATGAAATCAAATTTACATACACCGAGAAACCGTCCCAAATACGGGTTCCCGAGATAAATCGGGAACGTAGAAACTCTTACACTTATCGAAAAACGATAAAATTTGTAAAATATTTAAACCCTGCAACATTTTGGGTATGTTTTGTATCTTATGTATAGAATAATTTTTATTCTTTTTTCATTAAAATATCATTTATATAAGTTATACATGTAGTAGTTAATCTTCAAATCAGAATGTATGAAACCGAACTTACACTTGCCAAGAAACGGCATTCAGCATAGGCTCCCGAAATAAAGGCGGGAGCCGATAAATGTGTGATATAGAATTAAGTCAATCATTAATTGGAAAAATATGAAAACAAATATTTTTAAAATGGCAGCTATTTTGCTGCTTTTGACAGGAGGTTTTGCCTGCAAAAGCGATGGAAACACGGATGATGATAACATGGTATCAATCAAAATCCAATGTAACAACACCGGCGCGGTTGATCCTAACATTGTCTCATTTTCACTGCCTAATCTCATCGAAGCAGTATGCTACGAATACGCACCATATCCTAATTATGGTGGAATCCCGGAAGCATGGAGCCCTCACACTTGGTCAATAACACTGATTATGGCAAAAGGAACTGATTGTACCAAACTTGCTCCAATCATTACCTTGGCGCCTGGCGCGACAATAACGCCGGAATCGGGTACTGCGCATGATTTTACCAGGCAGGTTGATTGGACTTTAATTGCACCAGATGGATCAACAGTCGTTTATTCTGCTTTTGCTATCGCTATAGATGAATTATAACCTTATCATGATGATTAACGCACACAGCAAATAAAACAGTCATAACAACAAATTATTCAAATACTTAATAAAAAGAATATGAAATCACAAATTTTAAAACTCATCGCGCTCATTGCGCTCTTGACAGTAGGTGGTTTTTCCTCATCGGCGCAAAACAACGGGTCAGCCTTATCTTCGGCTAATAGTCCTGTATCCTCATCAACCGCATTTGCGATT
>JAVBSH010000077.1:0-5133 GCA_031547085.1 Bacteroidales bacterium
TTTCCCGGCTGGTCTCATCGGTATGGCTTTCACGCCGACTACCGACCAGGGCGAATTTGTTGTTAAGATGGACATGAATCCGCAGATGACCACCTATCAAAATAACCTGATCACGATGCAAGCCGAAGCGATCCTCCGCGGCAAACCCGAAGTGGAACGCATCTACACCAATGTCGGTTCAACAGGTTCTATGGTAGCAAGCACCGCCAAGAATAATGCGACCAGCATTTCCGTGAAGATGGTGGACAAGAAGCAGCGTAATATCGGTGTAGACGAGTTTGCCGAGCAGGTAAAGAATGAGATCATGGGCATCCCCGGCGTACGCGCCCGTGTCAGCGTGGGCGGACTTGGCGGTGGCGGCAGCGAACCGATACAGTTAATAGTACAGGGTTCTGATTTCGAGAAGGTGGAAAGTGCTGCAGCCATGTTGCTAGATATTATACGCCGTACGCCTGGCGCCACAGATGCAAAGTATTCGACCGACGACCCGCGCCAAGAAGTACAGGTGAAACTCGACCGCGAGAAGATGGCCGAACTGGGGCTCTCGGTAACCGATGTAGGCTCAACTCTCCGTGTGGCCCTCAACGGCAACAATGACTCGAAATATCGCGAAGGCAACTTTGAGTATGATATCATTATCCGTGTGGATAATTTCGACCGTACGCAACCTTCGGACGTTGAAAAACTTACGTTCCTGAACAAGCGTGGCGAACTGATTGAACTGAAACAGTTTGCCGACGTGAGCTATGGCCTTGGCCCTTCGGTGCTCGAACGTACCGATCGTATCTCGTCCATCACCGTGAAAGCCAATGTGGTTGGCCGTCCATCGGGTACAGTTGGCCAGGAAGTTAAAGCTGTTTTCGCAGGAAAGGTACCTGCAGGTGTTACCATCAAGGAAGGCGGTTCTATGGAACAGCAAGCCGAAGCTTTCGGCAGCCTCGCCTTCGCTTTCATAGCAGCCATTGTGTTGATTTACCTAATCATGGTTGCGTTATATGATTCGTTGCTCGATCCCGTAGTGGTTCTTTTCTCCATCCCGTTATCGATGATCGGCGCCTTCCTTGCCTTAGCCCTTACGATGAACGATCTGAACATATTCAGTATCATCGGGTTGATTGTGTTAATCGGTCTGGTAGCCAAAAATGCCATCATGCTGGTGGATTTCACCAACCACTTGCGTGATCAGGGCATGGATGTAATTTCCGCCCTTGTAGAAGCAGGCAAGGAACGTTTACGCCCTATCCTGATGACCACTTTCGCCATGATCTTCGGCATGTTGCCCATCGCATTGGCTTCTGGCGACGGCGCCGAAATGAAAAACGGTATGGCATGGGTAATTATCGGCGGATTGACCAGTTCAATGATTTTGACACTGGTGGTGGTTCCTGTGATATATTACCTGTTCGATCGCGCTACAGCACGGTTTCGCCGTCTGCGCCATAACCGCGCCGTGGAATTGGTGAAGGCCAAGTTGCTGAACGGTACCGAAGATACTGAAAGTATCCCTGTAATCTGAGTCATTGACGTAGACGGTAACCTATTAGGTCTCAAAGACCTGATAGGTTTTGTCGGAGGCAAATTTTCACCTTATTTTAGTCCATCATAGCGGGAATACCCGGAGAATGTTAAAACCGATATGCAGCTGGCCTTTATCCCAACGTTCTGTAGTCTGTGTAACGAGCAAACGTTCGTTGGTACCTGTGGCATTACCTATAAATAGTTGGAACACATGCCCGCCGGTTTGAATATCAACCCCCACAGTAAAAGGCGATACTGTTCCGCTCAATTTGTTCCCTGAAAAAAGCGGGTAATATTCCGCATTGAACCTCACCCGTTTCAGTATCCTGACACTTCCCCCGAGGCCTATGGAAAATATATCGTTGGGATCACCATCCTGCGGCGTTTTTACGTAATGGATCCAGACAGGCATTACCTGCGCCGAAATCACATTGGAAAACTTGCGGGCAATCAGTAATTGCAAGGCCGTGCTGGTCATATCGCCAAGCGAGGGGATGTTGCCTTCGGAGTCTTTGAGCGTCCGAATCATCCATTCGCCCAGCACGGTTACGCTTACCGGCATATTGTGTTGGCCGGTCGACTGCTGGAAGATCCTGTACGTTACAGGGAAATCAAATTCCTTATCCCATGCACTTCGCCCGAACCCGACAGTCAACCTGTCGGTGATGCCGTAATCCAACCCGACACGAACCGAGGCATTATCCAATCCGAAGAATTCGTAGAACCCGCCATCGATAGGGCCGAACCTGTGCGATATACGGAGGTCGAGGCTCTCTTTTTTACTCGTTTCCACGGAATGTCCTGCAATCAGGCGCGACGACTCAAATGTACCCATGGCTAATTCGGTTCGACGGGCATCATCCTGTGCGTCCTGCTCCTTCATCAGTTGTTCCACGGTTTCAGCTTGCCCGTAAACCGTTATATAAGAGGCGAACCACAGGAGCACGCCGATAGATAATTTTTTCATCGCTCAATCTTTGTAAATTTGTAATATGATTAATTGTTCTGTACCGGCGTAAGTTGACAATCGACAGTAACTTCCACCACTTCGGCAATATTACGGGATACTACCGATGGTATCTTGATATTGAAATCGGCCACACGGACATTGAATTTAGCATTGGCAGATACATTTCCCCCTTTGACGGTTACGGTTGCCGCAGTGGTTAAAGGTTGCGACACATTGTGTATGTTCAGCGTCCCTTCTACCGTTATTTGATACGAGCCGTCCACACCCCATTTAACAGTTTCCGGGTTTTTGATTTTCCCTGTAAAGGTCGATTTTGGATATTTGTCCGACTCCATGTACGAAGTGTTGAAATGTTCCTCCATCAATGCTTTTTCGAACTTAAAACTTTTAATCAACACCGAAAAGGCTATTTCGGCTGTTTTCGTATCCATAAAGCAGGTTGCTTCATTGTTGTGGGCTTCAATATCTTCGAGGGGTGCTTTGGAATAAAATGAAACCCGTCCTTTTTTCGTACTGTAAATATTTTGTGCAACTGCCGACATGGTAATCGACACGGCTATCAGCAACAGGAAAATTATTTTCATAGCAACTGGAATTACTCAACAAGGACACAATCAATAAGAACTACATCACTCAGGTACCCGGTGCACCGTCCTTTCAGGATGACTGTTTTTCCCGTTTCGACGGTGATGTTTTTTTGAAGCGTACACCGTACTCCCGATAGCGGAGTCGCACCTGCCAATGTAATCACGGATTTCCCGTCATTGTTGGTTTCTACGTCGTTTACTGTTCCCGAAACCTGTAATGCCCGGTTTAAATACTTTTCGTTGGCAGCTGGCTCATCCTTTTGGTATGCATCCGTTAGCTCCACTGCTGTAACCACTATTGGCTTTTCACGGGTTATGTCCCTGTGAGGCATATACATGACATAACACAACGCCCCCACTGCTAAAAGCAAACAAGCCAAAGCGATCAGCCAAATCGTTTTATGTTTTGCCATCATCATGATTACGATACGGTTAATGTGCTGTCGGTGATGCTGACCGTATATTTCGCCAATGCGGATGGTGCAGGCCCTTGCAATACATTTCCGTTGATGTCGTAGATGCTTCCGTGACACGGGCAAACAAACCTGTTTTGCGACGACTGGTAACCTACCGTACAGTGTTCATGCGTACAAATAGAGGTTAATGCCACAAATGAAGCAGGTTCATTACCTGTAGCGATGCGCACCACAATCACATTGTTCTGGCTTTTGGAACTGCCTACTGTGGTTAATTCACTGTTCAGGTTAGCTGTCAGTTTGGAATTGGTTCCATTTCCCCCGCCCGTATTATCCGGATCATCATCTTTGGAACATCTCACCATTCCTATTGTACCGGCAGCTAAGACCAATGCGCACGAAGAATACACAAAAGCGCGTCGATTCATATTTTTTGAAATTGGATTAAAGATTAATATGCCTTGTTAAACCTCTATTTACAGGGATACATGGCTATGATATTTGTTAGAAAACATATCCTGTCAGAAAATGTTTCAGGGAGCAATATTTATTTTATTTACTGTTGTGCTGATAATTAAAATAATACATCTATTACACTTCCACAAAGGGTAAACTAATACCTGTAACAAATTGTTATATTTGCATTAAAATTCTAATCTATAAATCATCAAAAATTAAATTGTATGGCTACAGTAAATGTTTATTTATCGTTTAATGGCACATGCGAGGCCGCTTTCAATTTCTATAAATCTGTATTCGGCGGCGAATTCAACTATATGGGGCGTTTCAAGGATATGCCTTCGTCAGACCAACCGATTCCTGATTCGGAAAAAGATAAAATCATGCATGTTGGCTTGCCTATCAGCAAAGAAACCATGTTGATGGGTTGTGATATGTCGGAAACCATGATGGGACAAAAACTCGTGGCGGGAAACAATTTTTCAATCTGTATCACCACATACTCTGAAGAGGAAAGCCACCGTATCTTCAATGCTCTTTCAGCAGGCGGAACCGTTACAATGCCGTTGGAGAAAACTTTCTGGAGTCCGTTGTTCGGCATGTTGACCGACAAGTTCGGTATCAGTTGGTTGGTAGATGGTGATTTAAAACAAGAATAAGACCATCGTTATGCAGCTATTAGATAATGAGAGCGGGCTTCGTGATTCGAAGCCCGCTTCCATGGTTTTTGAGGCTATTGTAAAACCTGAACAGAGAAAAACGATTTCATTTCCAAATCATGAAAAAACTTAAAATCGAAATCAAATGGGCATTGATTTTTGCCGTAATGGGTCTTTTGTGGATGCTTGGTGAAAAGTTGGCAGGATTGCATGACCAGCATATCGACAAGCATGAAAATTACACCATGTTTTTTGCTATTCCTGCTATTGCCGTGTATGTATTTGCCTTGTTAGACAAACGTAAAAATTACTACAATGGTGTAATGACTTACATGCAGGGATTCGTATCGGGGCTGATTATTTCGGTAATTGTCACTATACTTAGTCCGTTGACGCAATGTATCACTTCGTATGTTATCACGCCCGAATTTTTCCCGAATGCCATCAAATATGTGGTAGAACACGGACGAATGACACAAGTAGAGGCGGAAAGTTATTTCAGCATGAAGAACTATATCCTTCAG
>JAVBSH010000260.1:0-9148 GCA_031547085.1 Bacteroidales bacterium
CTGCGAAAGGTTAAAGCAAGAACTCGGAAAGCTTTGGAAGAGAAGATCGCGGGTGCGTTGAGTAGCATTACCGTATCTGACATTTTAGGTTGGTTCGCGGAAGATGGGTATAGTACATAATAAATTCAATTGCTATAAAAGTGAGCTTTTCCGGCAGTTTCATCTTGGCATTCCCAAGACAAACGTTTCCACCTTTGGGATCGACATTGAAGAATGGCGCTGCATGAAGAGGGGCGTTGGGTGTCAGCCGTTTTGACTTATATGCATACAGGGACAAAGAATTCTTCTGAACGATCCAGATCAAGCCGGGAAGAGCGTATTCCCCGTTAGGTATGTTCAAGCCACTTTTGAAATACAGGTATCTCCGGCATGGTGGACGATACCAGACATATTTTTCACCCTGCATGTCTGCATAAAGCATTGATTTGGGAAGTTCTCCATGAGGCGTAGATGATGTCTCCAAAGAGAGATTTTCTACCAGTTTTTTAATAAAACTGTGACTGACAGGTTTGCCGGCATCCATTAATCCGTTCTTGCCTATGCTGCGAAATTCCAGGAAATATTCCTTATGTTGATACTCATTTTCACACATATAAGCAATCAATGCTGCCGTTGGCTTCATCAATCGCGTCAATTGTTGGGTCAGTTTATTCATTGCCGGTAATTTCTTTCGTTATATTCACCATTTTCAGAAACCATTCCGAAAACCTTTCCGGGTAATCACCGGGTACAAACAATTTTGAACCGGGACAAAAGATAGCATATGATACCGGTTGTAAGGGATATGTCTCCTGTAAATACTGGTTGTTCATATATTCCAGCTCATTGGTTACAAAATCATCCAGTGCATAGAGATAACGCACCATGCGGTCAAGCGTCACCGGGGGATAATCCTCCGGTAAGTTATCCATATCCGGGTTGTATTCATAGGTCATGATGTTATTCTCAGAGATAAAAGGAAGACCTTCCCTGAAACATTCCATCAGCTTTGCTTCCAACAGACTGGTTGGCTGGTATTCATTCAATACTTTTGCCACATCTAACGGCTCGTTATCGTATACTTTATTCATAAAATCAGATATTTCACCGTCGAAATAAGACTGGAGTAATGTGTGCAACTGTTCCCGTTCCAGATCAACGTAATCATTGCAATGAATGCTATCTACGGCAGATTCGAACAGGTATTCGTATTCAAATGACTCGTCAAACCTCGTCAGGTGATTTTGATGAATGAACCGGTGCATGAATGATCTGGCTATTTCTTTGATCCGTCCGGATAACATGTTGATGAATGACAACGGCATCCAGTAGAATGTATGGTCGTTCCACTTACATCCGCTTATAATTCATGTTAATTTTTTGTCCACGAATTACACGAATTTTCACTAAATAAATTTCAGTTTTGCTGAAATTCGTGTTATACTGTTCACGGTCAAGTTTTGTGCACGGCGTCATTGCGAGCGACAGCAAAGCAATCCGGAGATAATGCTGGATTGCTTCGTTCCTACTAATGACAAATTTGCGTAAATCGCTGATTTTAAGACAATTTGTCATAACCGCATTATGCCACATTTTTTTGGGGTAGGCTCTCGCAATGACGTTACGCACCTGTAATGCACAAAACTTGACCGTGAAGTTAATGTATAATTCGTGTTAATTCGTGTAATTCGTAGACAAAAACTTTGATGCGGTTGCCCGTAAAAATCACAGTCTCTCGCGTTTCATTTCATCGTCGATAAGTTTGTCGGTATTGCTACCCGATTTTTCCGTTTGTATCATAATGGTAAACCGTGCACCCCCGCTTTTCCTGTTCGATACAAAGACGGTGCCGTTGTGCGCTTCTACAAATCCTTTCACAATCGATAATCCCAGTCCGAGGCCTCCGGGTTTCCCGTTTTGCGACCTCCAGAACTTGTCAAAAACCCGGTTCAGGGAGGCGGGGTCTAAACCGGGGCCCCTGTCCTTTACTTGGATATACAGCAAACCCTTGTCATACGATGTATTCATGTTGAGGGTCGACCCTTGGGGCGCGTACAGGGTGGCGTTATACACCAGGTTATGCACTGCTTGTTCCATTAGCCCGAAATCGATGCGCACCAGCGGCATGGACGGGGGAACCAGCATTTCCAGATGAAACGGCTTTAAATCTTCCTTCAGGTTTTCGGCCACGCTGTTAAAAAGGTCTTGTATGTCGCACCAGTCGGGATGGGCGGCAATCCGGCCTGTTTCGAGCCGCGACATGTTCAGCAGGTTTTCCACCAGCCGGTTGAGCCGTTTGGTTGCAGCGAAAATCTCTCCGTACAGTTCATGGCGCACTTCCCTCCGGGGTTCGGATTCGAGCAGCAGGTCGGTAGAACCCATGATGGCGGATATCGGGATTCTCAGTTCGTGCGAAATGGAATTGAAAAGCGCTTTGTACAGTTTGTCCGATTCGTTCAGGAAATTTGTCCGCCGGGCGGTCATTTCAAGGTATTCATGTTCGAGGGACTGCGCTATTTGCAACAGGAAGGAAGTCCATGATATGTTATCCGCCGCGCTAAAGGGTTTCTCTTGTTTGACGGCCAACACGCCCAACTTCAAACCTTTTCCCGCTAACGGGTAAAAGGTGTATTCACCCGAAGGCAGGACGTCGGTGAACTTTCCGGCCGGCTTGTTGTGCCTGAACGCCCACGTGGCGGTTTCCATTTCTTTGCCGGACAACGACAGCCCTTGTGGAGCGTATTTGAAGTTGGTCAGATTATATTCTGCATCCCGGAAGATAAAAAAAACGTGCACCTCGAAATACCTCAACAGGTTTTCTTTGCATGCCTCCACCACTTCTTCAATGCTGCTTGCCTCCGCAATCTTTTTGGTAAACAGGAACAGGGCATTGGTTTGTTTCTCGCGACGGAAGGTTTCGCGTTCCTGCCGCCTGATCCTCATGGTGAGCAACCCATTGAGCAGTGCAATAACGCTGAATATGGGGAATTTGACAAATTCGGACGGGAAATCGATATGGAATGTGAACGAAGGCGGGATAACAAATACAATCACGGCAAACAAAGCCAGCGCTGCTACTATTAACCCGGTACTGCTGCGTTTCAGGAATGCCAACATGAACAGCAGCAGCATTGCCATATATGGCGGAGCATCGTTTTCCACCTTGTGGTCGAGCATCGTGCATAGCAAGCCTGTTATTAGGGCGGCAATAATTATGGCGGCCAAATTGCGTGCTCCCGGGATCGGCTTTTGGATGTTGAATATTTTTTTCCTCCCTTTTTGAGGGGTTTCACTATAGATGACCGAAACGTTGATTTGCCCGCTATATTTCAACAACCGGTTGATAAAATACCTTCCGGGGCAACCGGCAATCCGTCCACGGTGTGTTTTCCCGAGAACAATATGGGAGATTTTTTCGCGATGCGCAACTTCTATGATGGCTTCCACAGGGTCGTTTCCCGTATAAGTAATCAGCGTGCCGCCCAATTGCCGCGCGAGTTCGATATTGCCCTCCAACAGTTCCTTTTCCTTGTTGTCCAGTTTTTTGTCGGTCACAATGCACAGGGCAACCCAGTCGGCGTCAATGGCTGTTGCCGAGGCTTTTGCCCGCTTCATAACATGTTGGGTGACCGTATCGGGCCAGATACACATCATCAGGCGTGCCTTGGCTTGCGAAGGACGATTAAGCGGTTGCTTTTGCCCGTTTTCCCTGCCTAAAGTCACCTGGAAAAACTTTTGCCGGATAACCGATATTTTTTCCTTCTGGTAAATGGTTTCAACTACCTTTTCGGGAAAGGTGGACAGGACGATTTTCCCCTCGCGATGCCGTTTGATCAACTGGTCGGTTTCGATATCCACCAGTTCCACCTCATCGGCATTGGCCAAAAACTCGTCGGGAACTGTTGCGGCGGAGCAACCCGTTACCTGGTGGATGAACCCGGAACAGCTTTCCAGTTGCGCCAAATTCAGCGTCGTATATACATCGATCCCGTTGTCGAGCATCTCCTCTATGTCGTGGTAGCGTTTCAGGTGGCGGCTTCCCGGAGCATTCACGTGTCCCGGGTCGGACATCAGCGCCACGTCCGGGTGCATCTCCAGGATGGCTTTGGTGTCCATTTCCTTATACGAAACGCCATTGGAAACGATATTCACGGACGGGATCACGGGGAGTCCTTTCATCAGCGCCATCGTATCGGGGCGGGTATACCAGGTAACAATGCCTACCACCACTTTCCGCCCGTTAACGGCTTCGGCCTGGGCTGTCCGCAGCATCGCAGAAGTCCTCCCGACGCCCGGCATGGGGCCAAAGAATATTTTGAGTTTCCCTTTCCTTGTGTTGTGTTCCAAGTTGCCGGAGTCGAGCAATTTACCGGTGAAGTCGTTTCCAGTCATAAACTTACTGAATGGTTGGACGTATTAACAAAAATTGATTTTATGGACGCATGCCGTTTAGATAAAATGAAAAACACGACGAAACCGCAATGGAACTTTCGTCCTGTCTGTTTTAGCTGAAAAATTATTCCTTAATAGGAACATGCAAAGATATGATTGTATTCAATATTTAAACAATCAACTTGCATTTTTGCTTCATGAGATGTGTTTTTGATAAATATATTCTGTATACTTGTGCTTTTGAAACCGTATTTTTATCATCCAAATTTAATATTGCATGGCCAAGGCATATTATACCTCCTCAACCCCAATGCGGCATATCCTGAAAGATAATTACAGAAAAACGGATTTGTTGTACCTGTTGGGGATCAAAATTGCGTATGACGATATTTCATCTGTAGAGGAAGTGTGCTGCACCAACCGTATCGACACGGATTTGTTCCTCCATATTTGCAATATTTACACGTTCGACGACTATTTGCCGGAAGAGAATACCGCCGTTGGCTTTCCAGTTGATCCTGCGATAGATTACATCAATACTGCACACGGATTTTTCACTGGTCAAAACATTGTCGGCATCCATCAGTACTTTGAAGGAATTCAACCATTATTGGCCGAAGGGAACAATGACGGCGTTAAAACGCTGTACGATACATTTATGGCCGCCGTTGCAGAGCATGTTGCCTGTGTATACGACATTTTTGCACAATACCGCAAAAGCCCCGGTTCAATCAAGAAGGAACAGGCGGATTACATTATCGGGCAGGAAATGAAAATCAATGTAACCTTGGATAGTTTGATCAACCGGCTAAACGAAATACCCGCTACTGAACAGTATAAGGTACATGTCGATCAATTGAGGTACTACTTGATTTTCCTCCGCAGCGATTTTGACAGGCATAACTTGATCAAGAATACGACTTTGGAAAAGATAAGCAGTTGATTGTTTTTTACATACACAGTAGGCCTTATATAAAATTCATTGGGCTTACTTCATAATAGATCAAAAAGATGTCTCTACTCCGCATGCTGCGCAAGCTACGGTCGACATGACGGCAGTGCTTTGGAAGGCTCTGCCGTCATGTCGACTAAGTGTACGAGGTACGAGTACACGCATGGAGACATCTTTTCAGCTAATTTCAGAAATCCCAGCCCGGCGGATCAATAAATCCTGTCATTTTGGTATTCTTGAAATATCTTTAGCAGAAATAGTGTTCAGCCCTTAAACTACTTTTTAAATATCTCCAAATTAGTTGTTTAGTATTATTTATCAATTTATCCTTTCTATTTTAGCATTTTGGCATTTTGTTTGAAAAAAAATTGATGTAGTAATATTTATGTCAAACTTAAATAATGGAGGATTAAGCTATGTCAATCGTTAGATTTAAAGAAAGTTACCCAACATTATTCAACCGTTTTTTCGAAAACGATTGGTTTGATTGGGAAAACCCCAATTATTCAACCACCAACACGACATTGCCGTGTTTGAATATCAAGGAAAGTGATAACGAATTTGAAGTGGAAGTTGCCGCGCCCGGATTTAGCAAGGAAGACTTCAATGTCGAACTTAACCGCGACACGCTCACTGTGTCATCCGACAAAAAAGTGGAGAACGAAATTAAAGAAGGGCAGCAATTTACTTGCAGGGAATTCAGCTATCAGTCATTCAGCCGTTCGTTTACCTTACCCAACATTGCCGACAGCGAAAAAATCGAGGCTAAATACGATAGCGACATCTTAAAAATTACGATCCCTAAAAAGGAAGAGGCTAAAGTGAAACCAACCCGTCAAATAGCCATTTCCTAACGTTGATCAAATGCCGGATAACCTTATACAGCGGTTATCCGGCATTTTTGAAAGCAATAGTTGTGTAAAAATTAAAATAATAAAGTCATGAAACGATTATGGATAGTCGTCATCGCTTTGTTATTGCTAATGGCAGGATGCAACAGGAACAAAAGCGATGACTCCAAAACCATAGAAAATAACCTGCCCGACACTCATGTGAAGGTCAAAAAAGAGTACGACAAGGATGGGAATATCAGCAAAAAAATGTTAAAGATGACACAATTTAATACTATATTTATAATTTTATTAAAATATATGATTATATTTGTAGATTATCAAAATGAAGAAAAGTTCTAAATCATAACACATTAATAAAATGAACCTATCTATTTTACTGGGAATAATCGGGCCTTGGGAAGGCGTCATGATCGTTGTAGCGCTTCTTTTGTTATTTGGAGGAAGTAAAATCCCGCAATTAATGAAAGGGCTGGGGCAAGGGATGAAAGAGTTCAAAAAGGCTGTTTCGCCGGACGAAAAGCCGGGAAACACAGTAGTTGACGAAACTCCAAAAATTGACAAAAGTGCATGACAGGCACGCAACAGGGGACTAACTTACCCAAATAACACACAATTATGGAAGACAGGAATTATTCTACGCAAACGGATGGTAACCTTGTACTAAAAGGCTGGCCGGAGTCGGTACAAACCAATATTCTGCCGGCAAAGACGCTTAGTAATCTTTTGGTGTATGGCCGTGAAGTAGTCATGTATGTAACGAAAAACGAGTATGCAAGTGTCGAGGCCATATCCGACAGCATTTCCGCTTACGGTTATTCGCCGGATGATTTTGTCTCCGGGGAATTGTCGTTACGTGAGATTATCCATCCCGCCGATTATGCGGAAACAAAACGGTTTGCCATCAAACAGATGGACAACCATGCGGCAAGTTACGAACAGGAATTCCGTGTAGTGACCCGTCAGGGCGAACCCGTATGGGTGACTTGCGTAGCGATACCCGAATACAACAAGGACGGGCGTGCCACACACTGTATTGTGAAAATCAAGGATATCAATAAACACAAACAACATGAAGACACCTTGCAGGACACGCTCAAACGCATCGGCGAAGCGGTGATACTGACCGATGCCGAAGGATGCGTGGAAAGGTTGAACTTCGCCGCCGAGAAACTGCTGGGCGTTATCAACCAGAAAGCCAAGCACAAACAATTGACCGATATCATACAATTCTGTTTTTCGGCGGATTTCGATACGTTGGTCGATCCGTTGGCGATGGAGGACGGCGAGTGCAGGATGGAGCAATGCAACGCCATATTCATGCACAGCATCATCAGTAACGACTATTTCCGCGTATCATGCAACGTTTCGCCCATATATTCGGGCAAGTACAAGAACGTGCTTACAGGATACGTGCTGGTGGTGAAGGATCTTACCGCCCTGTACAACATGTTGCAGGAGGCGCAGGAAAGCAAAATGCGGCTGGAGGAAAACGAAAGCACCATGCGCGGCATTTTCGACCACTCGGTGGATGGTATCTTCCTGGCCGACAGACAAGGCATTATCAGTGAATGGAGCCACAGTTTCGAGAAAATATCGGGACTGACAAAAGAGGATGCCGTCGGGAAAACCGTGTGGGATGTGGTATCGAGTACGCTCCCACCGCAACTCCCGGATGAACAACACGCACGGCTCCGCAATGAGATGGAGCAGTTGCTGCATGAGATGAAGCAATTGCTGGTAACCCGCTATATCGTGCATCAGGAAACGGGCAAGCTCAGGATCATCAACATCATGTACTTCCCGGTGGCGATGCCCGGGAAAACCATGCTGGGCGCCATTGGCCGCGACGTCACCGACGAGGTGTTCGCCAAGGAATTGCTCCGCCTGAACGAACAAAAACTCCGCGAAAGCAATATCCTTCTCGAAAGCATCATGAAAACCATCCCTGCGCCGCTCTTCGTCAAGAACAAACATGGCGAGTATATCGAATGTAATGATGCTTTCCTCTCCCTGTTCGATTTCCGCAGGGAACAGGTGATCGGAAAAACAGTCATTCATCTGTTTCCCGAATTGGCGCAGGAGATTAGTGAGGTAGACCGGAAGTTGATGAACGGGGATCATGCTATACAGTCCCAAATGCGGATGGTGGAAGATAATGAACAGCTCGAATGCATCATACACCGCGGCGTATTGTCCAACAACGGCGAAAAGGAAGGCATTGTGGGCATCATGGTCGATATTTCGGATTTGAAAAATGTCCGGCGGCAACAGGGCATCCTCATCAAAGTACTGCAAGTCATACAATCGGCCGAAAATATACCCGAAGCGCTGAACGTATCGTTGGGCGAAATTGGCCGGTATGCCAGGGTGAGCCGTGTGTACATCTTCGAAAACAACGCCGGCGGAACCATGGTAAGCAATACTTATGAATGGTGTAACGAAGGTGTGTTTTCCGTGATGAAAAGCATGCAGGACATGCCGCTCGACTATTTCAAAAACTGGTACGATGTGTTCAACAAAGGCGGTTATATCTGTACGTCCGACATTAGCACCTTCGACCCGCAATACAGGGAAATGCTGGCCAGGCAGGAAATCCAGTCGATGCTGGTGATACCGCTCAAGGCTAACGGCGTGGATTACGGTTTTGTGGGTTTCGACGATTGCGTGATGCAACGGGAATGGAAACCAAGCGAAGTGGAACTGCTCACGAGCCTTTCGCAAATCATTTCTACGGCTATACGCCGCCGCCGCACCGAAACCATCTTGCATCTTTCATTACAAACCATGCGTACCGTGCTGGATAATATTGACATCAACATCTACGTGTCCGATTTCGATACGGAGAGGATACTTTTTGCCAACAAAAAAGTGAAGGACTCGACGGGAAGGGAAGTTGAAGGCGAAACCTGCTGGGAAGTGCTTCAAAATGGGCAATCTGGCCCTTGCGGCTTTTGTCCGAAGCCGAATCTGC
>JAVBSH010000243.1:0-9660 GCA_031547085.1 Bacteroidales bacterium
AAAATTCCACAGTACAATCAGAGGATTTTTTGACCAAATAAACGATATAGCACAGCCTGAATTGGAGAGTTTACTCACACTTAAATTTCAACTTTTTGAACAGGAAACAATCTCACAAAATCAAGTCGCGTAAAGTATAAAACATAACAAGTATAATTATCTTTTAGCTCCATAACGGTTTCTTCCCACACATCGCCTGAGCATGCAAATCCGGGAATAAATAAAAGAGCTTGCTTCCCTGTGCCTGATTTAGCTATCGAAAAAGAATAATTCTGTGCAGAAGCTATAACAGAAATTAGGAGCACAACCAAGTTTAAGAATATCTTTTTCATTATCATGAGTTTAAAATTTTGTTTTTATTCATAAATATCTCCCCTTCATGCATAGTTTCTACAAAAGACACATGAGATACACAAAAAAACAATCTGACATTTGGCAATACATAAGTTCAATAAATATTTTGATATGGAAAATTCCATTAACGAAGAAGCTATTTGGGAAAAACTTTCCGAAATAGGCAAAAAAGTAGATGCTGTGCTTTCCAATACAGCAAGGCAAGAACAACCGGCACAATTTATTCAGCCTTCCATAACCATGGAAGATATGAAGGACATGGAGGAAGCCATGAAAAAGCATATCGCTGTTTTAGCCAATTTTGTCAATAAACAAATACGGGAAATGAAACCTCCAGCTACAAAAGAGGAGGTGGAAGCGATTGCCGGGAAGCATGCCCGGGATCATACGGAATTGATGAAAAAGTTATATCAACAGGGAGCCGATCAACTGGACAAAATCATGACCGGTATGGCCAGCCTGAAAGGGAAAATAGACCAGTTACCAACGCCCGAACCTGTTTCATTGGAACCGATCATCCAAATGTTCCCCAAACCGAAGAAAGTAAATATTTGCGGGTTCGAGTTTTTGCGGACATCGGTGATCATGTCCGTATTGATCGCATTGTCTTTTATTTCATTGACAGTGAAGATCAAACTGAGGCATGACAACGATGATTTGATTTACCGGTATGGTAAGCAAAGTGAGTATATCCTGCAAATGCAGGAGAGGCAAGCTGCTGAATCAGAAGAACAGGCGAAGAAGAAAGAACAGGTAAAGACTAAGGAAAAGAAAAAGTAATGTTCCTTTTCCATCTGTCATACAAAAGTATTTACAAAGAATAAACCTGCAAGGCCGGGCTCTGTTTTGGCGGAAATCTTCCTTCCTCGTCCCTCGGAAGCGTATTTCCACCAAAAGCCTTGCCTTGTTTATTCTTTGTATATGAGGGGTGTATAACAGATGTGAAAGAGGAAATATGAAAGGCCTGTTTGCGTTTTTATTCGTATATTTAGGAATCGGTCAAAGGAGTGTTCCAAAATTCTGTGTTCACTTGGTGTTCGCCAAAAACAAAAAGCCCCACAAATTTCTTTGTAAGGCTTTGATTTTTTTGTGGTCCCTGTAGGGCATGATCCTACGACCCCCTGATTATGAGTCAGGTGCTCTAACCAACTGAGCTAAGGGACCTGATTTATTTTGAAATCGGACTGCAAAATTACATCTTTGCAGAAAATTAGCAAACTTTATTGTATAAAAATTTATGTTGCAACTTCATTTTGTAGCTAAACTCAAAGAACACAACCTGATGAACAAACCTATACGGAACATAGTTTTTGATCTGGGTAATGTGATCATCAACATTGACCCTGACCTGACTTTACGCAAGTTCAAGGAATCAAGTGTAACCAATTTCGACGAGATGTACACCATCTTACGGCAGACAGATGTTTTCGACCGACTGGATACCGGGAAGATCACTTTGCCGGAGTTTCGGCAGGCCATTCGCGATTTCACGCAGGTAAATCTTACTGATGCGCAGATTGACGATGCTTGGTGTGCTATGTTGCTCGACTTTCCCGAAGAGAATGCGGATCTGTTGCGGAAATTGCGTGCCGAAGGTTATAAATTGTATTTGCTAAGCAATACCAACGAGATGCACATTGATTATTATACAAAATATCTGGAACAAAAATTTAGAAGTAATTTGTTGGCCGAGTTGTTCGATCACACCTTCTATTCGCACGAAATAGGTTACCGTAAACCCAACCGCGAGGCATTCGAATATGTATTGAAGACTGAGGGATTAAAACCTGCCGAAACGTTGTTTATCGACGATTTGGAAAACAATGTCATCGGAGCTCGTCAAACAGGCATGCAGGCATACCATCATCCCAAAGGCGACAGACTGGTCGATTTGTTTACAGTGTAGTTGGGATAGTCTCAAGTGTCAAGCATAAACAACAAAAAAGGCTTCCATAAAGGAGCCTCTTTTCGATATACTGTAATATGTATTATCCCTGTTTGGCTGCTTCTTGGGCTGCTGCAGCGGCAGCTCTTGTGGTGCGTACCGATACGATAGGCGTTTCCTTGGCCAAAACGACATCAAACTTATTAGTTTTGATTTCACCAGCACGGATTGATTTTCCAATACTCAATTCGGTGATGTCAATCTCAATTTCGGCAGGAATATTTTTTGGCAACCCTTTTACTTGAATCTTACGACGTTCCATTACCAATTTACCACCTTCACGTACACCAGTAGATGTTCCGGTAAATTTCACAGGAATTTCAACAGTAATTTGCTTTGTATCCGACACTTCGTAAAAATCGGCATGTAACAACTTATCCGTTACCGGGTGGAACTGTAAATCCTTAATGATCGCATTATGGCTTTTTCCGTCGATATCAATATTTACAATATATACAGTAGGTGTAAATATTAGGTGGCGGAAATCGCTTTCGGTAGCAAAGAAGTTAACATTTTCCTTTCCTCCATATAAAACACAAGGAATACCTTCCTGCGCCCTGATGGCTTTTGATGATTTTTTTCCTATCTCTTTCCGTAAAGAGGCTTTTAATGCGATTGATTCCATTTTCTATTTTTCGATTACTTTTTGAGGGCGCAAAGGTAATAAAAACATTTATAAAAAAAACAAATTAAAACGTTCTCCAAAATATTTTTCCCGCTTCGGAGCGCAATTTTTTTTTCGAAGGTAATTCCAAAAAGCCGGGATGATTGTTGTTTCCAGCTTTACTTGTATCACTGATATTACATGTTTGCCCCGTGGCAATTCTTATATTTCTTTCCGCTTCCGCACGGACAGGGATCATTACGGCCGACCTTCTTTTCAGTCTTCACGAAAGGTTGCGGAGCCTGCCGTTCGCGGGTATCCTGCATTTCTGGTGATGGTTGTTGTCCGTTTCCACCACCGCCTCCTCCTGAGGATGAAGCGCGTGATGCAAACTCACTCTTACGGGCCTGCATCCGGCTCATATCCAACCGACGAGGTGCGTACGCACGTTGTACTTCATTAGGATCACGAAGAGGAATGCTACTTTTCATCAACATCGATACCACATCACGGTTCACTTTTTCAATCATCGTCTTGAACAATTCAAACGACTCGAATTTGTAGATCAGTAATGGGTCTTTCTGCTCATAACTGGCGTTTTGCACCGATTGACGGAGGTCGTCCAGTTCGCGGAGATGTTCCTTCCATGATTCGTCGATGGTGGCAAGAATAGAATTTTTTTCAAACGAACGGATCATTTCACGGCCTTGCGTTTCGTATGCCTTACGGAGGTTCGTGATCACTTGGAACACACGACGGCCATCAGTGAACGGTATCACGATATTTTCGTATTGTGCACCTTGATTTTCAAATACATCTTTAACTACCGGCATGGCCTGTAGCGCATTGTTTTCTGTTTTGCGCAGATAGGCTTTCTGGGCAGTTTCGTAGACGGTTTGAATGGTTTCGTCTACTGCATTTTTACGGAATCCCTGCTCGGTAATCGGCATTTCGATGGAGAAATAGCGGATCAACTCCATATTTAAACCCTCATAATCCTGGTCTTTATGGAAGTTGCTGACCGTATCCTCAATCACATCGAACATCATGTTGGCGATGTCGATATTGAGGCGTTCACCGTATAACGCATGACGGCGTTTGGTATAGATCACTTCGCGCTGTGAGTTCATTACATCGTCGTATTCCAACAAACGCTTACGAATACCAAAGTTGTTCTCTTCTACCTTGCGTTGTGCACGTTCAATGGACTTGGTAATCATCGAGTGTTGAATCACTTCGCCTTCTTTTAGTCCAAGGCGATCCATCAGTCCGGCAATACGGTCGGAACCAAAGAGCCGCATCAGATCGTCCTCAAGCGAAACGAAGAACTGCGAGCTACCCGGGTCACCCTGACGGCCAGCACGTCCACGCAACTGGCGGTCGACACGGCGCGACTCGTGACGTTCGGTACCTACGATGGCCAAACCACCGGCGGCTTTTACTTCTGGCGACAGCTTGATGTCGGTACCACGACCTGCCATGTTCGTAGCAATGGTTACCGTACCAGTTTTACCTGCTTCGGCCACAATCTCGGCTTCGCGTTGATGCAACTTCGCATTCAATACATTATGTTTGATCTTGCGCAGATTGAGCATCTTGCTGAGCAACTCTGATATTTCCACGGAAGTGGTACCCACCAATACCGGGCGGCCGTTGTTCACAAGGTTGACGATTTCGTCAATGACGGCGTTATACTTTTCGCGCTTGGTTTTGTATACGAGGTCTTCGTGGTCTTTGCGGACGATCTGCCTGTTGGTGGGGATCACCACCACATCCAATTTGTATATGTTCCACAACTCACCGGCCTCTGTTTCGGCCGTACCAGTCATACCAGCCAGTTTGTGATACATACGGAAATAGTTCTGGAGTGTAATGGTGGCGAATGTTTGTGTGGCAGCTTCCACCTTCACGCTTTCCTTCGCTTCAATGGCCTGATGCAGCCCGTCCGAATAGCGGCGGCCTTCCATGATACGGCCTGTTTGTTCGTCAACGATTTTTACTTTGTTGTCAATCACCACGTATTCGTCGTCCTTTTCGAACAACGTATAAGCTTTCAACAACTGGTTGACCGTATGTACGCGCTCCGACTTGACCGCATAATCCTGCAACAGTTCATCTTTTTTAACCACTTTTTCTTCCGCCGGCAGATTCTGCTTTTCAAGTTCCGAAACGGCCGTACCGATATCAGGCATGATGAAAAAGTTCGGATCTTCGGTTTTTCGCGTCAACACTTCGATACCTTTATCGGTCAACTCAATACTGTTGTGTTTTTCGTCAATCACAAAGAACAAATCATCAGTGATGATGTGCATATTCTTATTATTCTCCTGCATGTAGAAATTTTCGGTTTTCTGGAGCAATTGCTTGTGACCATGCTCGCTGAGGAGTTTAATGAGTGGCTTGTTTTTCGGCAAGCCCTTGTGGGCACGGAGCAGTAATACTCCGCCTTTATCTTTTTCTTTGGCATCTTCACTATCAACTAAATTTTTAGCGTCAGCCAATATTTGTGTCACCAACTTGCGTTGTTCTCCGAAAAGCTGCTCTACGCGGGACTTATATTCGTCGAATAACTGGTTATCGCCGCGAGGAACCGGTCCGGCAATGATCAAAGGTGTACGGGCGTCGTCAATCAACACGGAATCCACCTCATCCACAATCGAATAATGGTGCTTGCGTTGCACCAAATCTTCGGGGCTAATGGCCATATTATCACGCAGGTAATCGAAGCCAAACTCATTGTTGGTTCCGAATGTAATGTCGGAATTGTAGGCTTGACGGCGTTGCGGAGAATTGGGTTGGTGCTTGTCGATACAATCCACCGACAAGCCATGAAATTCATACAATGGCCCCATCCACTCAGAGTCACGTTTCGAAAGATAATCGTTCACCGTTACCACATGTACACCACGTCCCGCCAAGGCATTAAGGAAAACAGGAAGTGTCGCCACCAACGTTTTACCCTCACCCGTGGCCATTTCGGCAATCTTACCCTGGTGCAGAGCCACACCGCCGATCAACTGCACATCGTAGTGCACCATATCCCATGTGATTTCATTACCCCCAGCCATCCAATGGTTGAGATACACCGCTTTATCACCCTCTATTAACACATTACTTTTCTTAATGCTTAAATCGCGGTCGAAATCGTTAGCAGTTACTTCTACCCGTTCGTTTTCCTTGAAACGTCGGGCAGTGTCCTTTATAATCGAGAAAGCAGTGGGTAACATTTCGTTGAGTGTATCTTCAATGGTTTTTACCACTTCTTTTTCGAGGTTATCGATATCCTTATATATTTTTTCCAATTCTTCCACCGGAGTCTCCGGCGCTTCGGCCTGCTCTTTCAACTGTGCTATCCTGGTTTCATCCTCCTGTATGGCCGCTTTCATCTTCTTTTTCAGAAGTTCGGTTTCAGCACGCAACTGATCATTCGTAAAGCCAACAATCCGGTCATATTCCTTCTTCACCTTATCCACATAAGGATGTATTTCTTTCATATCGCGGTCGGCTTTATTGCCGAAAAATGAAGACAAAATGGAATTAATAATGCTCATTATAATGTTTTTATGATGAATGTCTTTGTTAAGAACAAAAAATAAGCCACAAAATTACAAGAAAATGAGCAAACAGCCAAGTTTTTATCCTGTTTGCGCAAATTCATCATTTATTTGTACTCTTGTTACGTTTCTTTGGATATTTCTGTCGAGAGACATTCACGAAGATAGCAACCTTGCGGAACTACATCCTGAAATTATTGCCGGCTTGGGAAAAATAGCCACTTGGTCGCACATCGATTCGGAAACATTCAATTTTTTTGTACACGTCTTCGTCAAATAGGCTAGATACCCCCTTTCAGATAATATTATAATTGTTTATTTATTTTTATTTTTTAATAAACGCATGGTGGATTATGTGCGAATTTAATCCAAAACCAAATCCGTATATCATAAGTAAAATCCGCTCAAAACAACAAATAACTGTATTTCATATTTTTGCATGCATAAACTTTACTTATCATTTGGGTGTGATGATGAAATTATTAAGGACTTGCGTATCAAATTCGAACAGGCCGATTGGAATGTATTGGATATCTTTCGAAATTCAATAATTATTTTTGTTCTTTGTAAGAAAAGTGTACGAAGTGCGACTATGATGTAAAATGTAAAATATGAATTCGTCCCGCGAAGATTTCCTCAGGATATTATCCGCATATCAGGGCATTATCCACAAAGTGAACCTGGTGTATTTTAAAACGGCAGCCGACCGCGAAGACAATTTCCAGGAGGTGGTTTATCAACTCTGGAAATCGTTCCCTTCGTTAACGGACAGAGCTAAAATAGGATCATGGATGTATGCTGTGGCCATCAACACCTCTATTTCAAAGATACGGAAGGATAGTCGATTTGTATTGGTGGACGTGTTGCCCGATACAGAACACGTGGATGCTGAAGAAAATATTGAAGATATGTTGAACTCCGGTCAATTGCTGGCTGCACTTCAAAAACTCAACGAGGTGGACAAATCTATTATGCTGCTTTATTTGGAGGAATACAGTTATGATCAGATTGCCGGCATTATGGGAATAAGCAATTCAAATGTCGGTGTCAGGATCAACCGGGCAAAAAAGCTTTTAAAAACAATACTTTTAACAAACAAGTAATATGGAAAACAATGAGTTTAAAAATCTTTGGAAAACAGCAGTCGATCAGGATGTCAAGCCATATTCAGAAGCCGAACTGGACGCCATGGTGGTGAAACGCGCCAGGGAATCTATGCGCAAACTATACTCCGGATGGAAGGTCAAATCAGTAGTCTGTATCCTGATTATCGGCTACACACTCTGGGAAATCATTTGCAATGCAGGTAGTCCCTTATTCATCACTTTTAACACTCTTGTATTATTGCTTATTGCCACAGGCTTGATTCTTCAATATCTGGGTAAGCGGACAATGAACAAATACAAGCCGGATATACCTATAAAAGAATGGATCAAATTCCGCATAGATGCAATAGACAAAAGCACACGAATACGGAAAAAATACAGAATGCACATCAATGCCGGTGTAATTATTTTGATTGTCGGAATCAATGCGGCTTACAGTTACATTTTGAATGGCTCCATCTTCAATTACTCCCTTCTTATAGCGTTTGTAGCTTCATTGTTGGTATTGGTCTTTATCCGGACGCGATGGAAAAATCGTTATGGCGAAGTCCGCGATTACCTCCAAACACTATATGAACAGATGGATGAGCAAAATCCAACCTTATAAAACTATATCCGTGCCATATTCCAGCAAATATGCGGCATAGCTGTGGCACAATCACATAAGCCATACATGCAAGTAAATGTATATTAGAGATTATATCACTAAAGTTTCCCAGTTTTCAACTATTTGAAAATTAAGGGATGAAAAATATGAAAAGTGGTGTTTTTTGAATATAAATTACTATTTTTGAAATAGTTACAATCAAAAAGCGAGTAATTTTCAAAAGCACCACTTATGTCCACAAAAATAGGCAATTTGAGCGAATTAACACCACATATCAGCTCGCCGGAAAAAATATCCGAGGGGGTACTTGGATTCGCATGTCAATTCAATGTAGGCCGTCTAATGAAGCCATTATCGAGTTTTAAAACCAGGGGGATAAGCCCCAAGAGCATATTAACCGCCCTGATATTAAGCCGTTTCCAGGGTTTAAGCATCTATGCTTTCAGCAAAAGTGGTTTATGTCAGGTGGATAATAACACCATTTACCGGATGATGAACCATTCGTTGATGGACTGGCGTGGCCTGCTGCTGGAGATGGCTGCACGATCCTTGGAAATAGTGTCCACACATGGACAGGCCGGTGATGGCGTACGGTGCTTTGTGATCGATGATACTGAAATATCCAAGACCGGCTCCACCATTGAGGGTATTAGCAAGGTATCCAGCCATGTCACGCAAAGTTATCATCTTGGTTTCAAGATGTTGGTTCTTGCTCTTTGGGATGGTAAGGGTTTGCTTGCGGTGGATTTTTCCCTGCACAGGGAAAGCCGTAAGGAGAAAAATTATGGCCTGGCCGGCAAGCAGCGAAAGAAACAGTTCCACAAGGAACGCCCCCTGGATAGCCCTGCATGGGATAGGCTGCAGGAGCTGGACCGGGAGAAAACCACCGTTGCCCTGGAAATGCTCCGCAGGGCATGCCGCCATAGCATCCTGTCAGCTTACGTATTGATGGACAGCTGGTTTGTGAGCGATGTGATGCTACAGGAAATCCGCCGGATACGTAAAGGGATGTTACACGTGGTGGGACTTTGCAAGATGGATAGCCGAAAATTCATGGTGGACGGACAAGAACTTAAATCGGAGGCCATCATCAAGAAAGTCGGTAACCGCAAAGGAGCCCGGCATAAATCGCGCATCTACAAGTCGGAATACATCACGGTAGATGCCCTCTACAAGGGAATGCCCGCCAGGTTGTTCTACATCCGCTATCGCGGAGCCAGGGACTGTAAGTTGCTAATACATCACTGTCCTTTGCCCAGGCAATGAAACTTTACCATATCCGGTGGAATATCGAGGTCATGTTCAAGGAATGCAAGCAGTATCTTCGCCTGGGACAGGGACAGGACACCGATTTTGACGGACAGATAGCTGATGCGACTATGACCCTGGTCACGCACGTTATCCTTTCCCTGCAACGGCGCTTCCAGGCATACCAAACCATGGGCGGACTCTTCAGGCAGATACAAAGTCAAATGATAGAAGACACACTG
>JAVBSH010000060.1:0-7693 GCA_031547085.1 Bacteroidales bacterium
AGGCCTTACAGCACTTGGATGACTTGGTTTACAGGACAAGGGAACCAATCCGACTGGGAAGGCATGTGGAAAGAAATTTCCATCCACCAAGAAAATACTATATGAATTACAAGACTTTATAGCTTAAGTAAACGACATTGATATACCTTTTGTAAAATCGTTCTGCCTGATGGTACAGTTTATAGTTATAGTCGGCTACACATTTGAAATGGACAAAAGTCTTATGTTCTGTTTTCACAGGGGTACCCTTCAATTTGGCCGGTGACCATTTGGGCGAGGAGGAAACGGTGCGCACTGCCTCAGTATCCAGCAAGGGATCGACACTACGCAAAATTTTTACATCGATGACATCTCCCTGTTCTGTAACCGTAAAACCCACCATGATTCTGCTAAATACTTCTGGCCGACCGAGATGTTCATCAAAATAATTGTAGTTTTTGCATACCCACAGCATGAACGATTCTTCAGGAGGTTTGCCTCCTGAATAAAGCTGGTTCATCGAAGTTTTTGCAGATGCTATCCGTCTTTAACTTATCTTGGGCATGAAGCAAAAACGGAACTGCTAAAAAACAAAAAACGGATAACCATCTACTCATGATACCAATCATTAATCATCTTTTGCAAAATTACAAAACTAATGCCAATATCATAGGATATGTGAACTGTGCCTATTTGCCTTCGTATCTTTGAGTTTTAGTGGCTAATTGATCGATTGCCGCAAAGGCACTAAGGCACAAAGCAGAAATTCAAAACTGTAACAACGTTGTGTAAAGCACATATTGCTAATATCGAATTTGCAGAATATAAAATATAAGGAAAATATTTCAATATCGTTTATTTAAGTTGTCCTTAAAGACTGCTTAAAAATCAAGCAAATTCTAAGATTCTAATATGAATCATCCAACTCAAAGATCAAGAAAGTTTTTTAGGATAGCCTCTCCAACTTCTCCGCTTTTTTCGGGATGAAATTGCAATGCATAAAAATTATCGCGTTGCAGGGCTGCACTAAATGGTTCAGGATGTAAGGATGTAGCGATGGTGTGTGTTCCCACTGCGGCATAGTAGCTGTGTACAAAATATACATACGGATTTTCGGGCAGGCCATTGAACAAGGGCGAAATCATATTTTGCAAGTTGTTCCAGCCCATGTGTGGCACTTTGATTCCCGTTGAGGGCTTGAAACGCATCACATTCTCGCCGAAAACACCAAGACATGCCGTATTACCTTCTTCCGAATAGCGACACATCAATTGCATTCCGATACAAATGCCAAGGACAGGTTGTTGCAGACTGCATATCAAATCGGAAAGACCATGTTGTTGCAAGTATTGCATGGTAGAGGATGCCTCCCCCACTCCGGGAAAAATTACCTTATCGGCAGTACTGATTTGATGATGATCGGCGGTTATTTCTGCTTTTATTCCCAAACGCCGTAAAGCATAATCAACCGAAAAAATATTACCGGCGTTATATTTAATAATGACTACTTTCATGTGAATAAAGAGTGAAGTATTATTTCAATACTTCACAATTAACTATTTTTCCGTCGTTCATCTCATATTTGATGTCCGACATATCGGCCAAGTGAGTATCGTGTGTTACAATAACAAAAGTCTGCCCAAAGGTATCACGCAAAGTGAAAAACAACGAATGAAGCTCCTGCTTGTTGTGCGAATCCAGGTTACCCGAAGGTTCGTCTGCGAATATCACCGCCGGGTCATTAATCAGCGCACGCGCTACCGATACCCTTTGCTGTTCGCCGCCCGACAGTTCATCAGGCTTATGGCTCATACGCTCCGACAATCCGAGAAACGTAAGCAAATCCTTGGCTTTCTGTTCGGCCTTGGCTCTCGACATCTTATTGATATATGCAGGAATACAAACATTTTCGAGCGCGGTAAACTCCGGCAAAAGGTAATGGAACTGAAACACAAAACCGATGTTTTGATTGCGGAACTGCGCAATTTCACGTTCATTGAGGCTGCTCACCTCTTTCTGGTCAATATACACTTTTCCCGAATTTGGACGGCTCAACGTACCAAGTATTTGCAATAAAGTTGTCTTGCCGGCCCCGCTTGCCCCGACAATCGACACAATCTTACTTTTAGGAATTTGAATATCGATGCCTTTCAGCACCTGTAAATTACCGAACGACTTGGTGATATTCTCGCCGCGGATCATACGTTCGTCTGTTTTGTGTTGTCATCGGCCGGTTTTGAAGAATCATCCGTATCCAAATGGACGTCTGTACTCGAATCATCCGGCGTACTGTCAGTACTATCAGCGCTGTCAATATTATCGGAAGCACTAATCAAAGCCGTAGCGGTTGTTTCGGTCTGGTATTCATTGCCGCGGCTACCGGTATAATCGGGATTATTGTAATAATAATCTACATTATACTGATCCTTATATTCTTCAAATGTTTTCGATGTTTCATCAACCGTTTCCTGCACCGGCTGCGAAATCTCTTTGGTAAAGGTATCAGACATATCGTCCCTGATGGACTTAATATCATCCATCACTCCCGACGTATTCTCGCTAAACTCACGCTTGATATCATCCGTCGCTTTCTTGAATTCACGAACTCCTTTCCCCATAATCCGGGCAAATTCAGGAATCTTATCGGCACCAAAAAAAATCAAGATAGCCAGCAAAATAAGAAAAATTTCGCCTCCACTAATAAAGAGTACCACTGACAACATTTTTTCTAGAATATTTTTTTGCAAAAATACGAAAATAATGAACTTTCGTCAAAGAATAAGTGTTGTTCATATTCATTTTTACATTTTTAACCAAAATGATATTGATATTTGAGAAAAAGAAAGTACTTTCGTTGTTGATTGCATAAGTAGTAGTCAATATATAACCATCATAATATAAAATAGTTATGGAGGCAAGACTGAATGAAATTCAGGATACAATCAATGGCTTTTATCTGTACGATGACGATGTGGCCCGCAAGTATATTTCGTTGATAGAAGAGGCAATTGAGATTATCAGGAATATAGAGGCAGCGCCCACCAGTTTGCTGGATAATGCTAAGATCAGCGCGACCTATGAATTGAGCAATGAATTGGCCAGTCGCATGAACGAAAGTTTCTTTCATGCCAATTTGGAACGGAAGAAAAGTGAAATTAAAATTTCCAAAATGCTGGTAACAGTTGCTATCGGCAATGTTATATCCGAAATGTCGGGGAAATAATCATTTACTCATGCCAGATGGTGCGGGCGGTTCATATCATTTTATTGTTGGCCTGTTTTCCAGCATGGCTTGTTGGACAACAGTCTGAGATGAAGACATTGTTATCCGACGGTGCACGTATCAGTGCATTTGGAAGCATAAACGGCGGCGTCAACCTGTTTAATCACACTTATGTCGGGTACATTGGAGGCGATGGAGCTTTGGTACTCAATAATTTTTATTTAGGAGGATATGGAAGCCGGAATGTAGGTTTCCATGAAGTATATCCCGAAGACGAATATTATGCCGATAAAAAATTAGGATTATCGCAAGGTGGTATCATGGCTGGAGTTTCTTTCGGGTCAAAAAAGATGCTTCAATATGCCGTGGGCGGACAGATCGGGTGGGGGCACCTTTCTTTGCGCGACAACACTGACAAGAAAATACTCACCCGGGACAGGGTCAACATATTTACACCTACTTTTCAGGCAAAACTAAATATAACATCTTATATGCAACTGTGTCTGGGTGCTTCCTATCAATTCCTGATCGGAGTGGATTTTCCCAAATTAGAAGATAGGGATTTCCAGGGCCTTTGCGGATCAATATCCCTGCGATTCGGCTGGTTTTAGAAATCGACCGTTACTGTCACTGGACAATGATCCGAATGCACCACATTTTGTAAAATAGACGCATCCTTGATCCGCGGCATTAAACTGGAAGTCGCCATATGATAATCAATACGCCAGCCGAGGTCTTTAGCACGCGCTTGCTGTCGGTAACTCCACCAACTATATTGGTTCGGTTCATTGTGAAACATGCGGAAGGTATCCACATATCCGTGTTTCAGGAACTCGTCCACCCAAGCCCGTTCCTCGGGCAAAAAGCCTGACATTTTTTGGTGCTTTTCAGGATAGTTGATGTCGATGTTGGTGTGAGCAATATTGTAGTCGCCCGAAATAATCAGGTTGGGACGTTCATTCTTCAGGTTTTCTATGTATTGTAAAAAATCATCCAGAAAAATCATCTTAAAAGCCTGGCGTGTGTCGCCCGTTGTCCCTGAAGGAAAATAAGCCGAAAGCACACTAATATCACCAAAATCAGCACGGATTAACCTGCCTTCCATATCATATCTTTCAATACCCATACCGTAAACCACCCGGTCGGGTTTATCCTTGCACAAAAGGGCTACGCCACTGTAACCCGACTTTTGTGCCGGATACCAATAATGCCGATATCCAAGCCGGTCAAAAACCGACATATCAATCTGTTCTATTTGTATCTTGATTTCTTGTAGACAAAATACATCAGGTTGCGCCTCACGTAGCCAACCATCAAACCCCTTATTCAAGGCAGCCCGTAAGCCATTTACATTATACGAATATATCCTTTTTAGCATGTCTTTATTGATAATAATATAGAAAGCATCCGATGCTCTCGCAACAAAGGTATATAAATACCCTTAATTTTGACAGTTATAGAATTTTTTTTGACTATTTTTTCACATAAGATTTGATTTTAACAAAAAAGGCTTTACCTTTGCACCGCTTTTGTAAAAAATGATTCGCTAGCTCAGTAGGTAGAGCACATCCCTTTTAAGGATGGGGTCCTGGGTTCGAATCCCAGGCGGATCACACTTAATAAAAACAATCGGCTGTGTATTAATAAAATATACAGCCGATTTTATTTTCAGCTCACGAAAAAGCTCACGAAATAATATTTTTCGAATAAGTCAATTATTTTTTTGCGTATTGAAGACTACAACTAACAAAACCTATTTTTTACTGTAAAATAACTGTGTTATTTCAATTCAAATTAAACTTTGATAAAATACCTGCTTTCCGTCTTTGATTTGAAAATATGAAGTGTTTTTAAGAATTTATCTGTATTTATTTCAATTCTTCTATTATTCCTGATATTCTTTCATAAAGCGCAAATAACAAATCTACTTTCCTATCTCCCGTATGGCGGCGCATTATACACTGTACATACACTACGTACAGCAACACAATTTATATTTTCCATCACCCGTTTTTTGTATAATATTTTTATCACAAGCCTCACCAATATGCCTATTTGCAGCGTCTTGCTTGAATTTAGAAATTGCCATATATTCCGTTCTCAATTCAGTAAATGTTCGAATTCTACCATCAACAAATATTGTTGTGAAATCTTGTTTCATCTTCTCCATTCGTAATTCTGTTTTTGATTGTATTTGTGTTGTGTCAGCTGGTTGAAGTAATCCAGTTTCATCAATCGTAAATGCCCATTCTCCAGTTCCGACATTCCGACAATCTGTTTCCCTAACTAAAAATATGCCCTCCTTTTTTTCAACATCTAAAACATCGCTACACTTGTTCAATAATTCGGTTCCTAAATGTCCCCGCATGTTTGAATCCGAATAAGATTTATTAGTATGCAAAACGGTTACAATGGCACAATGATACTCAGTAGCTAACCTCATCAACAAGCTGACAAGCTTCTCCGATTCGTTAATACTATTGAAATCGTGTAATAAATCACGTACCCCATCGATGAAAACCAAATCAGGTCTCTGCGTTTTAATACAATCTTCAAGGCATTTTACCCTCATTTCAACAGGTTCTTTCCGCAAAGAATAAACCCTGAAATTTTCATCACTCTTGGTTGTATCCCAATCACATAATTCATGTACTTTTTTTGCCAACATGGAAGCGCTGTCTCGGCTTTCTTCTGTTAGTATATAACAGATTACCGGCTCCTCGATTTTTGATTTTATTGTCAAAAACTCGCCACGAAGCAAGGCTGTCATTAGGCATAATATTGTGTGTGTTTTACCTTGCTTTGCCTTCGCCTTTATTGCCTGTAAGTCACCTTTCGGAAATGTAGCAATGCCATTGATTTCCAAAGTATAATCTAAGCCTTCGCTTGGTTCCGATAAATCAATAAGAAATTGATCACTCATCGAACTTGATTTAACCGAAGAAACACTTGGCTTATTTGAACTTTCAGCAAGGACAATATCATTATCCAGTTCAAACTTCGTCGGGTCAAATAATCTTCCAGTACTCATGACTACCTGTTTTATACTGTGAATGATTAATATGTCCGACGGGCATACTTGATGCCTTGAATGTTTTTCAAAGCGTCTTCGACGTCATTCATTTTGTAACGAACAGAACGACCAACTCTGAAAGCTTTGATTGTCCCGTCCATTGTCCATCTGTGAAGTGTCGGCAATGATACACCTAAGAGCTTAGCTACCTCTTTGCGTGAAAGTAGTCGATTGTCAGATTCTTTACCCTTATTGAAGAATTCCGATAACTGTTCCTTAACAGTTTCAGCAATTAAGCCTTTTAACTCGCTTCGTGAGCTTGAATGTAAAACAAAGTCTTTATCCCAATCCAATAAAAACATCGTACTTTTTTAAGTAAGTAAAAATAGAATAATTATGGCAAGACCGACAACAAAAGAACAATTGAAACAAAGTGGTGAAGAAGGGTTCAAAAAACTTTTCGACCTCATTCATTCCTTGACCGCAGAGGAACAAGAGAAATCGTTTTCCTTTGAAGACAGGGACAAAAATATCAGGGATGTGTTAGCGCATCTTTACGAATGGCATCAGTTGCTATTAAATTGGGTGCGTTCCAATCAATCGGGAACCAAAGCCACCTTCTTGCCCGAACCTTACAATTGGAAAAACTATCCTCAAATGAATATCGTTTTTTGGGAGAAACATCAAAAGACATCTCTGAAAGAAGCCGTCACTTTTTTGGAAAATAGCCATTCGGACACGATGAAGCTGATTGACTCTTTCTCCAATGAAGAACTGTTTACCAACAAATATTTTCCATGGACAGGAACTACAAGTTTAGGTGCTTACTGCGTTTCCGCCACTTCAAGCCATTACGACTGGGCAATTAAAAAAATCAAGAAGCACAAGAAAGATTTAATCGGAAAGTAAAAATACTTAGGAGCATAAGGTGTAAATTATCTTACACCTGCCTCCCATACCTCCGTTTTTTCTTCTTCCGTTTTTTAGGCATCGGTTCGTTGTCATCCCGCTGATCCGGCTCCGGTGTCAGCACCGAAAGCAAGCTACCGACGGGCGAATCATCACCCGAATACCCTTTGACGATAGCCGGTTGCTTGTCCTCCGGCTCATGCTGCACGGACAGACGTAATGTATCTTTCGCTTGAGAGGACGAAACGGGTTGCAGATCCTCGCGGCTTGCCGTCGAAAAATCTGCGAACCGTGCACCGAGTGCATTGGCCGAAAACTCCTTACCCAGCGCGGAACCGTTCAGAACGGTACGACTGTTGTGGTCGATAAATGTTACCCCGAACAGGCGTTCCCCGTTACCATAACGCAATACAAGGTCGATACCTTTCCCCTGCAAGTCCGCTCGGAACTCGCTACCTGTGCGGGAACCGTTCAGGGACGCCGAAACAAGCGCCATTGTCTTTGCCGCCTGTTTATCGGTTTTGATTTCTTCGCCGGATTGCTTCATTGTCTGTTCCAACGCCTCGATA
>JAVBSH010000208.1:0-17420 GCA_031547085.1 Bacteroidales bacterium
CAGCGGACCCGGAGGAACTCGAATCCCCAACCTTCTGATCCGTAGTCAGATGCTCTATCCAATTAAGCTACGAGTCCTTTGCTTTTGCGGGTGCAAAGATAAATTACTTTTTTGAAATATGAGCTATCAATGCAAAAAAAATGAAAAACTTTTCGGGAGGATACACGTTGTTCATATATTCTTTGTATTTTTGAAGCACACTTTAATTAAATCATACCATAATGAATAACGATCAAATGATCAATGAAGTTAGAGCAAAAGCCATAATGTGGCTTTCTGATGCTTTCGACAAAAAGACTCGTACACAGGTAAAAGATATGATGGAAAACAACCCGGCTGAATTGACGGAATGTTTTTACAAGAGTTTGGAATTTGGCACCGGTGGATTGCGTGGCCTGATGGGCGTGGGTACCAACCGCATGAACATATATACCGTAGGAATGGCCACACAGGGCTTGTGCAACTATCTGAAAAGGAATTTTGCTGCGCTGCCCCAGATCAAAGTGGCTATTGCTCACGATAGCCGTAACAACAGCCGTCTGTTTGCCGAAACCACTGCTGGTATCTTTGCTGCCAATGGCATTAAAGTATACCTGTTTGATGCATTGCGTCCTACACCCGAACTATCGTTTACCATCCGTCATTTCGGTTGCCAGAGTGGCGTGGTGATCACCGCATCGCACAACCCGAAGGAATACAACGGGTACAAAGCGTATTGGAACGATGGTGGACAAGTGATCCCTCCGCACGATAAGGGAATTATCGACGAAGTAAGCCGTACGACCATTGAATCCGTAAAATTTAACGGTCCGAAAGAACTGATCACGGCTATCGGCAAGGAAATAGATGATACGTATACTGACGCAATCGTGGGGCTGACACTTTCGCCCGATGCAATTGCCCGCCACAAAGACTTGAAGATTGTGTACACACCAATCCACGGAACAGGTGTAGCATTAGTTCCGATGGCGTTGACAAAGAAAGGTTTCACCAATATTTACCACATACCCGAGCAGGATGTTTCCGATGGCAACTTCCCGACTGTAAAGTCACCTAATCCGGAAGAATCGGCTGCTTTGAACTTAGCCATGCAAAAAGCCAAGGAGGTGGATGCTGATATTGTGATGGGTACAGACCCCGATGCCGACCGCGTGGGCATTGCCGTGAAGAACGGACAGGGCGAGTGGGTAATTCTCAATGGCAACCAAGCCGCCGCTGTGTTGATCTATTACCTGATCAAGCGTTGGGGTGAGCTGGGTAAACTGAAAGGCAAGGAATACATCGTGAAAACCATTGTCACTACCGAGTTGTTGGCCGAAATAGCCAACAAAAGCAACGTACCATATTACGATGTGCTCACCGGATTCAAATGGATTGCCGATATCATCCGCAAACACGAAGGTAAAACAACCTTCATCGGTGGTGGCGAGGAAAGCTATGGATACCTTTGCGGTGAGTTCGTACGCGATAAGGATGCAGTGATGTCATGCGCTTTCTTTGCCGAAATTACTGCCTGGGCCAAGGATCAGGGTAAAACCATGTTCGATATCCTCCTGGATATATATGTGAACTACAATTTTTATAAGGAAACAGGCGTGTCGGTAGTGAAGACCGGGAAATCGGGCGCCGAAGAGATCCTCGCCATGATGGACGGTTACCGCAATGCCCCGCCCAAAACGATTGTAGGATCGCCTGTAGTGAAGTTGCTCGATTACGAAAAATTGGTCGCTACCGATATGACGACCGGCAAAACGGAAAAGATCGACATGCCTAAGTCCGATGTATTGCAATTCCTCACCGCCGACGGTACCAAGGTTTCTGTACGTCCATCGGGCACCGAGCCGAAGATCAAATACTATATTAGTGTTAAAGAACCGTTGCCTTCTGTGACTGATTATGCTAAAGTAAACGAAGCACTGGATGCCAAAATAAAAGGTATTGTTAAGGAATTCGGATTATAAGCTTCTTTAATAAAAACATATGACCTATTGGGTTTTTATACCTGATAGGTCTTTTTTGTACTATCTATAAAAATCAATTGGATTCCACTAATATTGATTTAGTGGTTGGTTGGTTATTTCACAGTAACCTCAATGAAAGAACATGCTTTGGTTTGCTCACCTGTTTCCACTGATTTACCCACAACACCAAGTTGTACCTGGTATGTCCCCGGTGACACAAAGATATGTTCCACACGTTCGCCTTTGACGCGTATACCATCACTGAAAATCCAGTAATATCCTTCTATTTCCATGTCAGGCAGATAAGTTTCAGATGCATCGAACGGTACGGCTACACCCGCCCGGATAGGTTCACCAACTGTGATGTAAGGTTGTTCGATATCAAGAACATCAAATTCGAATACGGCAGCTTGTTTCGATATTTCGCCGGTGAGTATATCCACCATATTTAAGGTGGCGGTATAGTGTCCGGTGGAAGCAAATGTATGTTTAACTACTTCGCCCTGTTCGACAGCTCCGTCACTGAATACCCATTCATACCTGAACGTCACCTTCACCGTATCCGAATTAGCTGAATTTTCATCGAAAAATTCGTAGGTATAATCGTTCTTTTCCTGTGGTTTATATTCTGCAAAAGTTGGAAAAAGTGACCTGAAAGAAAAGATATCATAGGTTTTTCCATTCCTGTTCGATGAAAAGTAGCCATTCATTCCGTCAGCATCAACAGTTGAATAAGCAAAATCGTCACGCTCCGAGTTAAGAGGCGCTTCCAATTGCTGACGCATGCCCCATGTTTCCCCGATTTCGTGAACTGAAAAAATATCCAATCCTCCCATTGAACCGTGCCCATAAGATGAGAAATACAGGATGCCATCAGACTGTATGAAAGGATACAGTTCATCGTCAGTTGAGTTAACTTCCGGACCGAGGTTTTTGGGCGTTCCCCAGCCTCCGGCCGTTTTTTCGCAATAATAAATGTCGAATCCACCGTATCCGCCAGGCATATCGCAAGCAAAAAATAATCGTTTGCCGTCACTGCTTAACGAAGGGTGCGCTGTTTTATAGTCCGGATTGTTGTATTCGAAAGGGCGGATATTTCCCCAACCATCACCGCTTTTGTGTGCTGAATAAATCCCATGAATATCACGGCGATTAAACGTGTAATAGATCTCGGTCCCGTCGGCGCTTATAGAACATGGTCCCTGGTGCGCATCGGAAGGTAGTCCTTTGAAAGGTTTGGATGTTCCCCATTTCAGACTATCTTTCTGATGTACAAAATATAACCTGTAAAGTGGCTGGTTGTTGAAATCGATCCAGTTAACCAAAACATTAGCTTTACGGTTGGCACAATAAATCAATCCATCGCCATAAGGTATGGCAGCTATTTCGTTACTATATGAAGTATTAAACGGCAAGGGTACAACCTCAAAAAAAGGTTGTGCCCAAAGTCCCTGAATGGCCATACACCATCCCAACAAAACCGCTATGTACCTCGTTTTCTTCATCTACCTCAAATATGTCGGATCTTCTGCTTTTACACGGAATTTTAAATCATACCGTAACATGATTTCATGTGTACTATTGGACGCATTTACCTGGCTGAAAGCGTGGTCATATGCATAACCAACGCATATCTGCGAATTGATTCTTACTTGAGCCATAGCCACAAGTGTACTGGCATTACGGTACGAAACACCAAGTTCAACCCTGTCTTGCGGGAAAAGGATAAAATTGCAATTCAAATCGCATAGAATATCCTTTTTTATATACTGTAATAATGTGGACGGCCTGATCTTGAAGTTATTGGCAACAACAAACGTGATGCCGCCATAAAGCATAATATTGTCCAATGCAGGCTTACCTTTATATGAGTCGGCCGTATTAGGCGTATATGCCAATACCCGAGGCATGGATAAGCCAAGAAAAATTCCTGGTGTATAATAATAGGCTCCGACCCCTACATTGGGCATAAACGATTTGTGAATCTCATAATTGAACAGCGGATCACCCTGTTGGATAAGCAAGAGATCGCTCTCATCCTCACGCATTTGTTCGAAGCCGGCTTGCAAGCCGAATGATAATTTCCCTTCGCCGAGTTTGACACGGAAAGCATATGTGGCATAGACACCCGTTTGTCTGTAAATGCTTATTTTGTCGTTATATACAAGCAACCCAAGTGCTACCTGCGGATTTTTCAAAGGAAAATCGCCTGCCAGTGTTTGTGTGACAGGAGCACCTTCGTATCCTTGCCATTGGCTAGTGCGGTATAATGCTGCAAAACTCAGTACTTCCCGGCTTCCGGCATAAGCAGGATTGAGTGCCAAGCCATTGAACATATACTGGTCGAATACAGGATGATATTGTGCCCAGCATGATGTACCGGCCAGCAATAAGCATAATATCGCCATGCATATCTTATCTTTTAAGCACCACATATCCTTTATATACAGTTTCATCGACAGTCAATTGATAAAAATAGGTGCCGGAAGGCAGTTCTTTCCCTGAAGTATCGTGACCGTCCCACCAACCAGTACAATCTCCTACCGTACCGCTACCTTTGTATGGTTTTGCCTTATATACTACATTATGATCTCTATTGAAAACGATTAGTTCGGAATTTTCAGAATCCCTTGCTATGCCTACCTGAAAACAATCGTTAATTCCGTCCCCATTCGGCGAAAAAGCAGATGGTATGCCCGTCACTTCAATCACTACCTGATCGGAGGCACTACATGCACTATTACTTACCGTCCATTGTGCTATATTAGTACCTATTTGCAGACCGGTTACCCTGGTATTGGGATTTTGATCATCAGCAAATCTCATTTCTCCGGATATCTTTTCCCACTTTTTTTCTGTAGCGCCTTCCGGAAGTGTAGCGGCCATATTAGTTTCATACTTGAAATTCAATATCTGGTCTACTCCCGCATTGGCTACCATCACCGGCAAAACATGTATCATGGACGGTTCACTCGAACTCTTACATACAATCGTTTCTGTTGATGTTACCAATCTTGTATAAAGTATATCCCTTGATTTCGATTCTGATTCCCAGCTTACCGTCAAAGCCTTGCCATCGCCCGGAACAATAACACCATCACGCAACCACTGATAGGTATAACTTCCGACTCCATATCCTCCCGATACCGGCCCGTCGATCTTTACAGTCGCATTGTCGCAAACAGTCGTATCATTAGCAAGGACAAGCGTATTTTCGATCTGCGGAACTACAGTTATCTTAACCGGCAGACTGGTGTCACTGATGGTTACCCTATCCTGAACGGTTGTCACTATCCTGCGATAAGACAGGGTTGTGGTATTAAATGATATAGTGTAATTTTGTACATTGCTGTTATTGATCGACGACCAGCTCTCACCGTCCACACTGCTTTGCCATTCATATGTGTACCCCCCGACACCACCTTGCGGCACAGATGCCCTGATGGTCTTCGAACTACCATAACAAACACTGGTATCCGGTGTTGTAATAAAATTGTATGCAAAGCCACGCAGCTCCAATTGCAACCCTCCCATGATAAAATGCCCTGCTGAACCCGATTGCGCCTGTGACATTTGGCAAGATCCGGCCGATGTTCTTACATCACCATTTTTACCCACTGTATTAATAACACCACTGGAATAAAGGCTTTTGAATTGATTCTCATCCATCGACACATATACCAATCCGGAACCGCCGCCGCCGCCGGAACCCCTGGAATCGCCCTGATCGGTGCAGTTGCTTTTCAATGCATCTCCGCCATCACCACCTTTTACTTCTGCGTAAAAACCATCAAAACGACCTACTGATAACAGGATACTACCACCGGCGCCGCCGCCGCCGGCACCGCCCTTTGTGACAGAACCAACAACGGAACTTCCGTTGGATTTTATGGCACCTCCTTGGCCAAATTTGATCTTTCCGGCAGCAATAATGACAATACCGCCACCATTGCCTCCGGGGGTATTATCCCCGGTTCCGGAACCACCACCTCCACCCATGATGGCGCGTTTCTGCCATTCCCAATTTTCATTATAGGATAATGCATCACCATAATTATCAAGCGGCTTTGATGGCACGCCACAGACTTGTATATCGCCACGACCACCATTGCCGCCGTTACCGCCGCCACCGCCGCCGGCATATTTTCCATTACCGCCACCGCCGCCATTATAGGCATTCCCATATCCCCTCGGTGTTCTTGTGTATGTTTGATAAGACAAAATTCCTTCCCCCTTATAACCGGCACTGTCTTTTGCGGCAAGTTTATTGGTATAATTTTTTTTACTGTAACCGGCATTATCACTACAGTCTCCCGCATAGTTCCCCGATAATCCCCCGCCACGAAATCCGAAACTCGATACATCAATAACAGCATTCAACGTAAGTGTTTCCTCTACCATTAATGCCACAACACCGCCAATTTTTCCATCCCAGGGATAGCAGCTCAACGGATTATTGATCTGGTGGTTCTTATATGACGGAACTTTTATCAGCTGAACCAGTTCTTTGTCCGGGTTGAAATTTAAGGACTGGGAATTAGGGTCGGAAATCAGGGTAACCTTATTTCCATTAACCGACCTGACGATATGAAATTGATACTTTCCGGCGTTGTTGTATTCGTTTATTTTTTGTTCTGCCCCGGTCATTTGTATCAGTAACACAGTATCGTTAGCCTTGAATATGGGATTCTCAACAGAATTCTCAACAGTTAGTAAATTACCGGTAATTTCTGAAACTGCAGAATACAAATTTACAGTCTCCTGAGCTGCTGCAATGTTACATACATACATCAAGAAAACTAATAAAATGCCATATATCAGGTTTTTATACAAACTTCGATTAATAAATGTGAATAATGATATTTTTTTGCAAATATAGGATATTTTTTAATGACGTATGATCTTATTTTTGTTACCCTTTAGTTTACGAATAATCATCAAAGTGTTTTTTATCATGTTTTTTTGATGTTAATGGAATACCTTCCTATGGTTATTTTATTATCTTTGTGCCCGATTTATTTTTTGCAGGATGATCAAACATGTTTTTCCTGCAGGAATACAATGGGAAAACCTTTATTGATGGCCAAAATCACATATACCACATTAACTTGGATAAAGGCAAGTTACGTTTCATCAGCATATGCGAAACGACCGGATATGGATCCAATTGAGTTTTTCTACCGGTCGCGGTTGAAAGATATGGAAATATGGATTACTATTTTGGCCGTTGCCCTTGTTCTGGTGAGTATTTTTGCTGTAATCGTATTTATCTATTACCAGAAGAATAAAAAGACACATAATCTTTTGTTGCAAAAAAACGAGGAAATAGAAAAACAGCAACGCTCGAACGATGAGATTATGCAAATGCTGGAGCAGAAAAAACGTGAAATTGAACAACAAAGCTACGAATTGCACGAAACAACCACTGAGTTGAAATGGCAAACAGAAAATGCACTGCGGCTTTACGATGAAATAGAGCAACAGAAAAAAGAAATGACGGACAGTATACTATATGCCAAAAGGATTCAAACGGCATTGTTACCCGAAACCTCTTTGATCAACGAAATACTTAATGACTATTTTGTGCTGTTCCAACCCCGTGATATTGTCAGTGGCGACTTTTACTGGGTTTCCGCGAAGACGGGAAAAACCATGGTAGCGGTGGCCGATTGTACCGGGCATGGGGTTCCGGGCGCTTTCATGAGCATACTTGGCATAACATTCCTCAACGAAATAACCCAAAATGACAACCTGCATGTGGATTCGATCTTATTCCAGTTGCGGGAACAAGTGATCAAAGCATTGAAACAAACCGGCAAAGATTGGGCTAATAAAGACGGGATGGATATGGCGCTCTGTATCATCGATTGGGAAAACGCACGGATTGAATACGCTGGTGCCAACATACCGTTGTTTCTGCTGCGAAACCCATCGGGAACTGCAAGCGAACTGGTGGAAGTGAATGCCAACCGCATGCCGATCGGTATCTATGAAAACAGTACCAAGCCTTTTACCCGGCATGTGGTTCCCATTGCCCCGGGAGATTCCATTTATATGTTTTCCGATGGATTCTGCGACCAGTTTGGCGGCAGTGAGCTCAAGAAATTCAAAAAGAAAAACCTGAAAAAAGTACTTACAGAGATACATTCGCTGAGTATGACCGAACAAAAAAAGATACTGAAACAAACACTGGATCACTGGCAGGGCGATCTTCCTCAGGTAGACGACATTTTAATGCTCGGTATCAAGATATGAAACAGCCATATTGACAGATGGAGTCATGACACGTCATTGGCTTGGATAACAATCTTGTAAGTTTTGGTATAATATTTGTACGAATGGGGGTCGAACAACTGTTCATTCAAAATATAAATTTGCAAGCAATAATAATTCATTTAATTAAATAACAATCAAATAGCAATATGACAAAGATTAAAGTAGGTATTAACGGATTTGGCCGTATCGGACGTTTGGTTTTCCGTGCAGCTATGCAAAGGGATGATATTCAAGTTGTAGGTATCAACGACTTGATTGACGTTGATTATATGGCTTACATGCTCCGTTATGACACAGTACACGGCCAATTCAAAGGTACTGTGGATGTGAAAGATGGAAAATTAGTGGTCAACGGACAAGCAATCCGTGTAACCGCTGAAAAGAATCCTGCCGACTTAAAATGGAATGAAGTAGGTGCTGAATACGTTGTTGAATCGACCGGTTTATTCCTCACCAAGGAAAAAGTACAGGGACACATCGACGCAGGTGCAAAACGTGTTGTGATGTCAGCTCCTTCGAAAGACAATACCCCGATGTTTGTAATGGGTGTAAACCACAAAGCATACAAAGGCGAACCGTTTGTATCGAATGCTTCATGTACCACCAACTGCTTGGCTCCTTTAGCTAAGGTTATCAATGATAATTTCGGTATCGTTGAAGGTTTGATGACCACCGTACACGCTACCACCAACACCCAAAAAACAGTTGACGCTCCTTCGGCAAAAGACTGGAGAGGTGGTCGTGCTGCTGCTGGTAATATTATTCCTTCGTCGACTGGCGCTGCCAAGGCTGTAGGTAAAGTTATTCCTTCGCTCAACGGTAAACTCACCGGTATGGCTTTCCGCGTTCCCACGCTGGACGTATCTGTTGTTGACCTGACTTGCCGCTTGGAAAAAGCCGCTTCGTACGACGAAATCAAAGCCGCTCTTAAGAAAGCTTCCGAAAACGAACTGAAAGGTATCCTCGGATATACTGAAGACGAAGTTGTTTCGAGTGATTTCATTGGCGATGCCCGCACTTCTATTTTCGATGCAAAAGCTGGGATTTCCCTGAACAACAATTTCGTGAAACTCGTTTCGTGGTATGACAACGAATGGGGTTATTCGAACAAAGTTCTTGAACTGATTGCCCACATGGCAACTGTATAATAAGGAAAATATTTTCCGTAAACTAAAAAGCTCCTCAAAAGGGAGCTTTTTTTATTTATCTTTACGACGCTATTTTTGATGTAACCAATGAGCATATCCATTAAAGGCCTTAACATGATATACCCCGGCGGCAAGCACGCTTTGCGCGATGTCGACCTGGAGATACCTACAGGTATGTTCGGATTGTTGGGACCTAACGGTGCAGGTAAGTCGACCCTGATGCGTATTCTGGTGGCATTGATGGAACCGACGGCAGGCGAGGTGAATATATTTGGATATGACCTCCGGCGGCAACGGAAAGAAATACGCCGCATACTGGGTTACCTGCCGCAGGATTTCCGTTTTTTCGCTAAATATAAAACCCACGAGTTCCTGGATTATGCAGCTCGCCTTTCGGGTATGACCAATGCCCGAAAGCGGAAACAAGCAGTTGACACCATGCTCGATACCGTAGGTCTTTTTGATGTCCGCGAACGCTATGCCAACAAGCTCTCTGGTGGGATGAAACGCCGGTTGGGCATCGCACAGGCATTAATCCACGGCCCGAAGGTGATTATTGTGGACGAGCCTACCACCGGCCTCGATCCTGAGGAACGTATCCGCTTCCGGAACCTGCTGGCCGAATTCAGTAAAAAAGATGTTACCATCATCCTTTCTACGCATATCGTAGGCGATATTTCGAGTACGTGTAACTGTATGGCACTGATGAACCACGGGCATGTGGCTTTTTACGGCTCGCCATCGCAAATGCTCGGCCAGGCCGAAGGCAAGGTTTGGCGTATCAAGGCTACCAGCGACGAACTTTATGAGATCGACAAACGCTACCCGGTGATTTCGACTATTCCTTCCGGCGCCGGCTGGGAAGTACAGGTGGTGGCCGATTCCATCGAGGGTTTTACCGCGGAAGCCTATCCGCCCAACCTCGAACATGCTTATGTATACTATATGGAGAATCAATTGAAAATTAAGAATTGAACTTTGAACTTTAAACCTTGAATAGCATCCGGTCTGTATCAAAATACGAAAGCAAGCTTCTCACCCGGAGCTGGTTTTTCAGGATATTCAGTATCCTGGCGGTATTGATATTGGGTATCTGGGACTTTGTTATCCTGGTGGGAGAAGATAGCGGTGGGGTATGGGTGTTCAAAGCTATTCCATCCAACATACCTTATTTCAACCTGCTTTTTTTGAATACCGGCCAGGCTATTGTTGCTATCTTCCTCGCTTCCGACTTCCTGAAAAGGGATAAGAAGCTCGATACATCGGAAGTGTTCTACGTTCGCCCACTGAGTAATGCTACTTATGTTTTCGGCAAGATTTGGGGTAACATGCGTGTATTCCTCATCCTCAACCTGGTCATCATGGGTATATCGTTACTCTTTACGTTTATGGCAAAGGGCGTGAAAGTAGACTGGATGTCTTACGTTATCTATTTCTTCATGATCAGTATCCCCACACTGGTCTACATCATCGGGCTTTCGATTTTCCTGATGCTTGTGATGCGCAATCAGGCGCTCACTTTCATCATCCTGCTGGGTTATATCGGGTTAACTCTTTTCTACCTCAGCAATAAGTTCTACTATATATTCGACTACATGACCTACCATCTTCCGCTGATGAAGTCGGCCATTGTGGGTTTTACCAATCTCGGAGCAATACTGACACACCGTTCCATTTATTTCTTTGCCGGGCTGGCATTTATCTTTTTCACCATTGCGCTTTTCAAACGGCTGCCCAACAGTTCGCACAGCAATTATCCGTGGGTCATTTTGGGTTTTTGTATGTTGGGAATAAGTGTCTTTGCCGGTTATCAACATGTTACCTCCATATTGGACGAAAGTCGCATACGCGCAATCTATACCGAAATAAACAACAAGTATGTGCATTCGCCCAAACTGGCTGTCGAACGGTACAATATTAACGTAACGCAGCATCTTGACGGTTTTACTGCCGATGCATCCTTGACGGGCATTGCATTGCAAGCATCGTCAACATTCACGTTCTGCCTGAACCCCGGTTTGCAGGTATTGGAAGTAACGAGTGAAGAGCGAGGAATGAAGAACGAAGACAACTCGTCACCTGTCACTCGTCACTCGTCACTTTCTTTTGAGCGCGACCGGCAAATTATTCTCGTAAATTTTGGTCGCGACATCGCGCAAGGCGATACTGTTTCGCTGACCATTAAATACAGCGGCAATATCGACGACCGGTTCTGTTATCTGGATATACCTGAGGAGCTGCTGCAACAAAAATATTCTTACGCCATGTTCAATGTGGACAAGCAGTACAGTTTCCAAACTGCCGATTACCTGCTTTTCACACCCGAAACATATTGGTACCCGCGTCCCGGTACGGCATACAGTAGCACAAGCGCCGACTGGCAACAAACATATTTCAGCCGGTTTACCCTTACGGTGAAACCTTTGCCTGGCCTGACGCCTCTATCGCAGGGCGATGCTCGCCTGAAAGACATAGTCGGGCAGGGCAAGGACGACGGTAATGGTTTATATACCTTTGCACCTGATTATCCGGCACAAGCCATTTCGTTGGCTGTGGGAAAATACCGGCAGAAAAGTATCGAAACGGCTAATATACGTTACGATGTTTGGTATATTGAAGGACACGGTTATTTCACGGCTGCGTTCGACTCCATTGCCGATACCATCCCCGCGCTGCTACGGAACACGAAAGAGGAGATAGAACGTCGTTACAAGCTTGATTACCCGTTCCGTACATTCTCATTAATTGAGGTGCCGGCACAGTTCTATTGTTACCCGCATGCGTGGTCGCAAGCGCAGGAAGCTGTACAGCCGACCATGGTGTTTTTTCCCGAAAAGGGGTGGTGGTTCGACCAGATGGATGTAGACAGACGTGTGAAAAACCAAAAAAAATGGGCCAAATGGAACGGACAGGACATCACTGATGTGGAAGCGCAAATACGCGCCTTTAACGATGTGATACGGACTTTTATCCAGCCGGAAGGTTCGCAGAACTATTCAGATGCCGGGCGCGGGGAAGTGAATATCACAACGCTTGCCAACCCGTATTTTCAATTTCCACAACTTTACAACTTCCGTTACAACATTTTTTCGCCTGAATGGCCTGTCGCCAATCGCATTGTGGAGCTTTACCTGCAAAACAAAGCCGACAATGCAGGCTGGGAACGCGATGTAAATGGTATCAGCAACAACGAAAAGGCTAATTTGCTGATGGAAAAACAATCATTCAAGGAACTGCTGGCCAATGTGAAATACCGCGATCTGCTCGACAATCTGATCAGCCTGCGGGCAAACCGCCTCTTTGCCAATGCCGAAATCAATGTAGGTGTGAATACTTTCAGGGATTCGGTGTATTCCGTGTTACGACACAATACGTTCCGCAACCTCCAGTTCGAAAAGCTGCTCGATCATTTGGGTGTCATCAGCCAAACCGATATCAGGCAGGGTATTTCGGAATGGACGCAACCTACGCCACTACCTGTGTACAACATCGGCCAACCCGAAGTTACCAAAGTGATCAACCGTGGACAGGAATTGTTTGTATTGAAGGTACTCATCAGTAACAATTCGGATGATGACGGTATCGTTCACCTCGACATACAAGTGGGCGGCCGTCAAAACATGGCTCCTGATCCGCGTATCAACCGGAAGATCGAATTAATGGCGCACCAAAGCAAACAATTAGTATCGGTTTGGGAAGACGAGCCGCGCGGAATAACCGTTAATACTATGATTTCTGGGAATTTGCCGGCCTCGATTTATCAACCGGTTAGGAGTATCCGACAAGAGAAAGGAAATATACTCGCGAAGGAGGGTGATTTTATTGTTCCGGCATCCTCATTCGATGTGTGGGGTGAAGTGATTGTGGATAATGAAGACTCACTGTTATTCAAACTATCCCAGCCAGCAGTCATTGGACTGCTTCCCAAGTGGTTGGATAAAACGGAGGTTACCTCGTTCAAATATTCGGGCATTGCCTGGAAACGTCCTATACAATGGACAGCAACGACCAATGCCGGCTATTATGGCAAATTTATCCGTTCGGCTTATGTAATCAAAAGCGGTAACGGAAGCCAGACTGCCACATGGAAAGTGCCTGTACCCGATCCCGGCCGATACGATGCTTATTATTACGTGTATAAGACCGATGAGATGCGGAACCGGCGGCAGGATGCCGAATACCATTTCCGCGTGGCCTACGACAACGATACGGAGGATGCTTACATCAACCTGGGACGTGCCAATGATGGTTGGGAACAGCTGGGGAGTTATTATTTCGGTGGTGACACGGTACGTATCACGCTTACCAATGATTGCAAGCTGCGACTCGTAACAGCCGACGCTGTGAAAATTGTACGGAGGTAAAAGGAGATGGCCGGTAGTCACTGTAACTTATCACTTTGTCATTATAAGAACAATATTTAATTTTGTCAAAATCATTACATGCAGAAAATATTAAAAAAACTGATCCTTGCGATAGCAATCCTCTTGGGATCGTCGATAACAACGCATAGTCAACAGTTGCTTACGATTGACAAGGCTATGGATATTGCCCAGGAAAATAATCCTACGCTGAAACGTTCATTGATAAACCTCGAACGTTACCAACAAAGCCTGATTGCTGAACGGGCTTCGCTAAAATCAAAGTTTTCGTTCAACCTGACGCCGGTTGATTATAGCAAGAACCGCCGGTTCGACAATCGCCTCTCGCAATGGTATACCAATGAAACGCTCAGTACCAGCGGTACTTTCCAGGTCGACCAACCGATCCTGCTGACCGACGGAACCGTTTCGCTGATCAACCGCCTCGGTTGGCAGGACAATTATTCGGACATTGACGGTATGACCAATAGTAACAGGGCATTCAGCAATAACCTTTACCTGCAAATTTCGCAGCCGATTTTTACCTACAACCGCCGTAAGATGGCGCTGAAACAGATCGAATATGACTACGAAAATGCCAACATTAGTTATGCGCTGCAACGACTGAATACCGAACAACAGATTACCGATCAATTCTATACAGTATATATGGCGCAAAGTAACCTGCAAATCAGCAAGGAAGAACTTGTTAATGCACAGCAAAGTTATGATATCATCAAAAATAAGGTGGAAGCCGACCTGGCTGCAAAAGACGAGTTATTCCAGGCCGAACTGAACTTAGCCACTGCACAGTCGTCGACCGACGAACGTAAGGTAATACTCGAAAATGCTAAAGACAGGCTGAAACAATCGCTCAGCATGACACTGGGCGAAGATATTGCTGTTATTGCCGAAATAAATATCGAGCCGGTAGAAGTAAACCAGCAAAAAGCCATTGAACACGGGTTGGCATCACGATTAGAACTCCGTCAACGAGAAATCGAGAGTGCACAACTTGATTTCCAGATGATTCAGACCAAGGCGCTAAACGAGTTCAAAGGTGACGTATCATTGTCGTTTGGCCTCATTGGCGATCATAGTAATTTTGGCCGCATTTACGACAATCCCACACAAAACCCGCGTGTTGCCATCAACTTTACTGTACCGATTTTCGACTGGGGCGAAAAGAAAGCCCGCATCCGCGCACAGGAAGCCGCCCAGAAAGTCAACCAACTCGATTACCATGAAGATAAAATAGGTATCGAGCTGAATATCCGCCAGGTATGCCGCAGCCTCGAAAACCTTTGGACACAGATCAGGATAGCCGAGCAGAATGTGCGCAATGCCCAACTCACTTATGACCTCAACCTGACCCGTTATCGCGAAGGAGATATCAATGGTATGGAAATAAGCCAGTTCCAAACGCAGTTATCCAACAAAAAGGTGGCATATACACAAGCCCTCATCAATTACAAAATCGAATTGCTCAACCTGAAAATCCTTTCGTTGTACGACTTCGAAAAAGATATAGAAATAGCGCCGATGAAAGGAGTGAAAAGTGAGGAGTAGGGTTACACTTTTGCGTATATATTCAAAAAGATTATATTTGCATTGATATAAAAACGCCATGAATAAATTATTGTCATATATTGCTATCGATCCAGATATCCGGTTTGGGAAACCATGTATTAAAGGTACCCGTATTGCTGTAGGGGATATTTTGCAATGGTTAGCATCAGGAATGAGCACTCAGGAAATTCTTGAAGATTTCCCACTTCTGAAAGAAGAACATATACGGGCAGCTTTAGCTTTTGCAGCGAACAGGGAAGCATTTACCAAAATTATTGCTGCATGAAGTTGCTGTTGGATGCCAATATTTCGTGGAGGTTAGTAACTATCCTGAAAGAATATTTTGGCGAATACTTTCATGTAGATAATATTCCTGAGCTTGAAGTCCCTGCAAAAGACTACATAATATGGCAATATGCAAAAGAAAATAACTGTATCATTATTACTCGTGATGATGATTTCAGTAATTTAATCAATGTAAATGGCTTTCCTCCCAAAATAGTTTTGTTAAAAACGAGAAACAATAGCAAAAAATATACGGAGGATTTATTAATTCGTTCAAAACAGGAAATATACGAATTGCAAATGTCAGAGGAATATGGATTACTCGAAATATATTAACGCCACATCGTATGAAAATTGCCGAATGAGATTTATTAGTGAATACAAAGAAGAATTAAAATGAAAAATTTGAAAATGAAGCATGTAGCAAGATTGTCATCAGCCACTCGTCACCTGTCACTTGTCACCTGTCACTTGTTACTCGTTGCCTTATGCCTGGCTGCCTGTAACAACCAGCCGCAAGGTTCGCAAAATGATATTGCAACGCCCGTGTCGGTAGTGGAATTGAAAAAGGGTTCCATCAGTAAATTGATCAATACCACCGGCACAGCGCAACCGACATTCGGAGTGGAGCTTAACTCGCTGATGAGCGGTAGGTATCAGTTGCAGGTCAACCCACGCATCGGCAAGCCATTCAAATTAGGCGACAAGGTGGATAAAGGTCAATTAATTATCCATTTGGAAGATAAGGAATACGAAAACAGCATCGCAATCGATGCCAAAGAACTGAATCTGGAGATTGCCCAGCAGGAACAGAATAAACAAAAAGCGTTGTATGAAAAAGGTGGAGTGACAATGCTCGAAATGCGCAACACCGAGGTGAAAGTGACTAATGCCCGCCTCGAAGTGGAGAATGCCCGTCTGAACCTTGAAAAACGTGACGTCAGGGCGCCATTCGACGGTGTGATCGTCAATTTGCCGCATTATACCGACAATGTGAAAGTGGAACAGGGCAAGCCGATGGTAGGTATCATGGATTACGCCCGCATGTATATGGATATTAACCTGCCGGAAAGCGCCATTAGCTATGTGAAAGCCAACCAGCAGGCTTTTGTCACACACTACACCCTGCCTGATGACACGCTACGAGGCGTTATCAGCGAATTATCGCCGGCCATCAGCGCCGAAACACGTACCTTCAAAGGAAAACTGATAATCCAGAACGACAAGCTGTTGCTTCGTCCTGGTATGTTTGTGAAGGCTGATATTGTAGTAGATAAAGCCGACAGTTCCATTATCATACCCAAAGAAGTCGTAGTATCCAACCGTCAACGTAAGTACGTCTATATCATTGAAAAAAATACCGCTTTGATCCGCGACATTAAAACCGGCCTGGAAGACGAAAACAATATCGAAGTGCTCAATGGGCTGAATGTAAACGACAACTTAGTAGTGAAAGGCTTCGAAACATTGAAAGAAAATAGTAAAGTAAAGGTGCAGAAATAAGGGGCTCTACTTTTCATCCAGGATACAAATTCCCGTCAGCATCCTCCCTGATTCGATACCCAATTTCCTTGTCGAAAAAAAGGTATCCGAATATTGGTAGGTGCACATTCCGGCAATTTCAACTTGTTGCCGGGGAATGCCCAATGCTGTCAATTGCCGGAGGTTGGCTTCCCAAAGATTATAGCAATTGAATAAATTATATACTATCTTTGCGCAGCTAATCCCGTAAATCCTCAGTTTATGCCCGCCCCCTTATCCCTTGATCTTCGCAAGCGCATCATAGCCGCCAAATTGAAAGGCGACACAGAAGCCAAGAT
>JAVBSH010000103.1:0-3403 GCA_031547085.1 Bacteroidales bacterium
CGGGATTTTGCCCACGGCTTCTTTCTGATTCCACCTCACGATGAACACCATTGCCTGCGGCTAACGGTTGGTCGCTATCTACCTCCGTAGTGGACTTGCACCACCAAGTTGATCAATCATGCACGGCACACAAATAAAAATCCGCAGGCAAATATATTTACCTGCGGATTTTTTATATCTTACTGTTCTTCTTTTTACCTCTTGCCTATTTCTTAAAGGCGTGTTGGAATCCTTGTATTTTCTGCCATGCGCCACGGGTGAAATCAGGTACCTTCACGGGAACGCTGCCATGTGCCACTGAATATTCAGATAGCGGGGTGATGCACGACCATTCGGCTGCATCATATACATCCATGTCGAGCGGTAAGCCGTTTTGCAGGCAGTAGATCAGGCGGTAGTCCATGATAAAGTCCATCCCTCCGTGTCCGCCGACTTTTTTGGCCAACTCACCGATTTCCTTAGTGATGGGGTGTTCGTATTCCTGAAGCATTTTTTTCATATCTTCATCGTTCATGGCTGAGTGTGCTTCCGGATCGAAAGCCAGTTGTTGCTTGGGCCATTTCTGGGCAAAGCCTTTAGTACCGCTTACCATGTGGATACGGCTGTATGGACGCGGACTGGCCACATCGTGTTGTATGAGGATCGATTTTCCTTTGGCGGTTTTCACCAACGTAGTATTCATATCGCCTTCCTTGTATTCCTTCTTGGCTTCGGGAGAATCATTTCCGAAACGTTCTTTTGCATAAGCGGTCATATTAAACTGGTTGCTCGACAACGATACCAGGTGATCCATCTTGTCACCGCGGTGTATGTTCAATATCTGGCACACAGGACCTAAACCGTGCGTAGGATAGACATTACCATTGTTATCGGTGTTTTCTTTCAGGCGCCAATAGTCCCAGTAACCGGAAATCCCGGGGCGTTTCGATTTGGTGTCGCCAATGCCCGGTTCATACGATTCACCTTCTTTCAGGCGGGGGTTGAAATTAAGACTACGCAGGTCGTGGATGTAAGCTCCTTCCACATGAACCACTTCACCGAACTTGCCTTTTTGCGCCATGTTCAATGTTGCCATTTCGAAGAAATCGTAACAGCAGTTTTCCAACTGGATGCAATGGCGGCGTGTTTTTTCGGCAGTGTTCACCAATTGCCAGCATTCGTCCATCGTACGGGCAATGGGTACCTCCACAGCCACGTGTTTGCCGTGTTCCATGGCATAAACAGCCATCGGGGTATGCAAAAACCAAGGCGTACATATATAAACAAGGTCTATATCATCGCGTTCGCACACTTTTTTCCAGTCTTCTTCGCCGGTATAGGCGGTTGCTTCCGGACGGTTGTTCTTTTTAAGCATTTCCTGTACCTTGTCTATATTATATGGTTCCAAGTCGCAGATTGCTTTTACTTCGATACCGTCGATGTACATGAAACGGCCCACGGCACCCGGGCCACGCATCCCAAGACCAATGAAGGCAACCCGTACGGTAGGAATAGGATCGCAACGCAAACCGAGTACATCAGTTTGTCCGGCCGGACGTGCAGGCTCGGCTGATATGGAATCGGCGCCCTTTTTCACAGGACATGCCGCCTGTGACGATGCTGACGGATTGTTGCATGAGATCAGCGACCAGCCGATGACTGCAACCAAAAGAAAAGAAAGTAACTTTTTCATGGTAAGACTTTGATGTTTGATGATGGTTTTTATATCATTGATGCTTGATACTCTGTCGTCAAACATCAACTTGTGATTATTTATAATGATCGGCAATATTAGCCATAAAACCGTTAACGACAAATGAGATTTGTCAGGTTTTCAAAACTTCCGGACTTTAAATACGATTTCTCGATAAAATATGCCGAATGCTCATTGAATCGAGCAATATTTAAATTTTTAGGTTAACATTTAAAATTTTAGTTTATATTTGCAATCCATACACAATACAAATTTATATCCCATGATGAAATACCTGTTCATTGGTTTCCTTTTTTGCATGCCGCTTGCCGCCCAACAATCATTGGAATATGATCGTGCTTGGAATTCATTTGTTTCCGGCCAATATGAAGAATCGTTGTCAGCTATCCAACAATGCATTGCCCGTGATACTGCCAATTACCGGTACATATACTTGAAAGGCAAAATACTCGAAAACCTGTATCGTTTCGATGAGGCCATTACTACGCAATTGCAAGCGGCCCGGTTGAATCCGGAAAGTACGGAAGCACGGTCGGCGTTGGCATCACTTTACCAGTTGTCCGGACAACCATCAAAATCAGCGTTCTATTACGGCCAATTGGCCACCAAGGAACCATCGGTAAACCGCTGGAAAATAGGTTGGGCGACAGCCCTGCAAACCGACAAGAAGTATAAGCAGGCGGTAGGTTTATGGCATGAAGTTACCCAAACAGACAGCACCAATTGGTTTGTATATAAAAACATGGGCGATTGTACTTATCAGTTAGACAGTGCTGTAATAGCTACAGACTATTACCGGAAGTCGCTAAAAATTTATCCGTACAACAAAACCTTGTATGGACAGGTCGTCAGGATACTTTCGAACGAACCTTTTCACCTGGAAGAAGCGATTGAAGTTGGACATGAAGCCATCACCATCGACAACACCAATGTCAATGCATGGAAATACATGGGTGTTGCCTGGTATGCAATGGGAGAAGCCGACAGTGCAATCTTTTCCTTTCGTAAAACCCTGGCATTAGGCGATACATCGTTAACCACTTGCCGGCACTATGGTATGTTGTGCTATCATAGGGCATCTTACGCCGAAGCTGAACGATACCTGACCAAAACACTTGAGTGGGACCCCGACAACATAAGAACGTTGCATCATTTGGCAATCATCAGCGGTTACACTGGAAAAGCAAGGGAAGGGCTGAGGTTCTTGGATCAAATTAACAAGATAGCTGCGTACGCAGACACTTCGGCTATGCAGGCCAACATACAGCGCGGGTATTTATTGCGTATACTTAATCGTTACGATGATGCGGCCAAGACATTCATTACGGCTACCCAGAATTTACCCAGGGATGCCAGGAACTACTACGAAGCAGCCGTAAGCTATGATATGGCATTCAATAAGAAAGAAGCATTTGACTGGTATACCCGTTATTTAGAAAAGATCGACCCCAACTGGGCTACCCGGAAATGGACGGATAAGGAACTTAAAAAAGTCGAATTTGTGCGCATTGCCATGGACAGGGTTCAGTCATTAAAAACCGACTTGTTTTTCGAGGAAGATAAAAAAAAAGGTCATGTATCAAATCCGTTGCATTGATTATCTTTACGCAAAAAATTAGTTATGGAACATTTATCAGTAATCACGTGTATTTATTGCCAAAGTTCGGATTTGTCCAAAAACGGGCATAGCGAGAACGGCACCCAGCGCTG
>JAVBSH010000105.1:0-12545 GCA_031547085.1 Bacteroidales bacterium
AAACTGTATGACACGATGCATAAGCACCGGCAGGTGGCGCCTTTCAGGCTGACCAACCCCCAGTGAAAAGTGTAGTGCCCTCATGAAAATACACTTGATTGATAATCATGTTTTTGTAAAATCAAACCGTCAAAGTCGGGATTTGTCCCACTACATTTGAGAAGCGCGGTCTCCCTCCCCACATGGGGGAGGATTGGGGTGGGGCTGTTTTATTCATACTTCACCACTTCTGCCGGGTCGCTGTTCGCCGCCTTCATCACTTGTCCCAGCACGGTGAGCAAAACTACCGCAATAACTGCAACCATCACCCCGGCCAGTAACCACCACGGGATATTCGTATGGTAAGCATATCCTTGCAGCCAACGGTTCATGGCAAGATAAACTACCGGGAGCCCAACGGCACCGGCAATGATCACCTGCATGATGTATTCGCGGAAAAACATGCGGGTAATATCATTGACTTCGGCGCCGGCTACTTTACGGATGGCTATTTCCTTGCGGCGACGCCGGCTGGCAGCGGTAGCAACGGCATAAATACCGAACAGTGAAATCAACAGGCAAACGATGGCCATGACGGAAAACAATTTTAAACCAACCTGTTCCGAATGATTGAGTTTGTCGTACAACTCGTCTAAGGGTGTCAGGCGGGTATCTGCCAAACCGGCGTTAATGCCGGGAAGGATATCCGCAATGCGCTGTATCGCTTCCCGCTCCTGACCGGGTACGGTGCGAATATACAGGATAGCACTTGGATCAAAAGATAGTGTGAAGATAGTTGGCCGGATGCGGCTACGGAACGACTGGGTGTGGAAATCTTTCACCACACCCACCACTTCGTATTCCTCCATCGGTTCAGAGCGATTACCATAGGGATGCATGCGAACAATGGCGCCTACCGGCTTGCCCAATCCCATCACCCGGATAGCTTCCTCGTTGAGAACAATTTTTTGCTTTTCACCTTTGTCCCACCATTTACCCATGAGTATGTTTAACCTGAATGTTTCGGCAAACTGATTGTCTGCGTATATGATTTGGAACGCCGGTTTTTCATTTGTCGATTTTCCCGGCCATTCCACTTCGGTAAGCATGAGTTGAAAAGGAATTTTGTGTAGTGGCGCAAAAGAGGTTGCAGTGAATTTTTCGATCTGCGGGATGGTTGCAAGTTCTTTATTTAAAACCTTTCCGTGAGCTTGCATCGGAAATAACGGGCCGGATACCTGTATCATCCCACTGCTGTCGAAACCTAAATCTTTGCGATTGACAAAGCGCATCTGCATCATCACCACCAATGTAGCAACAATAAACACAACACTGACGGCTAATTGTACGGTAACAGCCACGCGCCGTAATACCGGTTGCCGCGATTTCCCCTTTGCCAGGTCGTGCGATGCCGAACGACTCAACCGCCACAAGGGGATAAAAGCGGCTAACCACATCAATACCGTCACCAATATTCCGCAAACAGCGAAAAGATAAGTCAGCTGCGGCATTTCCGGCGTAATATCCAGTAGCTCGGAGAACCCGGGCCGGGTGAGGAGGATGAAGCACCATGCAAGCGCCAATGACAAGAGGATGGTACAAGTCAACTCGAACATCAACTGCATGATGAGTTGTCCGCCAGATGCCCCATGCACTGTACGCAGGCGCAGTTCACGGATGCGTTGGCGGAAAAGGCCGAGATAAAGGTTCAGGAAGTTGAAAAACGCACTAAACAGCAGCAACAGTCCGGCTACAACGAAAAGCCGTACGAAATTCAGCGTGAACGGCAAATCGGTACTAAATCGATGACGAACATCACCAATAGGCATCATACGGACTTCAATATTATCATTGGCTCCTATCCGGGAAGTAAAATCCCGGAGTTGTTCTGCAACTGTGGCGGCATTTACGTGAGGATGAAACTTTATATATAAGTTATATCCGGGATATGCCCATTGCTCCGCTTCGGGTAAATCGTTATAAGCGTATACTATACCGTGCCAATAATGGATCGCATCAAACTGCATGTTGGAATTGGGAGGCGGGTCTTTGACCACGGCTGTCACCGTAAAAGGCGGAATACGGTCAGGAGGAAGTATTGCATTTCTCAGATGCTGGCCGATAGCCTTCTCCGCATCGCCAAATAAGCGTACAGCAATACTCTCCGTCAGAACTATGTTGTGCTCGATTTGTAATGGGTGCCGTGCGTCGCCGCTGACAACCACCTGTGGGAAGACCTTGAAAAATGAACTGTCGGCAAACATTGTGCGCAACGAAATGTACGGTGTTTCCCCGGTGAGGTAATCCATTTGTTGTAAAATAAAATGAACAGAGTTTTCTGTTTCCGGGAAGTGTTCTTGCAGTTTTCTTTTCAAAATTTCTGGAACCCATTCGTTTACCTTGCCCGATTGTTTTTCAACGGTATAGATACAGTAAATATTTTCCGCACCGGGATAAAAACCATCGTAGGTGGTTTCGTAGCGCATCCAGTAAAGTGCAGGAATGAAACAGGCAAGACCGAACGCCAACCCAAAAATGCCGGTGAACGACTGCGTTTTATGCTTCCAGAGATTACGGAAAGCTATTTTGAGGTAGTGAAGCCCCACCCCAGCCCTCCCCCATGTGGGGAGGGAGCCGGTGCTACTCACCTTACTGTGAGAATTCACTTGATTTGTATTATTCATATTTTAAAGATTTATTACACTGAGATTTTACTATGCAAATGAAATTCTCCTCTACATTTGCGCAACGCCGTCTCCCTCCCCTTGGGGGAGGGGCGGGGTGGGGCTTCTCACTCGTATTTCACTACTTCTGCCGGATCGCTATTTGCAGCCTTCATTACTTGTCCCAACACAGTGAGCAAAACCACCGCAACAACTGCAGCCATCACCCCTACCAGCAGCCACCACGGGATATTTGCATGGTAGGCATATCCTTGCAACCAACGGTTCATGGTAAGGTAAGCCACTGGTAACGCGACAACATTGGCAATCAGTGCCAAGAGCATATATTCGTAGAAAAATATACGTATGATATCACTGACTTCGGCGCCGGCTACTTTGCGGATGACTATTTCCTTGCGTCGGCGTTGCGTGGAGGCTGTAGCTACAGCATAGATGCCGAACAACGAGATCAACAGGCAAACAACTGCCAATACGAAAAATATCTTTAACCCAGCCTGTTCCGAACGATTGAGGCGATCGTACAATTCATCGAGCAAGGTCAGGCGGGCATCGACCAAGCTCGCATCAATCTCCGGCAAAGTATCGGTTAACCGCTGTATCACCTCTGATTCCTGGCCGGGCGCCACGCGTATGTAGATATTGGTATCCCATCCTGAACTTCTGAATATGACGGGATAGATACGACTACGGAGTGACAGGGTATGGAAGTCGTTCACTACACCTACTACCTCATAATCCCGCATCGGATTGTTACCATCACTACTGACAAATTCGGGAAACATGCGGATGATTGTCCCCACCGGTTCTCTCAGCCCCATCACCCGTACCGCTTCCTCGTTGAGAATGACCTTTTGTTGATCATCTTCGTTCCACCATCTTCCTTGACGCAAGCTTAGCTTAAATGTTTCAGCAAGATGACTGTCGGCATCGATGGATTGAAACGCCAGTTGATCGTGCTGCGGCTTACCCGGCCATTCCACTTCGGTAATCATCATATGATCCTCATGTTGTGGTGCAAAAGAAGTTTCGGTATATCCTGTAATTTGTGGTATTGCTGACAATTGATTTTTGATAGCTGTCCATTTTTCACTACCCATCCATCCCGAAACCGAAAGTTGTATGACGCCGTGCCGGTCGAACCCCAAATCCTTGCGGTTGACAAAACGCATTTGCATCATTACTAGCAATGCAGCGACAATGAATACTACACTGACGGCTAATTGTATGGTAACCGCCACGCGTCGTAACACCGGTTGCCGTGATTTTCCTTTTGCCAGATCGCGCGATGCCGAACGGCTCAACTGCCATAAAGGAATAAAACCGGCTAACAGCATCAACGCCATCACCAATAATCCGCAAACAACGAACAGATGGAACAGCCGGGATATTTTCATTGTAATATCCAGTAGTCCGGTGAACATAGGCCGGGCAAGGATAATGAAACACCATGCGAGCAACAATGCCAAGAGGATGGCGTATATCAGTTCGGACATCATTTGCATGATGAGTTGTCCGTTTGCAGCCCCGTTAACCGTACGCAATCGCAGTTCGCGTATACGTTGGCGGAAAAGGCCAAAATAAAGATTCAGGAAGTTGAAAAATGCGCTGAACATCAACAACAGTCCGGCCGCAATGAACAACCAGATGAAATGAAGCGTAAAAGGCAGATCGGTATTTAACCGGTGCCGGACGTCCCCTATCGGCAGGAGATGTAGCTCAATGTTTTTGTTGACACGCAACTGCGACGTGAAATCACGCAATCGCCCGGCAAGGTTTTCCGCATCCGTACGGGCATGGAGTTTCACATAAAGCTGTTTGTTGAAATAAGTCCATTGCGCCTCTTCAGGCATATCCCCGGTCATTCCGTTTTGAATTTCAGGAAAATGGATTGCGTCGAAAGGCAGGTTGGTATTGGGCGGTGGATCTTTCACCACTGCTGTCACCGTGTAGGGTGGAAATCCATATAAAGTACTTTTAAACTGCTGCCCGATGGCTTTTTCTGTATCGCCGAACAAACGAACAGCCACGCTTTCGGTAAGGATGATGTTACGTGCGGTCTGCAATGGTTGCCGGGTGTCGCCACTGACAAATGTTTGGGGAAAAACGCGAAAAAAGGTGCTGTCGGTGTATAAGGTACGCAATTGGATATGTGATATTCCTTCAGTACGGTAGCTTTCGCGGAAGATGATACATACAGTGGAGGTCTCTGTTGCCGGGAATTGGTCGTGCAGTTTTGCTTCGAGGATGTCCGGAACCTGTTCATTCACCTTACCCGTTTGCTTTTCCACGGAATAGATACGGTAAATATGTGCTGCATCGGGATAAAAGCCGTCGTAAGTGGTTTCGTAACGCATCCAGTAGAATGCGGGTACAAAACAGGCAACTCCAAATGCCAGCCCAAAGATGCCGACCAATGACTGCGTTTTGTGCTTCCAGAGGTTGCGGAAAGCTATTTTGAGGTAGTGAAGCCCCACCCCCCAATCCCTTCCCCCAAATGGGGAGGGGGAGTCGGTGCTCCTCACGTTATTGCGGGAATTCACTTGATTTGAATTTTCCATATTTTAAAAGTTTGATACACTGAACTTTTACTGTACAAATGAAATTCTCCTCTACATTTGCAAAGCGCTTTTCACCTCCCCCATTTACTTGCGTGAGATCGCTGTGCTTAGTTGGGGAGAGGCGGGAGGGGGTTGTCTTACTCATGTTTTACCACTTCTGCCGGGTCACTATTCGCTGCTTTCATCACTTGCCCGAGCACAGTAAACAATACAATAGCCGCTATGGCGGCAAAGACTACTGCAAAAAGCCAGGGCGCTATGTTAACATGGTATGCATACTCGTGCAGCCAGCGGTTCATGAGCCAATATCCTAAAGGCACAGCTATGAGATTGGCAATAAGCACCAACCAGATATATTCCCTGATAAACATGCCGGCAATGTTGATCGCTTCGGCTCCGGCCACTTTGCGTATGGCTACCTCCTTGCGACGCTTGCGGGTGGTGAATGATGAGAGTGAATAGATACCGAACATGGAGATGCCCGTACAGGCAAGCGCCAGGATACCGAAAAGCAAAAACATCGCCGATTCCTCCTTGCGTTTATGCGCTAACTCGTCATCGAGCCACACACAGGGCGCCCCGGTTCCTTCAGGTTCCTTTCCGTTCAACACAATATCGGTTAACTCTGTTATTGCTTTTTGACGATATTGAGGCATAATCCTGGAATAACAATAACGGATGTGATGATCGACAACAAGGATATTATTGAAATAAATTACCGGCGTAATTTCATTGTGGAAATCGGAATGCGTATCCTGCACTACGCCTGCAATCTCCCAGTCATGGTCGCCTTTGCTCAGGCGCGAACCTACAATATCGGTGTCTCCCAATAATTTCGCGGCTGTTTGATTGATGACACAATATGTCCCTTCGTGTGGTTCGAAGAACCGTCCTTTGACGAGCCGGTACCTGAAAAAATCGAAAAAGGCGGGATCGACAATAGATAATGACGATAATGCAAATTTCCGGTCGGCGAGGCTGCTCGAATAATCGGGCTCGCCCACATGTCTGTTGTCCAATGGCTCTTCCCAACTGGCAACTATTGTTTGTTCAACGTACGGCAGCGCCGCTATCACCTCTTTAACGTCATCTTTTATCTCCCACAGTGGCTCCATCATCATTACGTTATTCACATCAATACCGGTATCGGTGTTTTTCATCATCTGTATCTGCCTGAATATGGTCAGTGAAACGAACATCAGGAGGCTGGCGATCAACAGCTGAAGCACAATCATGATCCGCCTTAGCGACGCCCTTGCCCCGATCTTCCTTTCGCTGCCGAAGGCCCGGGCAATACTTTGGCGGTTGAGCCGTACAACCGGGTAAATGCTGACCAGCAACAATAACAATAACCCTGCTGATACAGTTTGTAACCACAGGTGGTTGATTCCAGCCAAGGGGATATTGCTGAACTGACTGAAAACCGGGCGAAAAGCCGTCACCAACAGGAACGAGACAGCAAAGGCAATTACGGCTGTGAACAGGATATCAGTAAGGAAAAGTTTAGCCAGGTCGCCTTGCGATGCGCCCACCGTCTTGCGTAGCGACGTTTCCCTCGAACGACTCAGCAGGGCGCTTGAACTGATGGTGATATAATTGAATATGGCGCTGGCCAGGGCCAATAACCCTGCTGCAAAGAAAATCGTGATAAAGTTGATGCCATACGCCATGTTTTGGTTGAAATACTTGTAGTGCAGGCTTCCAATCGGTTTGATGAGCAGACTGCTTTCCTTATCCCTTTTATATAAACTTTTTACAAATATTTGCGAGAATTTTTCGCTCACTTGTTCCATATTGGCTTCTCTGCTTGCCAGTATGTAGATATTGGCCCTCCAACCCCAGATGCCCTGGCATACCATTATATCAAAATCGAAGGTGCAGTTGGCAGGCCAGTCCTTGATCACGCCGGTAATGGTTACCGGTTTGCCATTATCATCCAATGCTTTCCCAACAGCCGGCTCGTCACCAAAATACTTGCGTGCCAGCCGCTGTGTGATGACGATGCTGCCGGGGGTTTGACTGAAGGACGTGACATCACCTTCAATAAAGTCCCAAACAAAAAAGTCGAAAAAATCCGGCGATACATCAGACGACCAGGCATAGAACGTCCGGTCGTTATAGCTATAATTCGATCCCACGTTTGGCGCCTGCCACGTGAATTTTTCGAATTCGGGTACCTGTTCAACCGATGAGAGATTGTTGATACTCATGACCGGGAATTCGAACTCGTCGTTCTTTTCAGCCAGTATATACATCCGGTTGGCGCCAGGGAAGAAGCTGTTGTAGCTGGTTTCGTATTTGATCCAGAATATTCCAAAAACGAAACAGGTAAATCCGAACGCCAGACCAAATATATTGACCAACGATTGCGTTTTGTATTTCCAGAGATTCCGGGATGCGATTTTGAGGTAGTGAAAGAGAAGCCCAAGAGCCCCACCCCGGCCCTCCCCTAAGGGGAGGGGGACGGTGCTACTCACGTTACTGCGGGAATCCGCTTGATTTGAATTTTTCATGTGTCAATTTGTAAGTCCGTGTTCGCACGCATATTAAAAATTGTTATTGTGTGTACGTACACATCATGAAAATTGAGAATTTGCATATGATTTGATTGGCTCTTTGTGTCTTAGTACCTTCGTGGCAAATGATCATTATCAGCCACTAAGGCACGAAGACACAACGCAAAATCACTAAGCCCTCATATCTAACGCGTGTGGCTTTAGAAATGCAAAAAGCGCATAAGCTTTTGAATATGCTTACACGCTTTTTATCGTTCGATACCTTTATATTAAAACAGACCGGAGTGAGTGCCGATGTCCAATAATAACAAGATTGCACGAATAAACAACGTGTAAACAAAATTTCAAAGAACAACCTATTTAAGGTAATAGGGAATAAGTATACAGATGTGAAAGTGGTTTTAGCTTCGCTGAGCTCGCAAGCTCGGTTCGGATCGTTGTTCGGCGGAGTCTCCAGACTCCGTCGCGCTAAAAGGAAAGCTCCTGCTTTCCATCATGCAAGGCAGGAGCCTTGCTTTTAGCTACGGCGTAGCGAGACGCTACGCCGAACACCACTTATGAAGCAATTCCCACCTCTTACCTTTCACCTCTTATCTCTTACCTCTTTACATTCTCACCTCCGACACCAATTGTCCGTCGAACAGGTTCAGTACCCTTGCGGCATAGCCGGCGTCGTGCTGGCTGTGGGTAACCATGATGATGGTAGTGCCTTCCTTGTTCAGTTCGGTGAGCAATCCCATCACCTCCTTGCCGTTTTTCGAGTCTAAGTTACCCGTAGGTTCGTCGGCGAGGATAATCTTGGGATTGGCCACTACGGCGCGGGCAATGGCTACACGTTGTTGTTGCCCACCCGATAGCTGCTGCGGGAAATGCTTGGCGCGATGCGTGATCTGCATCCTGTCCATGGCTGCCTGCACTTTCTTCTTACGGTCGGTAGCCGATGTACCCATGTAAAGCAGCGGCAGTTCGATGTTCTCGAACACGTCCAGTTCCTCGATGAGGTTGAAGCTCTGGAACACAAACCCGATAACGCCCTTGCGCAACCGTGTGCGTTGCCGCTCAGGGTATGTACTTACATCCGTCCCGTTAAGGAGAAACTTGCCGCCGGTTGGGTTATCCAGCAACCCGAGGATGTTCAGCAATGTCGACTTGCCGCAACCCGACGGCCCCATAATGGCTACAAACTCGCCTGCAGCGATTTCCAGACTGACGTTGTTCAACGCCCATGTTTCTACTTCTTCCGTACGGAAGATCTTTTGAAGGTTTTCAGTTTTGATCATGATAAAATGAATTATGAATTATGAATTATGAATTATTGAATATGAACAAACTTATTCTTTCTTAATGGTGTCCGAAGGATTACTATTGGTTGTTTTTATTACCTGGGATATGACTATGGCGATGATGAATACAAGTATGACCAGATATATTGTCAAAAATAAGAATACATTCAGGGTAATGTGGGTTTTGTATTTTTCAAGCCACCATTTGGCATAATAATAAATCGCCGGAAACGAAAGGATGCAAGCCACAGTCCACAATTTAACATACGTTTTGCCAAAAAGGACGACCACATCTTTTAATTCGGCTCCATTGATTCGCCTGATCGCTATTTCTTTCCTCCGCTTTTCGATATTCATCAATACGGAAGAATATATACTTAATAATCCCAAAACCAAGCTGATCATAAACAGTATGGTAGATGAATAAACGATCAGCTTTTCAGTTGAAAATGTCGAATCTACTTTTTCTTGTAGGGCCTCGAAATCAATTTCATATTCTGACGGGATAAATTCCTTTAAGCAACTTTCGATATGCTGTTTGACCTCTCTTGTTTTCCCGGTTTTACATTTTACATAGACCGTACAGTAACCTCCGGCAGGCATTAGCCTTAAGAAAACAGCATCATCTTCCATGATATTCTCAACAGATTCAACACCATCAGTAAAATTGATCAGGTACATCTGGATATGGTCAACTACCCCGATGATCCTGTATGTATTTCTATCGTCTTCATATTTAAATGTTTTTCCTATGACAGACTCTCCGGGGAATAGGGTCAGGAACTTTTTATTAACGATTGCTGCATCATATTCTGATAAATTGTCAAAACTCCTTCCTTGCAATATGTTGCCGTTGAAAAAGTTGCAAAAATTGAAAGCTACCTCGTAATTCCTGACTATTTGATTTTCAATGCCAGTTATTTTGTAATTAGGGCTTAATATACGCATTCTTATTACATTTTCATCGGAATATGAAATATCAATGACATCACTTGAATTTGAAATTTTTTGTAGCACAACGTCGAGTTTATCCCGTAATTGTGGATAACTGCCGGAAAATGTAATGATATTTTCCCGGTCATCCTGTGTTAGATTAGAAAAAATTTGGTGTTTCATTTTATTGGTTTGAAGCGTAACAATCACTGCTGCTGAAATGAAGATGACGATCACCAATAGTTGAATCAATAAGAGTATATTACGTCCAGTGTTCTTGTTATTGACACGGAGTAAATAACCGGATACGGAACGGGCGCTTTTTTTAAGGATCATATGTGATGTGATATATGACAATGCAAATGATACGATTGTTCCGTATAAAAGGTATTTTGCCAAATGATCCCTTAATAGAGGCAATCCCAAATGGATATATGTCAAGTCATAATATGTTTTTTCGAATGCCTGGAAAAAGAGTTCAATGACCATCAAGACAATAATCCCGGACAACAAAAATTTAATGATGATGTCGACAAATAATTGTAATGTAAATTGCCATCTATTCACTCCATTCACTATCCGTACAGCATATTCCTTCAGGTGGTTGTAGTACATCGAAAACTGGAACAGGAGGAAATTGAATAAGGTTGACAATAAGATTAATGTTCCAAATATGAGCAGGAACTTAACGATATTGATGTTATACTCCCCAAAGTTAGATAAACTTGTAAAAGGTTCCAAAGCATAAGGGTTTTCCGAGTCATCCGCTTTGTCTTTGGCAAAATAATGATCCAGCTTGTTGATAAATCCTTTTTTGGAAACCTTGTCGTTCAATTGAATATAATAGGTATATTTATGGATAAAATCTCCACTCGTAATTGATGTTTGGCGGTTAGTGCTTTCACCTAATGAAAGGTAGTAATCCTTGATTTTTCCAAATGTGGAATTTTCAGGAGGGTCTTTTAAGATACCAGTGATCATATAAGACTTATACTCATCAATTTTTAACTCCTTGCCGATCAGGGAACTGATATTGTTGGTTAACTTTTTTGCTTTCGACTCGAACAGGACAATACTATTCGTCGTTTGGGTGATTGCTTCTTTACTCCCGGCGATGATGGACATTGAGAAAAAATCGATTACCGAAGGATCTAAAAGGTCTGAAATAAAACTGCGGTATGAAACATCATTACCTTCCATATTGATGGAATAATCAAATTCCGATGCAAATATTCCGATGGAAGATAGCGGGAGTAATTTATCTATCTCCGGAAATTCTTTTCGCAGGTCATTTTCTGTTAACCCGGTATTTAATTTGTAAATCCTGTCGGCATGTGGAGTCTGGGTATTAAAAAACAAATGGTATTGGACATAATAATTACAGAGAGCAAAAGATAAAAAACCTATTGCCAACCCAACAATACTAATAACAGATTGTGATTTGTACTTTTTTAAATTACGAAAAGCTATTTTTATGTAATGGAGAAACACTTTTGATAAATTATGAAATTGTTGAATTGTTGAATTATTGAATTGTTGAATCGTTCATACGTTCTTTTTATTCGCTTTTCACCACTTCCGCCGGGTTTTGGTTGGCCGCTTTCCATACCATAGACACAATGGTAAGCACAATTACAGCAAATACCACCAGGAAGATCAGCACAAACAGCCAGGCATCCATCGAGGTCTGTTTTACGTAACCTTCCAGCCAGCGCTTCATGATGAGGTATCCGGCAGGGAAGGCAACGAGTGCTGCAATGGCAAGCAGTACCGAATATTCCTTGAAAAATATGTTCATGATGTCCGATACTTCAGCGCCGTTCACCTTACGGATGGCGATTTCTTTGCGGCGCTGTTCGCAGGTGAGGCTCGTAAGCGAATAAACCCCGAAAATGGATATCAGGATACAAACTCCGGTCATGATAGACAATAAAGCGAGCAATGCCCGTTCCGATTTGAAATGTGCTTCAAAAACATCCTCCATGTAAGTGAAATTGATTTCAAACTCGCCGAAATCCGGAAATTCTTTGTACAACCATTGAGTGATGGCCTGTTGGGTTTGCTGGCGTTGGCCGTCTTCGTATTTATAAGCAAGGGCTTTGAGAGAATTGCCGTAATGTATCATGGTCGGTTTGATTTTGGCGGTTGGCGTGATGTAGAAATCCTTTGCAATACCGACAATGATGCCATCACCTGCGATCAGTTGTCCGATAACTCCCCCTTCTAAATCTTTTGCTACTGTTTCGTTGACAACAACTTTTCGATCAGATGATCTACCAATAGAGATATTGTCTTGATATTGATTGGGAAATTTCTCTCCCTTGATCATATCAATATTGAAAAAATCAAAAAAATGATTATCGATATGAATAATATAATAATGTGATGAGGATTCAAGTTTTTTCCCTTGGCCCAAATCTTTATAATTTGTTGCTTGTATAGTGCCGGTGTGGGTCATGTATCAAATCCGTTGCATTGATTATCTTTACGCAAAAAATTAGTTATGGAACATTTATCAGTAATCACGTGTATTTATTGCCAAAGTTCGGATTTGTCCAAAAACGGGCATAGCGAGAACGGCACCCAGCGCTG
>JAVBSH010000133.1:0-5722 GCA_031547085.1 Bacteroidales bacterium
GGTCAAGTTTTGTGCAAAATTAGATTGCTTCATCGCTCGTGCCTCGCGATTCGCAATGACGAACGGTAGCGCGTCATTGCGAGGCGACAGCCGAAGCAATCCTAAATCTGAATGCACAAAACTTGGCCGCGTGAAGTATAAAACAGGAAAGTATTCAAATAGTGCAGCTTAGATAGATTCAACGGATTTAATACATGACCATCTGTTCAACTTAGCGGAGCGACCTTGCCATAGGTAATCCGCATTATCCACGTTCTATTCTAAATTTTCCGTATCCATTGTTATCGTCACAGGGCCATCATTTACCAGTGCTACTTTCATGTCTGCTCCGAAAATGCCGGTAACTACAGGTTTTCCAAGTAGGTCACCCAAGCGTTTCACGAAGGTGCTGTATAGCGGCTCGCTGATGGCTGGTGGTGCAGCGCGGATAAACGACGGCCGATTGCCTTTGCGTGTGGAAGCATGTAGTGTAAATTGGCTCACAACTAATAACCCGCCTCCTACATCAAGTACCGACAAGTTCATCTTTCCATCGGTATCGGAAAATATGCGCATATTGACAATTTTAGCACACAACCAGTCGATGGTCTTTTCAGTATCGACATCTTCGAATCCGATCAGAATCAATAGACCTTGGTCTATTTTTGAATAAACTTTCCCACCAATGGTCACCGATGCTTCGCTAACCCGCTGAACAACTATACGCATATTTTTCGATATAATAATTCGAAATTTATTTCGTTAACAAACTGCCAGTTAAGATATAAATGTAAATCAAAATAATTCGTTTCAACCATTCGCAAATGTAAAAATATATCCCCAATTTTCTATTTTAATTTTAATAAGTATATTTGCCGCCGTAAAGCAAATATCACAATAAGAGAAATAACACACATAGAGCGCGTTATGAATGTTTTTTTTCGTTTTTTTGCCAAACCTATATTCAGAAACGAACGATTTATTTTAGGTTTGTGGATTCTCTTATCCCTTGGTATGGGGATATTAAAATCTAATACAGGTAGCTTTAATAATTATTTGATTTTCAAGCAAGTATTTTGGCACACTATCGAACAGGTGAATCTTTATGCGGCATATCCTGACCAATACTTCGATACTAACCATTACGGGCCTATTTTCAGTCTGGTAATCGCCCCTTTTGCTGTATTACCTGACAAATTAGGAATACCGCTTTGGACAATGATTATCGCATTGACCATGTACTACGCCATACGTAACTTACCGATGGCTTGGGGCGGTAAGGTGGCTATATTGTACATCTGTTTACAAGAAATAGTAACCGCTGCTTCCAACCTGCAAACCAATACATTGATTGCAGCATTGATTATAGGGGCATTCATTACGATCCATAACGGGAAGGATTTTTATGCGGGTTTGTTTATCGCCTTGGGGTTGTTTATCAAGCTCTATGGAGTTGTTGGCCTGGCATTTTTCTTTCTGTCGCGCAGAAAGTCGCATCTGATACTCTCCTGTGTATTCTGGAGTATTGTTATGTTTATCCTTCCGATGGTTATTTCGTCGCCGGGCTTTATCATCCAATCATATCAGGGTTGGTTCGACTCGCTGGTAGGCAAAAACATTGAGAATGTGGGTAGTTTGATGCAGGATATATCGGTGATGGGGATGTTCCGTAGAATTTCGGGTAACCGGGATTTATCGAACTGGTTTTTCCTTATTCCCGGAATGATCCTGTTCGGTTTGCAATACCTGAAAACCGACATGTATCACGACTTGAGATACCGGTTGGGGTTGTTGGCATCTACGTTGTTGTTTGTTGTCCTGTTCAGTTCCGGTTCCGAATCGTCGACATATATTATTGCAATGGCTGGTGTGGGGATATGGTTTATATTGCAAAACAGGCCATATTCCGGATATGCTATATTCTTATTGGTGTTTGCTTTGATATTGACCAGTCTTTCTCCGTCCGACCTTTTTCCTGCTTACCTCAGGAAAAATTATGTAGTCCCATATTCACTAAAAGCTCTCCCAGGTCTATTGGTTTGGTTAACATTGATATATCAGATTGTGACAAATGGGAAGGGTTTCGTTAAATCAGTAGTATAAATTTATGAAAACAAAAAAAGTTTCTATTGTTATATGCTGTTTCAATGAAGAACAATGCATTGTGCAGACCATTGAAGCCGTTCACGGCATCATGGTAAAATCGGATTATGATTTTGAAATCATCTGCGTGGATGACGGAAGTGATGACTCCACGCTTAATATGTTGAAAAACATGGCAAAACCGGAAACAAATGTTTTCTATATCGAATTATCAAGGAATTTTGGTAAAGACAATGCCATGTTGGCAGGAATGCAATATGCAAAAGGGAATGCTGTAATAACCATTGATGCGGATTTGCAACATCCGCCGGAACTGATCCCTACGATGTTAACATTGTGGGAAGGGGGTAATGATGTGGTGTTTGCATACAGGGAAAACAAAAATCATCATGTCAATTATTTGGGTCAGGTATCATCCAGCCTTTTTTATAAGTTGATGAATCATCTATCTGAAATAGAATTAGAAGACGGCATTGCCGATTACCGATTGATTGATCAGAAAGTCAAGGATGTATTATGTAACCTTTATGACGAACATCCCTTTTTCCGTGGATTGGTAAAATGGGCAGGTTTTAAGCAGCAAGCAATACCTTATGTGCCTAATGCAAGGGTTAGCGGGCAAACCAAATATAATAGACGAGGATTGCTAAAGTTAGCTTTCCGGGGAATTACTTCATTTAGTACAAAGCCATTGTACATAGCCCTTTATCTGGGATTCTTTTTCGCTGTAGTGGCATTGCTTCTTGTCCCGTATATTGCTATCAGCTATTTTTGCGGATATTCTGTGCCCGGATGGGCATCCATGATGCTTTTTACAGCGTTTTTCGAAGGCTTGCAGTTATGTATCCTCGGCATCATCGGTTTGTACCTGGGTAAAGTATTCACACAGGTAAAATACCGTCCGAATTATATTGTCCGCAGCACCAATTTTGAATGATCCTTCTTAGTTTCGATATTGAAGAGTTTGACTTGCCGACGGAATATGGCATGGAAATATCGTTTGAGGCACAATTGTCGGTTTCGCGGGAAGGGACAGAAACGATCCTCAGGCTGTTGAAAAAACATGATGTAAAAGCGACTTTTTATTGTACCGCCCATTTTGCTATTCATCAAACCGGGGTGATTTCAGCCATTGCAGACAACGGACACGAGATAGCTTCGCACGGGTACTATCATGGACACTTTGAACTGCAACATTTAGTTGCTTCCAAAACAGCGTTGGAAGTGCTCACCGGCAAATCGGTGTCCGGATACCGTGCTGCCCGGATGATGTTTATTCCCGAAAGTGAGATCACCAAAGCCGGTTATACCTACAACTCGTCGCTCAACCCAACTTTCCTGCCGGGTCGTTACAATAAGTTTGGTGAACCCAGAACGTGGTTTTACCGCGAAGGGATATTGCAATTACCGGCATCGGTAAGTCCGGTGGTGCGATTTCCATTATTTTGGTTGTCGTTCCATAACCTTCCGCTCGGATTATATTGCCGTTTATGTCAATGGACGCTTCGCAAAGACGGTTATCTGAACATATATTTCCATCCCTGGGAATTCTGTAAAATAGATCGATATAATTTTCCGGGTTACGTGGTTCGTAATTCGGGAAAAAAGATGGAAGAACGATTCGAAAAGTTTATACTTTGGGCGAAATCGAAAGGTCATGTTTTCGGAACAACCTCACAGTTTTTAGAAGACCGTAAGATCGCAAGACCGTAATACATGTAAGGCAGTAAGAACAAAAGTCTTATGGTCTTATCATCTTACATGTCTTACAGGTAGTGCTTTGATTTAGCTGAATGGAGTTGCTATTGTCCTGTTTTGTGATCTGCTCTATAATCGCTATTGCTGCCAGAGAACGGAATTTCTTGTGTTTGCGGAGGGTGCACTTCAAATTGTCGCGGCATATAGCTAGCTTTGCCCCTTAATTATCACTTAAACATTTAAATGTTAATAAATTAAGTTTTAAAAATTGAGTAATTAGGGTCTGCTGAAAAAGGAATAATGCTTTGTAAACCAATGTATTTAATGTCGTTTTTTCTACCCCAAGTGCAAGGAAATATGATAAAAGTGCTCAAAACCCTTGCACTTGAAAAATTGACCAATTCAACTTTTCTGAATTTTGAATTCAAAAATCGAACTCTTGATGCTGATTTCACGAAAAAATATGTCGATTCGGTCAATTTGGTTGGTTTTTGATGAGAAATTTGACAAAATTGGACAGTCTTGACTTTTTCAGCAGACCCTATCTATGTTGTTACCAAACTTATTTGTTTTAACCAATTCATCATAATGAAGGCTCTTTTCTTTAAAGGATATTTTTGTATCTTCATTATCTCCATGACCATGATGATCTTGTAATGATTATACTTCACGCCGCCAAGTTTTGTGCATCCTCTTTTTCCCATAATTGAAAATTTAGCGATAACAACGAATCCAATTCGGCTTGATAATTTTGATTCAGTTGATCAAAAAAATCGATAACCGCCCGGTGAAATTTGACAGGAGTATCGTAATACTTTGCGTACAGAATTTTCTTCTTCGTAAATTTCCATAACCGTTCAATAATATTCAGATTTGGTGAATAGGGCGGAAGGAACAATATTTTAATATTAAGCTCTTTAGCCTTATCAATCACCAATTGACAATGTTGGTATCGCGCATTATCCATCACCAAGACAATGGGTAAGCGGGCGTATTGTTCCTTGAGTTGAATCAGGAAATCGACAATAGTTTGAGCGGTAACATATGTGGTATTAATATGTGTGGTTACCCTTTTGGATATGGCATCCATGGCACCTAATACATTGATACGGTTTCTTCCGGCAGCTGTCCTGAGAAAAATACGGGTTCGACACCAAATCATACAAAGAAAGGCACCCAAAGTAAAATGAGCGGCATCACAGAATAGTAGATGACAAAGTCCCCCACGGGCTTGCTTGATATATGGTTCCAAATCATCTTCAAGCCATTGTTGTTGTTTGTCGGCATCGGCTTTTCCCGGTATTTGTCCCGGTTTACGGTAGCTATAGCCGTGGCTTGTCAGGAAATGGCGTATTCGGGTGGGACTCTTTTTGATCCCGGTCAAATCCTCTATTACGGCAACCGCCTGATTGATACTTTGTACCGGATGTTGATCCAAATGCGTAAAAATCAGATCGCAATATTGTTCCAATGAGCTCCCAGGTTTTCGATAATCATTGATGTACAGGGTGGAAAGACCTTCATAAAGACATTTGTCAGTCCACACCGGAATAATATTGCGATGACATCCAGCAGCTTGTGCTATTTGAGTATCACCCAAATTTGTAGTGGCTTTTAAATAGATCACATTCAATCTTTTTTGTATCATGATATCCCCGTACCCATATCTTTCGTACTTTAGCTGCTGAATTTCTTCTTGCGAGAGGTTCAAATCGGTAGGCATTCTTTATTGGTTTAGACTCCTACAAAGATGCCTACTTTTTATCCAAATGCACAAAACTTGACAGCGTGCGGTATAAGCCTATTATACTAAAGTGAAAGTGGTTTTCGGATAATTTTTATTTTTGTGGTTCACATAAAATTCAATCATCTATGCCTCTATCCTTATCCCCCTCAGAATTAGATCGTCTGACCCTCATGTATAAGAAAGAAAAAGATAAAA
>JAVBSH010000286.1:0-14928 GCA_031547085.1 Bacteroidales bacterium
GCGCTGGGTGCCGTTCTCGCTATGCCCGTTTTTGGACAAATCCGAACTTTGGCAATAAATACACGTGATTACTGATAAATGTTCCATAACTAATTTTTTGCGTAAAGATAATCAATGCAACGGATTTGATACATGACCGAAGTAACCATATATGCCAAAGCCGTGGATGAGAACAATATGCCGGTGATGGATGCCCGTGTGGAATTGACCCTGACAACGAGCCGCATCGACAATTTTGCCGGACGGCAAGTACAGGCTCCCAATCTGCTTTGGAGTAAAGGGTTGATACTCGACCCGGTAGGCGAAACCAAGATTGTTGTTCCCGACAGCATCTGGCCTGATGCCTCGCTGGGCGTTCAACTGGTTGCTCTTTTCAACAACAGCGATAACCAATCAGGACAGAAAGACGTGCGTTTCACACGGAAAAATACGTCGGAGCGCATCACGATTACCCAGCGAGCGGATAGCCTGTATATTGGTTACGAAAATCGGGGCAAGCCGACCAGCGGCATGCAGGTCAGGATCAGGCGCGGACTGCTGAATGACACATTATTGATGCTGCCTGCACGTATCAAACTACATCCGTTGGTCGAAAGCTACGAAGCTATATTGGAAAATCGTTCTCACGACACACTTCCTTTGTCAGGAAATCCGAAAAGATTCGAGCAGACCATATCAAAGGCAAATGTGTATCAAAAACCTACGGTTTCAGCGATCTTCACCCCTTCGGCAGGTAATTCAGGGGTGGAATGCAACATGAATCGTTCGCGCGACAGTATTTTCATCACAGTAAGCAATCCATTGGGTCTGCCACTCAGCTATACCGTGTATAAAGGCAACAAAGAACAGCAGCGTGGTACAGGTTTTTTATCGACATACAAAACCAAAGCTTCTAAAAAGGATCATTTCTTATCGGTACAGTACATCTGGGCCGGACGCGAACACCAGTTGGAATACCGTTCGGCTTATGATGCGACGCAATTGAAACTCAACACCTCATTGCCTGCCATTATCTATCCGGGACAAACTGTAAAAGTGAATGTTGTCGCTACCGACGCTGACGGCAATCCCGTACCGGATGTCGACCTCACGGCTTGGGGTTACACTGCCAAATTTGGCGGCCAATCCATGCCCCAGCTTCCCACGTACCAAAAACCGCCGTCGGAACGAAAACCATTCAACGCTTTTACTTCGGCGAAACGATCCGGCATATCGGGGAACGATGATTTGGATTATCCGAAATGGCGCGAACCGCTCAAGCTCGACAGCGTAGAATTATACCATTTTGCTTATCCCGGGAAAACGCTCTATAAGTACCTGCTTCCTTCGGCGGACGACCAGACGTACATTGCACCCTACCTGGTGCACGACGGAAAATTGCTGCCCGTACAGATAGTGTGTATTAACGATCACCCGGTGTATTTCAACCGCACTACTACCGATGTCCCGTATGTTTTCCCTGTCGGGGAAGGAATTCACACCATACGCTCGCGTACCAACGATTGCGAAGTAAAAGCCAGAGTTGAAGTTGTCCGCGGATACAAAACCATCATCAGCATCGATCCATATCAATGGAACCGGGAAATAGTGGCATCTGATGGTTATACATCGCAGGGGATCATTGATAAAAGGAAGACAAAATACACCTCGAATGAATTGTACCTGATGCGTAATTATCTAATGCCTATCCGTTACCAATTCAACAACAAATTTGCATGGTTGCAGCATGGCGACAATTATGAATTGTTGATTCCGGAGAACCACAAATTGGGATATGGTTACAGAAATTCCATGATTACCGGACCTGTCGGGAATACACCAACCACTTTTTGGGAGGAAAACAAGAAAATAATCACTTTCGACCGCGATGGTTCCAATTACTTCGAATACGAACCATTGCCGGGAATACTGAAAATGCGTACCATTCCTTTCAGGACAACCTTTGACTATATGCTTCCCCGCTTTAGCTGGAAAACCTTACCCTATTCGAAACAATATATCGATAGTGTATCATACGCCTGGAACATCAATCGCATGCGAAGCCAGATCCGTTATGCAAGCACAGCCAAATCGCAAACAAAAGGACAATTGAGGTTGGAAACAGTATTGACCGATTCATTGAAAAATAATAGCTGGTGCTGGGTATTGTACGATCATACCTGGGAAGAATCCCAGTTTTATCCGTTAAGCGAACGTGTATTCACTTCCGCTACTAACGGCCCGCATGCCTTGTATCTATTGATGGCCGACAAAACTTACTATGTACAAGATTCCATTCTGTTCGAACCGGAAACTACCAACATGTTGCGCCTTTCGGTCGATGATATGTACCATTCCAGTTTGCCTATCGATTCGTGTGTGCAATTCCGGTCACTGTTAAAAGATATTTTTTACCACAGTGGCATGGATATAAGCATACCACCCAAGTCCAGAGTTCAGGAAATTCCAGTGGTTTACAATCCCGAATATGTTAATGGTATCGAGGTATGCGGCACAGTGACAGACGGAACAGGTGAGGTGCTGCCCGGTACAACTGTGATGGTGAAAGGAACAAATGTAGGAACTGTTGCCGGTATCGATGGAAGGTATTGTATCCGTATTCCTCAAGGGTATCGTACATTGGCCTATGCATTTATAGGATATAACATGGAAGAGCGGACTCCATTGCAAAGTGGCTCTGTCGATGTGATGCTTGCCGAAAGTACAGTGGCGCTTGACGAAGTAGTGATAGTTGCATTCGGCGCACAAAGAAAAACAAGTGTAGTAGCTTCCATCTCCACAATGAATGTATCCACAGCCCTTGCTGGACGGGTCACAGGTATCGTAGCGGGAACGCCTTCGGGTGACATGTCCCCTGATGTGATGATCCGTGGTGTCGGTTCCCTCGATGCTGGTCAACAGCCGTTGTATGTGGTGGATGGTGTAGTGGTGGCAGACATCAGCCACATACAGCCCGGAAGCATTATCAGCATGAATATATTGAAGGATGCCGCAGCCACTGCATTGTATGGATCGCGTGCCGTCAATGGCGTCGTGGTCATCACCACCAAGGATATGGCAGTGATGGATGCGCGGGACATGATGAAACAAATCGTCGAAGATGAAGCATACCAGACAGGATTGGCATCGTCGAAGGGATTGCGCACTAACTTTTCGGACGAAGCATTCTGGCAACCGTCGTTAACCACCGACCAGGCAGGACTGGCTTCATTTACCACCACTTTCCCCGACGATGTTACCAAATGGGAACTTCGTTTCGTGGGGATGATTCCCGGCAAGGCAAGCGCAGGCAGCGAAACACAGGTCCGTTCATTCAAACCTCTGTTAGGACAATTGGCCGTCCCGCGTTTCATGGTCGAAGGCGATACTGCCAACGTCATCGGTAAGATTGTCAATTATGGACAGGACACGGTGCATCTACACACGTGTTTTGCAGTGAATGGCGTGGTAAAAACCGACCAATTGACTGCTGTCCGCCATTCCTTAATTGATACATTGGCTGTGACAGCGCCGGATATTTTGCAATCTTCCATATCCGACAGACCTTACGATCTTCCGATCGATAGTATTGCCGTTCGTTACCAGTTAACCCGTGACGACGGTTACCAAGATGGCGAGGAACGACACATTCCTGTCATAAGGCGAGGAACAACCGAATCTGTCGGGCAATTCCATGTGCTGGATACCGACACCACCTTCACACTGGCATTCGATACCATCAATGGACCGGTTACTTTGTCGATGGAAAGTTCGTCACTGGATATATTGATGAAGGAAACCCGCCGTCTGTGCGACTACCAGCATTTGTGCAACGAACAAACCGCCTCGCGCCTGAAAGCCTTGTTGCTTGAACGCAAGGCTTATCTACTGCAAGGAAAAGAATACCCTTACGACAAACATATTCGTTCCTTGATCAGCCGTTTGGTGAAAGGACGCAATGAACAAGGTCTGTGGGGATGGTTCGGCAACGGCCTGCAGGAAACATGGATATCGGCACACGCAGCCGAAGCGCTCTTACAAGCCCGCGATGACGGATTCAAGGTAGATATGGACTTCCGGCAATTCACTAGCCAAATGATACTGGCTTTTGATAACGCAGGCAATGTCGATCGCATACAATTATTAGAATTGCTGGTTCGCATCAATCCCGAAAGTAATTACCGTACAATGTTCGATAAGATTGATACCATTAATTTCGTATATTACACCGATATGCTGCGATGGATGAAATTGTCGTTACAATTCGGCGAAAAACCAAATATCGAACAAGTATTGCAACGCAAACAAACTGATAAATTGGGAAACATCCACTGGTCGGAACCCGACAAGAAACAATGGCGATACAACGACATATCGGTAACCCTGGCTGCTTACCGCTTATTGCATGCATCCGGCAGTCAAGACAGGACGCTTCTGAAAATCCGCAACTACCTATTTGCGCAGCGCAACCATTATGGATGGCGCAACACTTACGAATCGGCTGATATTTTAACGACTGTTATGCCCGATATACTGGCTTCGGGCGACAGCCTCGGGAACCCGCGCATACGCATCAGTGGTGCTTATACTGCTACTGTCGACACCTTCCCTAAACACATTGTCCTCCATAGTAAAGAGCCTGTCGTTATCGCGAAAAAAGGGTCATTCCCGGTGTATGTTACCGCATGGCAGGAAATTTACCGACGTGATCCTGTACCTGTCGACGAAGGTTTCCGCGTAGAGACAAGATTTGCGGTGAAGGATGATATTCGATGGACATCAGTCCCATCAATGACGTTGGTTGCCGGAAAAACAGCTGCGCTCGAAGTAACTGTTTCGTCGAATATCGCATCGGAATATGTGATGATAGAAGTTCCTATTCCTGCCGGGTGTTCATACCAGAACAAACCGCAATCGTGGTACTGGAGGCTTGGCGAAACACACCGCGAATATTTCCGCGACCGTGTTTGCATTTATATGCGTAATTTGAAAAAAGGCGACCATACTTTCACATTGGAACTGATGCCGCGCTACACGGGCGTTTATCATGTTAATCCTGCCAAAGCCGAAAGGATGTATACACCGCTTTATTATGGAAGGACCGGAATGAAACAGGTGAAGATTGATAATAAACTGTAAACCTGATATAATCTTCAAAGACAGAATTTGCATAATCAGGATATTAATGCGAATTAAGAGTTGAAGAATTATTCTAATGTTTTGGGCTAAAGCCCTATTATAGATGGGTTGTTCCTTCATCCGTCAGCTAAAGCTGACGGCAATGACTTGTGAGATAGTATCGCTCATCATTAGAGGCTATTCAAAAAGTCTATTTTCGAGCGGAATTACAAATTCCGCTCAACGCTATCTGCCTATATTACAGATAATCGCGTTCGGCTGAATTTGTAATTCAGCCGTGATTTTCGACTTTTTGAACAGCCTCATTACAAATGGACAAATAATTAAGGGCTTTAGCCCAAACCCAACTCTTGATTCGCATTATTAATTGATTTCCTTCGATAGCGAAGCATTTACAAATAAAATGTCGCCGACTGCAGGAAAATCGGTAAAGAATTTAGTAGATGACTCGTGTTTGATCATTTCTTCGCGGAAACCAATAATGGTTAATCCCGCGAGCCGGGAATGTTCTGTAATCGCTTCACTAATGGTTTGTTTTTCGGAGAGCGGTACCATTTCGATGTTAGTCAGGGTAATAGGTAATCGTCCGCTGTTGATTCGTTCTTCAAGTTCCTTCTTTGCGTCCTCACGTTGTTCTGTCTGGCAGATATTGAATATTTTCAATTGGCTTTTCTGCCAGTCGGGGTGCGACATAATGATATACCCCAATAATATCATCAGGTTGGCATTGATCGTATCAGTTGCTCTTATCCAGATATGAATCCCATTACGAAGTCTAATAGGCGAAGCTGAAGCTGCAAATATACAAATATCGAAATTGCCGGCTTTCACCAGTTTTACATTTTCCAATATTCGGGCAATCTCTTCGGAATGGCTCTTTTCGAACTCAAATACTACCATATTGTTCTCCATACCCGAAATAGAAGGTGATTGGATGGCTTGGGCTATGGCCGAAGTGTATGAGGGGGATATCATGGTGTCAATATATAAAGTACTCTCTTGTTCCTTCTGGCTATTGATCAGTTGGCGCAACACTTCTTGCGAGTTGGCATATGTCTGTTTGCTATAGTAGCCTTCAATATGATGGAAATAAGTACCGAAACCATGCCGGTGACTGATCCAGTTCATCAGGTCGAGCACTTTATCGCGCTCCAGCGAGTTGGATGAAATACAGATAGCTGCTGGTCGCCAGTCCTCATCATCGGCATTGGAACGATTCTTTTGTATGTATACATGTAGCTGCCTGTTGAGTTGGAAAATAGCGCCCTTGAATATGTTCACCAGTCCCTTCTGATCTTTATTATAATGTTCAATATACAAATATATGGCTACAATGAAAATGTAGGAAATGATGGTGGAGAACGGACTGATCATAAACATCACCCAAACAGAAAGCAAAAAACCACCCAACGAAAAATACCATTTCGATTTGAAGCGCGGACGGTACGAAGGAGGTGAACCAAAGTGATTAAGAAAGGAGATAAGACACAGCGAACCATAGGTAATCAAAAAGAACATGGATATGATTTCGGCCACCATATTTACATTCCCCACCATAACGAAAACCAGCGCAATGGCGATAGACACCAGTGAAGCATTAAACGGCTCATGTGTCTTTCCTCTTCCCCTGGAAAATATAAGATTCGCCTGTTTGAAGGGAAAGCTTTTGTCGTTGGCAAGTGCTTGGAGTGTCCGTGGTGATGTCATCATAAAGCCCATAGCTGATGATAAGGTGGATGCGGCAAGCCCCAATGGTATGATCAGTGTACCCCAAAAAGCGATTCTCGACATGATCAACTGATCCTCAATCAAGTCGGCTTGTGGTGCGGAAATGGCCATTTTCCAAATTACCAGTATATAAATGATCAGCCCGGTGATAGTTCCGCCCATAGTGCCCAAGGGAATAGATTTTCCCGGATCTTTCAGGTCACCGCTGAGTCCTACTCCAGCCGTCATCCCGGTGAATGCCGGGAAGCAAATCGCAAACAGGATAAAAAACTTATCCCTGTTGAAAAATCCAAAGTTATTACTGACAAGAAATGTTGAATCTTCGTCCATATCAATAGGTTTTCCTACAAAAAAACAAAGCAGAGACACGGCCAGGACAAGAATGATCATATACAGCATCTTTACTCCTGTACCAGCTCCCTTTCGCAGAATAATGAACGACATGATACCGAGCGTGGGAATACTGAGAACCTGTCGGGGCAGTGTAAAACCGAAATAACTTGTCCACCAGTTGAAAAATGGTGTGAAAGCTTCAGTAAAAGCAATAATATAGAAGGCGACACTGATGGCTTGAGAGAAATAAAGGGCAATGCCAATGGTAGAACCGATTTTTAACCCGAACGAACGAGATATGATAAAATATTCACCTCCTCCTTCCACACGCTTGTTAGTAGCTATCTCCGAAATGGCAAGTGCTGTGGGAATAGTGATCAGGTGGCCAAGAATGATCAAAAGGAGAACGCCCCAAAAACCTAACATCCCAGTTGCGTAACCAAACCGCAAAAACAGGATGGCTCCAAGTATGGTGGATATAGAAGTGAAGAATACAGGAGCTGTACCAAAGCCGCTATCTATTGCCAGTTTTTTAATCTGCTTCATATGAATTGAAAATTAAACTGTAAGACCGGATCTTTGCAAAGATAATGATTTAAATTACACTTTGCATCACTTTGCCTCCCAAATCATATAGCCAAAATCGGCTTGTTTCATTTTTGTAGATTTGCGTACCGAAAATCATTTCGGGGCAATCATCGACTATCTCAAAAAAAAATAATGACTTATCTACAAAACACTTGCAGCATCGAAGTCGCCTAGTCCTTATCTTTAAAACAACTCCTTATTGTTTGAAAAGCTTGATATTGGTAGCATTCATACCTTTGTTACCGCGCATGAGTTCAAAAGTCACCATATCATGCTCAGCCACTGCGTCTATAGTATTATTGATGTGGAAAAAATATTTTTCGGTATTGTTCAGGTCTTTTATGAAACCGTAGCCTTTGGATGTGCTGAAATACTCAACCCTTCCCTTTAAAATTCGATCCTCTTCGGTTTCTATTTTCTTGGGAACGGATATCTCGATGGTGGTTGCATCTATTTCACTCTTTTGCGTAGTATCGGGCGGTGAATCCACAATAAGCCCATTTTCGTCGACGTAGGCGATCATATCTTCAAATGACTTGCTGCCAGTATTTGACTTCCTGTCGTCCTTTTTCTGTTGCTTTTTCTTCCGTTTGCTCTCTTTTCTTTGTTCTAATTCTCGTTTATTAAATGATGCTGGTCTTGCCATTTTTATGTATAAGGTTTTTATTTTGTGGTATAAAAATTTATAGTATAAAAAAGGAGGGAAGACCCCTCCTTTTCTTAACTTTAGTATCTCCTCGAATTACCCCGGTAACCACCGTTACCCGAATTTCCCCGATAACCACCGTTACCATTGTCTCTCCGTTGGTTGGAGAACTCAGTTTTCGGCTTGGCAACCGAAACAGCAATTTCCTTACCGTCATATTCGGCGCCGTTCAATTCCTCGATGGCTTTGTTGGCTTCCGCCTCGTCGGGCATTTCAACAAATCCGAAGCCCCTCGAACGTCCCGAAAGCTTGTCGGTAATCACTTTGGCAGACGACACTGCACCATACTCAGCAAAGATTCCTTCCAGATCTTCGCTACTTACCCGATAATTCAGGTTTGCTACGTAAATATTCATTTAAAAAAAATTGTGTTAAGTAATTGAGTAAAGAGTGCTGGGGATGTATCTTTAAATTGTGACAAAAGAATCAACTCAAAAAACTTTAAAAAAGACTTAACGATTATTTAATACGACAAAGATAGAGGAATATTTTTGTATTCCAATATGATAAGTAAATAAGTTACGAGTTACGACATTTGTAACTTGTAACTCGTAACTATTTCTCAACAACCCTGATTTCCTTATTGATGAACTTACCGATATTTTTCAAATAGGGTTTTTCGTCGCGTGCACAAAAGGAAATAGCAGTGCCTTTCCAACCTGCACGGCCTGTCCGGCCGATGCGGTGCACATATGTTTCGGCTGTTTCGGGAATTTCGAAATTGATCACATGACTCAATTTATCCACATCGATACCACGCGAAGCAAGATCGGTAGCCACCAATACACGCAGCGACTTTTCCCGGAAACTATTCAGGATACGTTGACGTGCGCCTTGCGACTTATCGCCGTGAATTGCTTCGGCTTTGATCCCGCTTCGGTTCAGGGCTTTAGCAACCCTGTCGGCGCCACGCCTGGTACGGGTGAATATCAGCGCATTTTCTATTTGTCCGTCCGAAAGCAGATGGTTCAATAGTTCCCGCTTATCCTCCTTTTCCACGTAATATACGGATTGCTCCACCATGTCCGAAGCAGGGGAAACAGGTGCAATATTGATCCGCACCGCATCGGTAAGCAACGATTCCGATAATCGTTTTACATCGGGAGTAATAGTGGCGGAGAAAAATAAGGTTTGCCGTTTGGCTGGTAACAATGCGATGATCTTTTTTACATCGTGGATGAATCCCATGTCCAGCATGCGGTCGGCTTCGTCGAGCACAAAGAATTCAATCCCGCTCAGTTTGATATATCCTTGATGGATCAGGTCGAGCAAGCGCCCGGGTGTTGCGATAAGTATATCTGTTCCTTTTTGGAGCGCTTTCACTTGGTTGGTTTGCGACACACCACCGTATATTACCGCATGGTTCAGGTGCATTCCTTTTCCGTATTCGGTAAAGTTGTCGTCTATCTGGATAGCTAATTCGCGGGTGGGAGCAAGTATCAGTGCACGAATGTTACGTTTGGCGTTTTTTGTTGCATGAAGCATCTGTAACATGGGCAGTGCAAAAGCAGCCGTTTTTCCAGTGCCTGTTTGTGCACAACCAAAAATATCCTTCCCGTTCAAAATAACTGGGATCGCTTGTTCCTGGATAGGTGTGGGCTTTTGGTATCCAAGCCCTAAGAGTGTTTGAAGCAGTTGACTGCTCAAATTCAAATCAGAAAATAACATGTATAAAAATTTAGTGTAGGCAGAGCGTTCAACAATCCAATTTCTTGGAACGATCCGAAAGATGCAGGGAAACTGAAATGTAAATGCCGGATTACAAGTGAGTTAATCTGAATGAGCGCAAAGCCCGGATTATTGGCATCGTTCATTGCAATAACCATGCCGAAATTGAAAATCCGGTTTGATAGCAATGGGAACGAAGTAATAGCAAGTATCATTTTTAGCCCAAAACACCACAAACAAGTAATTGACAATAAGCACTTTATATAATTATCGGATATTTTGCCTAATACTTGTGGACTGAACAGTTCGGCGTGGCGTCTCGCTACGTCGAAGCTAAAAGCAAGGCTCCTGCCTTACAAATATGGAAAGCAGGAGCCTGCCCGGCTATGCCATTTAGGCGGGCTTTCTTAGCACGACGGAGTCTGGAGACTCCGCCGAACGCCGCCACAATCAATAGGCATAGTACCCGATGATCATGATTATTTTTTTGTCCTGAATTGGTAAAATGCAAAGACATAGAGTACAAAGGCGAACAGGGAAATGTAAATCCTATAGATTTCATTCCTGTCAATGAGTTGCCGTATAGAATAACTCATCGGGTTGTCGGATAATGATTTTGTTTCGGGCATATCGTTATAATGCCATTTGCCGATAATGGTTCCTTCCTTGAGCAGGACAAATCCGGGATTAGACCTGATGATGGTTTTGAAGGTAATATCATCGGTATGGCAGAAATCAAAATCCAACTCTGTTTTAAATGTCTCTATTTCAGTTATTCCGGTAGATGTAAGACAGTAAAACCCGTACCCGTTTCCGCGAAAATATTGCGCAAGCCTGTTTGTTTCGATCAAGGCGGCTTTGTCGGCCTTTTCCAAACGGTGTGCAATTAACAGCATGATATATCCTTCGTTATAAAGCACATCATCCGTAATGTCGGTCCCAGCAAGCGTTACAATGCTGAAATCGTGGATTGGCGGGGTATATCCTTTTTCAACCAACTCCGTTTTCGAATCCTTCCACACCCACGTGGTATCGTTCCACGGATAGTCTTCTTCGCTAAACTCTTTTACAACCCCATCTTTTTCATAATACAGGATGGTATGGAATTTATCGGCAGGCATCCCTTCCGGCACTGTCATTCCCCGAATAATGTCGGTTCCGACACTGTAAGGGCGGAAATCCAGGATCGGAAGATGGCGGCATGAATAAACGGTTATCCCTGCAATGAATAAAGCTCCTGCTGCCAGCCATGCCCACTCGGCTGCAGAGGCATAAACGGGGGTGTATTTATTCCTGTTCAAAAATATTACAACGGCCAACGCCATCAATATAACATTCTTATAAAAAGTTTCCCAATTGGTCAAAACCAGGGCATCACCGAAACATCCGCAATCCGAAACAGCATTTGTAAGAGCGAGTATAAGAGTGAGAATGGTGAAGAAGCCCATGAAAAGTAATACCGCCCACGAAGCCTCCCTCATTCTTGTACCAAGCACCAACGCAAGACCCATGGTAAACTCGGCCGCATTGAGCAGTACGGCTAACGGAAAGGCAAGCGGCGAGAGAGATGACATGCCGAACGCCGTAAAGTAATCGATGAATTTGTAGGTTGACCCCATCGGATCGACACCTTTAACAAATCCTGAAAAGATAAATACTGTACCCAAAAGGATGCGTGCAACAATCAACAGATTTTTGATCATACCGGGAAAATTATTTAATTATTTGAAAGTGCTTTGGATTTTGAAAAGCGCAAGACCTGCCAGGTTTTCAAAATCTGGCAGGTCTATTCTGTATATTCACTCATTACCGGATATCGGAGCTGTCACCTTTCCGCGGATACGCAAGACAATCACTTCGGGTTTTCCACCTGAGACATGCACTGTAAGTGACTTGTCGAACGTCGTGGCTCCTGTGGGATTATAGGTCGCTTTTATGAACCCTTTTTCACCCGGCGCCACCGGCTCTTTTGTCCACCCCGAAGTAGTACAGCCGCATGATGCTGTAACCTTCTGGATAGATACCGGGCTGTTGCCCTTATTGGTAAATTCGAACGAATAGCTCTTTGGCCCATCATTTTTTACGATTTCCCCGAAATCGTGTATTTGCTCAACGAATACAATTGTTGTATCTGCTTTCTGGGCGTTGACTGCGGTCATAATCGCACAGGCAACAATTAAAAGAAATCCTCTTTTCATTTTTTTAAAATTTTTAAATTAATATATTCATGAAAATAATCTAAAATCGCCTCTTGACTTTGGTTATCTGCGTTTTGCTCAAATTATCAATTGTCAATTACTTTTGGTGCAAAGGTCGTATGCTGTTTCATGTTATTGACGTTTTTCCATTCAAATGATGGTGTCTATATGGTCAAATCTTTACCCGGATATTAAAAGGAATGTCAAAAAATAGTCATATTTATGTTAAAATATTTTTTCAAAGCGTTGTTTTCGAGAACATTGTGTTTATTCACATTCAGTTTGAAAAGCTAAAGATTACAGAATGATCTATATTTGCACATGCATTTTCGTAAAAAATATTCCAGTTCGTTCCTGTTCGCATTAACAGGATGTGTTTCCTTATTGGTGCTGCAATCCACCTGGGTTTTTCATGCATATAACATGCAGAAGCGGTATGTCATAGCCGAAATTAAGAACGCTTTCGACCTTGCGTATCAAAAGGAGCAGACTTACCGTGTGCCGGTTGTGGATATCGTAAATCCGGGCGAATTGACTATTCAGGGTTGCGGGAAAGAAGAAATCCTGATTGTAAGGAAATGCTTTAATTCCGACACAATTGCATATAACAATATTTCCGGGCATTCCATCGAGGGTTTTATTACCCGCGTATTTCACGATTTAAGGGAGCAGATTGTCCCGATGAATATCTACTGCCTGTCCGATTTGTTTGCAGGCATGTTGTACGACAGGAATATCCCTGTTTCATTTATCATAGAACGATATGATATTAAGTCCGGGACTGTTTTGGAAACCACCTTTTTCCCAGGCAAGGGGCAACCGGAAATAAAACCCGGGCTCTCCATTGCATCCGATATCTCAGATACGGAAGCGATACGTGCAATTCTCCGGATAACGCCGGCTACCATATTCGGAAAAATGACGACTATGTTGGCATGCATCGGTGGCCTGGCTATCATCGTGCTAATCTGCATGATACTTTTATTCCGTAATCGGCAAAAGAAACAAGTTCCGGACGAGCCGCAACCTGTCCGGTTACCCGGACAAATCCGGGAAAATACATTTCAAATCGGGCAATATTGTTTCGACCCGGATAAAAACGAATTACAAGGATTTGATGAGGTCGTTCAATTGAACAAAAAGGAAAATGCCATATTGTATGCATTGTGCTCACACTGCGGCAATGTAGTTGAACGACATGTTCTTTTAGAGGAAAACTGGGGCAGTAGCGGGATTATATATTCAAGAAGCCTGGATACCTACCTTGCTACCTTGCGCAAATATTTGCGGAAAGACACTTCCGTTCAAATCATTACCGTGAAAGGTGTCGGGTATAAGTTGGTTTGTTCGGAATAACATACTTAACGGGACTTTGTGAACCTTGTGCTTTCTCAGTGTTCTTTGTGGTTTACAAATTTACCACAAGGTACACGAAGGGTTCATAAAGGATAAAAAGAAATGAAACCTTTATAAACTTGGTTTGAAGTTATTATAAAATTGAGCCATACGCCAAAATAATTTGAGCCGCAGGAATAAATTATTCTTGCGGTTCTTTGTTTACCTTTGCATCGTTTGTTACGCAAAGGAGATGTAGTCGAAATCAAACCAACATAATGCTTCGATGTATCCTTATCCTTTTATATGCCAAATATTTCGTGTTAAATCCAAACTTTTCCTTTTTCATGAAAATTGTGGATCACATAATGATATTATTTACATCTTTGTTTAATAAAACATATCATCTTTTACAGGATAATTATTGATAACATTAAAAAACAGCAAATGAAGACAATGTATTTTTTGGTAACCATCATTACATTCTTTATTTTCTCTATCTGTCAAGAAATTACAGCCCAGGATTGGCCTCAATTCCTTGGCCCCGAGAGAAACAGTACATCCCCCCAAACAGGATTATTGAGGAGTTGGCCTGAAGGAGGCCCTGAGGTGTTATGGTCGGTAAACGTAGGTATCGGGTACGGCGGCCCTGTTGTCAAAGATGGTAAAGTGTATCTACTTGACAGGGATGACGAAGTTGGTGATATCATGAGATGTTTCAACCTTCAAACAGGTGAGGAACTCTGGAAGTTCAGTTATGACGCTCCCGGAACTGTTTCGTTTCCCGGATCGCGAAGCGTACCGGTTGTTGATAATCGCCACGTATACACCTGTGGTCCCAATGGTGACTTATGTATGAATATGAACGGGGAGATTATGTGGAAGACCAAACGAAACCCAAATTTCGACAGAGGTAGTATGATTCTTGCAGATGGTTTGATTTTGGTAACCGATGGCTTAAAAACACTATACCTGATAGAACCCGACCCGACAGCGTTTAAATCAATTTCAAAAGCAACATTGCTTGGAGAAGGAGGTGCATCAACCGAAGGTATGTCACGAGTTGGAGGCAACACCCAGAACTGGGCTCCTCTTGCACTGGCCGATGGTAAACTGTTATACTAAAGTGAAAGTGGTTTTCGGATAATTTTTATTTTTGTGGTTCACATAAAATTCAATCATCTATGCCTCTATCCTTATCCCCCTCAGAATTAGATCGTCTGACCCTCATGTATAAGAAAGAAAAAGATAAAA
>JAVBSH010000174.1:0-15567 GCA_031547085.1 Bacteroidales bacterium
AATTCATAAAAAATAAATATATCCGAGTAAAATCAAGATTTGTGTTAAACCCTGCAAAAGCGTAGATGGCATATCAACAAACTAAACCACAAAAGTCAACAACGCCCGAATTAAAGATCAACCGCGAAATACGTGCGAAGACGGTTCGATTGGTGGGCGAAAACATCGAAACCCCGAATCAGGTGATTCCTACACCTCAAGCATTGAAGATGGCCGAGGAAATGGAATTGGATTTGGTGGAAATATCCCCTACGGCCGACCCTCCTGTTTGCCGTATAGTGAATTACCAAAAGTTTCTGTACCAACAGAAAAAGAAACAAAAAGAAATTAAAGCGAAGACCGTCAAGGTGGTAGTGAAGGAAATTCGTTTCGGTCCTAACACAGACGATCACGATTATAATTTCAAGTTGAAACACGCCATCAACTTCCTCGAAGAAGGCGATAAAGTGAAAGCTTTCGTGTTTTTCAAGGGACGGGCGATTGTGTATAAGGAGCAGGGCGAAATACTCCTGTTGCGTTTTGCACAGGATTTGGAAGAGTACGGAAAGGTCGACCAGATGCCTAAATTGGAGGGCAAGCGGATGATTATGTTCCTCTCGCCAAAACCCAAAAAGGGTAAATAGGCCCCCGACCCCTAAGGGGAGTTACGGTCCACCTTTAGAAATAAAGATATTGAGTTTCTATATGAATGTAAGCATAATAAAAGTAAGCAAATGCCAAAAATGAAGACAATTTCCGGTGCCAAGAAGAGATTCACACTCACCGGAACCGGTAAAATCAAACGCAAACACGCTTTCAAAAGTCATATCCTGACTAAGAAAACGACCAAGCAAAAACGCAATCTTACCCATATCGGGCTGGTAGACAAAGCCGACGAGGGTAATGTAAAGAAAATGCTTGCAATGAAGTAAGCGATAGACCTCTCCCCCGGCCCCGTTGCCTTCGGCGAGCCCTTCGGGGTTCACAGGAGAGGGGGTGACTCCCCCTCCCTTGTGGGGAGGGGGTCGGGGGGAGAGGTCGAACCAAAAAATAGTAATAACCAAGAGTGAATCAGCCACAAAGAGTCTTTTTAAGAAAAGACCGCTGACCATTCGTAAAATTTGAATTATGCCAAGATCAGTAAATTCAGTAGCGTCACGTGCACGCCGCAAAAAACTTCTCAAACTCACGCGGGGTAATTTCTTAGCCCGCAGAAATGTGTGGACCGTAGCCAAGAATACTTGGGAAAAGGGCCAACAATATGCTTACCGCGACCGCCGCAACAAAAAACGCACCTTCCGCGCATTGTGGATACAACGTATCAATGCAGGTGTAAGGCCGTTCGAAATGTCGTATTCGGAGTTTATGGGTAAAATCCATAAGCAAGGAATCGCGCTTAACCGTAAAGTGTTGGCCGACCTTGCAATGAATCATCCCGCAGCCTTCGAAGCCGTTGTAAAAGCAGTCAAATAAATCGAAATTCATTACATTTATATTGGAACTCATTCGAAAAGGTTGCCCGCAAGGCAGCCTTTTTTACTTGTATCTGATATCTTGCAGAAATGACTGAAAAAGTGAAAGGGCATTGGGTTGCCTTGGTTACAAATATCTTTTTTGGACTGAATATCCCAATTTCCAAGAGTTTGCTGGCATCGGTAGGGCCTTTTGGCTGGTCGTTTTCCCGGGCGATTTTCGCATGCCTGTGTTTTTGGATTACTTCCCTGTTTACAAAACACGAACGGCTCCAAAAATCCGACTTCGGGCTGCTATTGGTATGCGCTTTATTCGGAATGGTCTTTAACCAATTGTCGTTCATTGTCGGACTGACACTGACTTCTCCTATCGATGCATCCATCATTTCGACAGCAGTACCTGTGATGGTGATGATTATTGCTGCCATTGTGCTAAAAGAACCTATCACGACCACCAAGGTTACCGGGGTTTTGGTCGGGGCTACCGGAGCTGTGTTGTTGATCACATCCGGATCGAACGGTTCTGTTGGTTCTTCCAATAACCTGCATGGCGATTTGCTTTGCATGCTCAGCGGTTTGTCATATGCCATTTACCTGGTAATCTCCAAACCTTTGGTACAGCGTTATTCGTCGGTCACTGTGATGAAATGGACATTCCTGTTTTCCTCGGTCTTCCTCTTTCCCACAGGGTATAGCGAACTGAAAGTTATCGATTGGGCAAATGTCGATATAGAGCTTTGGTTAAAAATAGCTTATGCGTTGTTTTTTGGAACATTCATTCCTTACTTGTTGATACCGATGGGTTTGAAGCGACTCCGGCCAACCACTATGAGTATGTATAACTATGTGCAACCGCTCGTGGCCACCATTGTTGCTATCATCGCATTACAGGATACATTTACATGGATCAAATTCGGCGCAGCCGTGTTGGTATTTTCGGGCGTCTACATTGTGAATAGGAGTAAATCGCGTGCACAGGTGGAAGCTGAAAAACAAAAAAACGAAAATCAATTGGCACGATAATTGGCAATCAATTACAAGATTTATGATTTGCAGATGATAAGTCCTGTAATCGTAATGGTTAAAATGATATTGTTTTGAACGTCGAGATAGACCCTAATTCCGGATTTTGTTATGGTGTGGTTCGCGCTATCCGCATGGCCGAAGGCGAGCTACAAAACGGGCATACGCTGTTCAGCTTGGGCGATATTGTACACAATGAGCCCGAAGTGGCACGGTTGAACAAGTGCGGCATGTGTACCATCAATCACAATGACCTGCAAAAATTGCATCATGTTAAAGTATTGATACGGGCGCATGGAGAACCTCCCGATACTTACCACCAAGCTGCCGAGAACAACATTTCAATCGCCGATGCAACCTGTCCCGTGGTGCTTAATCTGCAAAAAAAAGTACACCAGGCATATCTCGAATCGCAAACCAACAACGGGCAGGTGGTTATTTATGGTAAACCCGGACATGCCGAAGTAAATGGTTTGGTGGGACAAACATTGGATATGGCCATTGTGATCAATTCTGAAACAGAAGCGGATAATATTGACGTAAACAGACCGGTGTACTTGTTTGCACAAACCACCATGACCATCGAAGGGTTGGAGCGTATTCGCGCCGCTATTGAACGAAAACGCCAGGAACAGCACATCGACAATGAAATACCTTTTAAGGTTAATGATACTATTTGCAGGCAGGTTTCCAACCGCGGCCCGCAATTAGTTGATTTTGCCCAACACCATGATGTGGTGATTTTTGTTAGCGGGAGCAAGAGTTCCAACGGGAAAGCGCTCTACGAAGTATGCAAAAACGCCAATTCCCGTACCCACATGGTGGCTACGCCCAGTGATATTATCAAAGAATGGTTTACCGGAGCCGGTAATGCCGGCGTTTGCGGCGCCACTTCCACGCCGCGCTGGTTGATGGAAGAAGTGGCTGCCGTTATCACAAAAATATAATTTACTTTTTGTTCAACTCACTGACAAAAGTCTTTTCGTAATCTTCCAACTTGACGTTGTCCTTATATTTTTCTTCGACGATATAATGCAACAAGGGTTCGATCTCTGCCGGTGTGTAATAGCCAGGGATGGCTCCGATTTTCTCCAATTTCCCGGAAAGGTAAGCAACAGACGGGTATGACATTCTACCGTCACCCTGCCTGATCAAGGCTACTGCAAACTGGTGGGTTTTATCCTGATTGACAAATGTCTGCCCCGCAAATGTAACGGGAGCCTTTGACTCTGCATCAAATTTAACCGGATAGAAATTTTTATTGATATATTTCGCAATGACCGGATGATTGAATGTTTCGGCATCCATTTTTTTGCACCATCCACACCAGTCGGTATATACTTCGATCAATATCTTACGGGGAGCATTGGCATTGAGTTTCAAGGCTTCGTCAATGGTATACCACTTTACCTTTTCAGTTGATTGCGCTGATACGCTAAATCCGGCCATGAATACAATAATGATAATGTATAATGATTTCATTTTGATGATTTTTCGATATAGAAAATGATTTTAGATCAAATATAGCAAAAATGATACAAAAAACAATTTTTGCAGGAAGATAGTTGAGATAATTATAAATCTTAATGGTTTAAATGTGAATTATTAGGACTTAGTCAAGCTATACTCCTTTAACCCTTGCCACAAAGATTCCCGAATGATTTTTCCTACGTACGAGGTAATCGTACAGAGGTTCGTCACTAATGATAACTTTCTTTGTCTCGGAGGAGGCATGGAGTAAATATACTCTTCCGTTTTGCACCAAGGCAAACCCCACGTGTGCAATGTCTAAGCCTTTAATGTGCGTAGTAATAGCAATGATATCGCCATTCTGTATCTCTAGTTCAGCGGCTTTCACATTTTCTTTTGGGATATAACAGAACCGCAACGTGTTGATATGGTTTTCGATGGCTTCCATCTCCCTGCACCAGTCAGGATGAGCTTTTAATGCAGGATATGCATCGCAATGTGTTGACATGAACGATACATTGGGAGCAAAATCCCGACATGCGGAAGGATGTTGCAAATCAATCATACCTTTGCGGCGATTATCGTCCAGCCACTCGCTGGTGTAGTGCAACCGCGACAGATAGCCATCTATGATACTATTGCGGTAACGGATACGTTGTAATATATTGCAAAAGTTCCTAAAGGTATGGTCGCTGCTTTGTAACATGAGATGCAGCGCCACAACGTTCTCCACGAAAGTGACACAATCCAGTTCGCGAAGGTTCACACGAAACTGCTCCACTGAATCGCCTTCCAGTGTACCACCGACATAAGGGGTGTCCAAAAAGAAACGCGCCGTATGAATGATACTATTGTCGCCCTGTTCCGTATATTGCAAAAACTGCTCGAAAACAGCAGTATCATGTACCTGCGCTTTGAGCGGGAATATAAGGAACATCCACAGGACAAAATGTAAAATGAGACGATGCATCATGTCCTGTATTCCGCAAATTTTATGCAAAATGATACAGGAAAACCAGCGTTGCGTCCAATGCAGGCTTTTTATTGTCTTTTATCTCGAGGGTAACCTGTACTTCGGCTTTCGAAATGCCGCGCAAATCAACTAAGGAATTCAGTTTTGCCTTGAGACGGACTTCGCTGTTGACCAAAACAGGCTGGTTGAATTTCAATTTTTCAATCCCGTAGTTAACTAATAACTTAATGTTGTTTACTTCTACGATTTGCGCCCACAGGTAAGGTATGATGGACAAATTCAGGTATCCATGCGCAATGGTCATTCCATAGGGACTTTCTTTCTTTGCTCTTTCTTCATCCACATGAATCCATTGATGGTCGAGTGTCGCATCGGCAAACAGGTTGATCTGTTCCTGGGTAACGGTGAGATAATCAGATACGCCTAATTCTTTCCCAATATATTCTTCAAACTCTTTAAAGCTGTTGATGATCAATTTGCTCATAAGTTTTTTTTATCTTTGATTTCAAAAATGTGTTTAATTTTCAATTTTACTGATAATGATGTGCTATTCAAATAAATTCCGCATCTTCTGGAAGAAATTTTTATCCTCGGAAGTTGGTTGCGGGTGAAAATTTTTCGAACTATTTAATTTCTCAAGCGTGGCACGTTCTTCCTTCGATATGTCCTTGGGTATCCATACGTTGACGGTTACCAACAGGTCACCTTTACCATAGCCATTCACATCGGGAATGCCTTTTCCGCGCAGGCGGAGTATTTTTCCCGGTTGTGTACCAGCATCAACTTTTATCTTGGCCTTCCCGTCGATGGTCGGTATTTCAACGGTTGTACCGATGGTGGCATCGGGAATGCTGACAAATAAAGGATAAATCAAATCATTGCCATCGCGGATCAGGTCGGGATGTTGTTCTTCTTCAATCACCACAATCAGGTCGCCATTAATGCCTCCACGTCTTGCAGCATTTCCTTTTCCACTGACATTCAACTGCATGCCTTCGGCCACACCGGCAGGTATTTTTATGGTAACTACTTCTTCGTCCTGAACAATACCTTCACCATAACAAGAGGTGCATTTTTTGGTGATGATTTTTCCGGAACCGCCGCAAGTACTGCATACCGAGGATGTCTGCATCCGTCCCAGGATGGTGTTGGTAATTCGCGTTACCTGTCCGGTGCCGTTACAGGTGGAACAGGTGGAAAAGCCCGAACGGCCCTCTGCTCCTGTTCCATCGCAGGATTGACACGGAATGTATTTTTTCAGTTTTAGCTTCTTCTCGGCTCCTTGTGCTATTTCCTGCAAATTGAGCCGTACCTTAACGCGCAGGTTGGTTCCCCGGCTCATCCGCTGACCTTGTTGCCTGCCCTGTCCGAATCCGCCAAAGCCGAACCCACCCAGATCACCAAAGATGTCACCGAAATGCGAGAAAATGTCATCCATCGACATTCCTCCACCTCCAAAACCCGAAGCGCCGTTCATCCCGGCATGACCAAACTGGTCGTAGCGTGCCCGTTTATTATCGTCACTCAGTACCTCGTAAGCCTCAGCCGCTTCTTTAAACTTTTCTTCTGCCGAGTGGTCGCCTGGGTTCTTGTCCGGATGGTGCTGAATCGCTTTTTTCCGGTACGCTTTTTTGATTTCCTCCTTAGAGGCCGATTTTGAAACTTCTAATATTTCGTAATAATCCCTTTTTGTCATTTACCAATTTTGTATGCGAGATGTCAACTACATAAGTATATTATTCACCAACAACGACTTTCGGATAACGTATGATCTTATCGTTCAAGGTATATCCTTTTTGTATCACATCAACTATTTTTCCTTTCAGGTCTTCCGAAGGTGCAGGAATGTTGGTTACTGCTTCATGCCAATCCGCATCAAACGGTTCGTTCATGGCTTTGATTTCCTTAACGCCATTCGTAGCCAGGAAATCTTTCAATTTAGCATAAATAAGCTCCATCCCCTTTCCGACTGATTTTATATCATCTGATTTAGAGATCATTTCAAGGCCACGATCGAAATCATCGACCACCGGTAGGATATCTTTCAGCAACGACTCACCTGCCGTCTGAATCAATTCCGTTTTTTCGCGAAGTGTACGTTTACGGTAATTATCGAACTCGGCTGCAAGGCGCAAATATTTGTCCTGCGCTTCGGCCAGCTTACCTTGCAATGCTTCAACTTCCGATTCCAACTCAGTCGGATTCCCGTCCTCCACGTCTTCCAATTCCATTTCAATATCTCCGGCCTCGGAAGTATTGTCTATATTTTCATCCTGCTCATGAGGATATTTTTTTGCTGTCATTTTCTAATAAAAAATATTTTATGATTTTTATCTGTCTACTTAATCGTGTCAATCTCAATTGACACGAAGTTGCTTACAAAAAATCTGCCAAAGACGGCATTTGGTTCAATAGTGGGTCATTATGTCCGATTATATCGCTCCATTTGTTGCAAATATGTCATAGCGGCACAAAAAAACACAGACAAACTGGCAGTAGTTACGATTTCACCGTCTAATAACTTACAGGGAAGTTTCAACTGTCGTTGTTGTTTGCTGCGAGATCCGGTACATCCGCCATAGCAACCATCCACATATCGCTGCCGTTATGACGGTTACAGGAATTTCGCTCCACGAAGATCCGAAAATTTCAATTTCTTCGGGGATGATGCCTTTGTGTATCAGATAAGATACAATAACTGCCAAGGTATTATTCACAAAATGGGCAAAGATAGGCAACCAGATCGAACCGCTCCATACCAGCAGGTAACCAAACATTGCACCAAGCAACCAACGCGGGAAAAAACCATAGAACTGCATGTGCATCAAACTGAACAGGAAACCGGCAACAATGACTGCAACATGGATATTTCCCGTCCAGCGGGCAAGTATCTTTTGAATGACTCCCCTGAAAATAAATTCTTCGCCAACAGCGGGCAACAAGGCGATCATGAAAACATTGAAAAGCATACCGCCGATATTGTCCACCGACAGGAATAACTTGGTGATATCGGCTGCTGCATTTTCGGCATTCCGCAATTTTATTTCCAACCAGGACAAGCTCTTGGGAAAAACAATCATTTCGTTGAGCGAGGCCAACAAATTAATGCACGGGATGGCCATCAACATGATAAGAAGGACCAATGCAAAGCGGTTGCCCGGCGATATCTTACAGAAACCGAAATATTCGACAGCGCTACCCGAAAACAAATAACCCAGAAAGAAGGCGGGAATGATAAAAAGCGAAAAGCTTTGTACGGTTTGGAGGTAACGCATCAGGCCGAGGTGGTTGCCGATCTCCCCGTTATTCATCATTCCGATGACATCGGGTAAAGGCAAACCTGTGACAAGCGGTGCAAACAACATCCCGGCAAAGGTGAGCAATAAACCACACACTACCATGGTGAGAAATGTCATGATTAACTGTGTAAAAGGCGGGTAACCCGCAAGAAGACCTTTTCGCATCTCCAAAAGTTTAAACTTTTTGTTATTTTTGCAAAAATACAAAAACAAATCCGGTAAATGCAAATTAGCTCTATTGATTTGGGTGACAAACCGTTGTTTCTGGCTCCTATGGAAGATGTTACCGATCCTTCGTTCCGTTATATCTGCAAGCATTTTGGCGCCGATATGATGTATACTGAGTTTGTTTCGTCTGACGGACTGATCCGCGATGCAAAAAAGACGCTTAAAAAGCTGGAGATTGAAGACCACGAACGTCCTATAGGCATTCAAATATACGGCCACTTGGTTGATGCCATGGTGCAAGCCGCTGTTATTGCCGAGGAAGCCCGCCCCGACCTGATTGATATTAACTTTGGCTGTCCGGTGCGTAAGATAGCCACTCGTGGCGCGGGAGCCGGCATGCTCTGCAATGTGCCGCTCATGGTGGAGATGACCAAAGCGATTGTGGATGCGGTGAAACTTCCTGTGACCGTGAAAACCCGTTTGGGCTGGGATGAGGATTCGAAAAATATTGTGGATATTGCCGAACGCTTACAGGATACGGGCATTGCCGCCATCACCATTCACGGGCGGACGCGGGCGCAACTCTACAGGGGCGAAGCCGACTGGACGCTGATTGGTGCGGTAAAGAACAATCCACGCATGCATATCCCCGTTATCGGGAATGGCGATATCACTTCTGCCGAGATAGCCCGTGAGAAATTCGACCGTTACGGCGTGGATGGTATCATGATCGGACGCGCCACCTATGGACGCCCGTGGATTTTCGCCGAAATAAAACATTACCTGAAAACAGGCGAATCGATGACACCGCTTTCCATTGCGCAAAAAGTGGATTTGGCTAAGATGCATCTTGCCAAGTCGATTGAATACAAGGGCATCCCGGTGGGTATATTCGAAATGCGCCGCCACTTGTCCAATTATTTCAAGGCGTTGCCCGATTTCAAACAAACCCGTATGATCTTGGTTACTTCTTTGGACGTGGACGAATTGATGAGGACTTTAGATGGTATTGCGGAAAGGTACACTGAAGTAATTGAGAATTGAGAATTAGCGCCTGCCCGACTATGCCATTCAGGCTGGCAAAGCATCATGTATCAGGCAAGATCTGTGAAGTCGTTTCAGAACGGGAAAATTAATCTTAATATATTATTAAACAGATGAAAAGAGTATTCAAAAACAGCATTTTGTTTGCAATAATGATAACGATTGCCATATCATTTGTGTCATTCCGAATGAATCAAAATCAAGTTCCGTATTTATCAACGAAGCTATCCCCTTATTCGGGATTTAGTTTAATGAGTTCTATCAAAATGGAAACGTCTGCAAAAATAGAAACAGGAATTGGAGAATCGTTGGAACTTCATATAGGAACCGGAAAGCAAGGTAATGTTCCTCTTTATTGGATGATGATAGAATCATCCCTTTTTCCAGGGAGGTTTGTTTCGGCCTTTGATGAAAGCAAGAACATTGATATGTCTTTGAATATTTGCCGGGATACCATCAAACATGTGTTCAGAGGTGACTCTGTTATGATTGCATTTGAGATGATCCATCACTTATCAACAAATGAAATTCAGTATATCTGGTTAGACGGAAATAATAACAGAAGTGAAAAGGCAATATTCATTCCATTAGATAACCCTTTACAAAAAGGGAAAAAGTTTCCTGATCTGACTGTAGAACAATTGAACGGTGAAAAACTATCTTTTAGTGATTTGGCAGGTAAAATCGTTGTAATAAATTGGTGGGCGACAACATGTGGACCATGTATCGCAGAGATGCCGGGATTTAATAAATTAGTGGAACAGTACAAAGAAAATCCCAATGTTGTATTCATCGCAATCGCACAAGACAAAAAGGAACGAGTCACAGGTTTTCTCGAAAAAAACAAATTCAACTATATTCAAACATTGGCAAATAATGATGCAATAAAATTATTTGGGACTGCTATGCCTGTAAATGTTGTTATTAATTCAGCAGGAAGAATCTGCCATCATTCTAGAGGTGGATATTCGGATAAATACCTCGAAATAGAAAGAATAATAAAAGGCTTGGTAGAGTAACAAATCAAACCAATGATAACCAACATCATGAACAAATCAAAACTTATTCCGGTCGTGTTTCTGGCATTCATTATCGGATGCTCGCCCAGTCCAAAAAAGCGAACCGATTACGTCAATCCCTTTCTGGGTACCGCTACTCTTTGGGACATAGCCGACCTCCATTACAAACCCACCCGTAGGGCCTGGGGTGCAGAAGTATTTCCGGGAGCCTCGTTGCCTAATGCCATGGTGCAACTAAGCCCGGTAACGCAATTCCGGAGCGGAGCGGGCTATCAATATGAAGACACGGTCATTTACGGTTTTTCCCACACTAACAAGGGGCATTGGAACCTGCTTCACATCCCTATGCTGCCTGTTACCGGGGATATCAGCGCCAGCGATTACTGTTCAGGCTACAGCCACGAAAACGAGTCGGCTCATCCGGGTTATTATCAGGTGTTCCTCAAAAGGTACGGCATCAATGCGGAATTAACCTCAACGCTGCGTTGCGCCTATCATCAATATACCTTCCCGCAGGACAAGGAAAAAAGGCTTCTGGCCGACATGAAACGTTCCAACAACCATGTATCCGAATGGAAGATACAAAAGTTGGACGATCACACTTTCACCGGGTTTCAGAACGCGGAAGGTAAGATGCATTTTTATGCGGTCTCCAATTATGCCATCAAGGATATCGAGCAGGTAAAAGACGAGAAACACGAAGTCTCATTAGTAAACTTCCGGGATAGCAAAGGAAAAGATCCGCTGGAGCTGAAAATAGGTTTCTCTTTCGTCAGTATCGAAAACGCGAAAGAGAATCTGGAAAAAGAGATGATCGGCAAAAGTTTTGCACAAGTTCGCAAAGACGCTGATGCCACCTGGGAAGCGCTTTTGTCGAAAATCAAGGTGACGGGCGGAACTGAAAAACAAAAGGGAACATTCTATTCGTGCCTCTACCGTTCGTTCCTCTGGCCGGCGCTCCGCAGCGATGTAAACGGCGATTATACCGACGCCCGGAGGGAAAAAGCCAACGGGGGCTTCCGCTATTATACCGATCCGTCGTTTTGGGACGATTACCGAAACAAACTGGTGCTACTGGGCATGCTATCGCCGGATGTAACCATCGACGTCATCAAATCCATCACGGATAAAGGCGAAAAACGGGACGGTTATATGCCTACCTTTTTCCATGGCGACCATGCTTCCGCCTTCGTTTCCGGTAGCTATCTGCGCGGGCTAAAGGGCTTTGACCTGGAACGTGCATATAAACTTTTATTGAAAAACGCGACAGTTCCCGGTCGCGGCGGACGTCCTTATCTGGATGAGTACATCGAACGGGGCTGGATTGCGGAAAAAGACACCGTCAATGTCCCAATCTGGGATGAATACAAAGCGGCGGTGACAAAAACAGTTGAATATGCTTATGATGATTATGCCACGGCCTTGATAGCCAAAGAACTTGGCGACGAAGCGAATTACAAAACGTTGATGGAACGCACCGGCAACTACAAAAACCTTTTCGATCCCTCAACCGGGTTTTGGAGAGGACGTATCGCCGACGGCAGCTGGATCAAGGACTTTGATCCCTATTTCCCGTACTATGCTTACATGTACCGCGAGGCTAACGCTTGGAACTCGCTTTTTTTCGCACCCCACGATCCGCAGGGGATGATCGCCCTTTATCCAAGCCATCAAGCGGTCGAACAAAAGCTTGACTCCCTGTTCACCGAGCCGTGGAGAGGATATGAAGCGCACAACGAAACCGGTTTCATAGGCAATTACTGCCACGGCAACCAGCCCGGACATAGCATTCCCTACGCCTATTACTTCATCAACAAGCAGGAGAAGGCGCAGTTTTACTTGGACAGCATCTTGAACCATTACTACAGTATGGGCAAGGAAGGCTTAGCCCTTGCAGGAATGGACGATGCCGGCGAGATGTCGGCATGGTATGTGTTCAACGCCATCGGATTGTATACCTTTTCACCCGCCGATCCCGAATATATTGTAACTGTGCCGCTTTTTGACAAGGTTGAATTTTCCATGGGCGATACTCCGTTTTCGATCCTCAAAAAGAATTCCGGTAAAAAAATTAGCAACATCACATACGGAGGTGAAAAAATAAATGGTTACTTTGTGTCGCATGATGATTTAAAAAAAGGTAAGGAGCTAGTGACTGAGACTGAATAACAACGCGAAGTTTCAGAAGCTTTTTCCCTGAACAAATATTCAACAAATTTTATCATAAATATAATGACATCACGAAGAAATTTTATCAAGACAAGCGGATTGGGTATGGCAGCTTTAGCTGCAGGCAGTTCCGCATGGGCAATGGGTAACCCGGCATGGATAGCCGATTATGTAACCAAACGTCCCGAACTATCCGAACGGCATTTCACCTCGAAAGCAGTGGAAGAAACGATTGTACGTGTGAAGAAACAGATCAAAGACCCGAAACTGGCCTGGATGTTCGAGAATTGTTTTCCCAATACGCTTGACACTACGGTGAACTTCCGCATGCAGGACGGCCGACCGGATACGTTTGTATACACCGGCGATATACACGCCATGTGGTTACGCGACTCAAGTGCACAGGTATGGCCTTACATGTCGATCTGCAAAAACGATGAACAACTCAGGCAACTGATCGCCGGCGTGGTAAACAGGCAAACCAAGTGCGTGCTGATTGATCCGTATGCCAATGCATTTAATGACGGCCCCGGCCACAGTGAATGGCTGACCGACAACACCGATATGAAACCCGAATTGCACGAACGCAAGTGGGAGATAGACTCGCTGTGTTATACCATCCGTCTGGCCTACCATTACTGGAAAACAACCGGCGATACGTCTGTATTCACCGACGACTGGAAGAAAGCAGCCGCATTGATCATCAAGACTTTCAAGGAACAACAGCGTAAAGATGGTACTGGCCCTTATAAGTTCCAGCGCAAGACCGAACGGCAATTAGACACCCTGTCCAATGATGGTTGGGGTAATCCGGTAAAGCCCGTAGGACTGATTGTTTCGTCGTTCCGCCCTTCGGATGATGCCACTAATTACGGGTTCCTTATTCCATCGAATCTTTTTGCGGTAACTTCACTCAAGCAATTGACCGAGATTTCGCAGATAGTGACCAAAGATACCGCTTTCGCGAAAACATGTACCGATTTGGCTAACGAAGTACAGGCCGCCATTAACAAATATGCCGTTACCGAACACCTCAGCTATGGTAAAATATATGCTTTCGAGGTAGATGGTTTTGGTAACCGCCTGTTCATGGACGATGCCAATGTGCCCAGCCTGCTGGCGCTTCCCTATCTGGGTTGTGTAGCTGCCAATGACCCGGTATACCAAAATACCCGCCGGTTCATCTGGAGTTTGGACAATCCGTATTTTTTCAAGGGCACAGCCGGCGAAGGTATTGGCGGACCGCACATTGGTTACGATATGGTATGGCCGATGAGCATCATCCTGAAAGCGATGACCAGCACGAACGATACGGAAATAAAAACCTGTATCCGCATGCTCCGCGATACCGATGCCGACACTGGTTTCATGCACGAATCGTTTAACAAGAACAATCCTGCCAAGTTTACCCGTAGTTGGTTTGCATGGGTGAATACCCTCTTCGGGGAATTAGTTGTAAAACTTGAACGCGAAGGAAAAATATCGTTATTGAGTTAACTAATCTTCGCAAACGGTTGCGTAAATAATTCATGCCGCAGGGGCGGGTGTTATTCATATTTTGTTTTCCTTTGTTCCTGTCTCAACTTTATCGCAATGAAAAAACAAAGGATAGCTTTATTCGCAACGGCATTGATGATGTCGATTCCTGGCTTGGTCCAGGCTCAGAAAAAAGACAATAAACCGCAACAAAAAACATACGATATCGCTGCATTCGTGTGGCCTTCTTACCATCCCGACGATCGGGCCACGATATTCTGGCCCGACGGGATCGGTGAATGGCAGACAGTAAAGTCGAACAAGGCCAAGTTCCCGGGACACCAGCAACCGCGTTACCCGCTGTGGGGTTATGTCAATGAAGCCGATCCTTACGTGATGGAGATGCAAATTGCGGCTGCCACACGCCACGGGGTAAATGTGTTTATTTACGACTGGTATTGGTATGATGGTATGCCTTTCCTTGAAGGGTGCCTCAACGACGGGTTCCTCAAAGCGGCCAACAACAAGGATATGAAGTTCTACCTGATGTGGGCCAACCACGATGTGAACATGACTTGGGACAAACGTTTAGCAGGAAAGCCGAACAATTCGTTGATATGGAAAGGCGGAGTGGACCGCAAACAATTCGAAATCATCTGCAAACGGGTGATTAAAGAGTATTTCACACAACCCAACTACTATACCGTAGACGGCAAGCCGAGTTTCATGATATATGAGATGCAAACTTTTATTGACGGGATAGGCGGCTTGCAGGAGGCCAAAGACGCACTCGACTGGTTCCGTGCGGAAGTGAAAAAAGCCGGGTTTAAGGGGCTGGATCTTCAACTCACTTTGCGTGCCAACATGCAGGGCAACGTTACCGGGATTGCAGGCGACAATGTCGGTACACAGAAAGATGTGATTAAAACGTTGAAATTCGACGGCTCCACACATTACCAATATTGCCATTTCCTGAATATTGACCGCGATTACTTGGAAATCCAAGCCGATGCTGTAAAAACATGGGGAACTATTGATAACGAATTGGATATACCATATTACCCTCATGTGTCGATCGGTTGGGACAATAACCCAAGGTTCGAGATGCAGATCGGAGGAATTGTCAAGAACAATACTCCTGAAAATGTCGAAAAGGCACTCCGTGATGCGAAAGCATACGTGGACGCACATCCCAAACAAGCGCCGTTGATCACCATCAACAGTTGGAATGAATGGACGGAAACAAGCTACCTGCAACCTTGTACGATGTTCGGGTATGGATATCTGGAAGCAGTGCGTAATATTTTTGTAACAGGGAAATAATAAAAAAAATCATTGGTATAGGCGCTTAGTGCGCACTATTAGTATCCAGATATTCAAACTGTTTATTAAATAGAATTTGGATTGACTATTTGCAAGTTCAAGAATATTAAATATTTAGTTATCGAACTAACCGGTATCGAACCAATATTTTT
>JAVBSH010000098.1:0-5182 GCA_031547085.1 Bacteroidales bacterium
TTCGGAATCGCTTGCAACGAAATACTGAACGGCGAGTTTTCGCTCAAAAACGGCGATAAAGTGTTGGTTCAGCCTTCATCGGCTCGCGTTTTCGATACATCGTCCCGTAGCAATCTATTCATGGGTGAGTGGAAGTTGGATAACCCGAAATTCATAGCCCCGCAGGTGGAGATCATACCTGAATTGAAGTTGCCTGTGGCTGCACCCGCCAACACCGCCATCAAGTTGATCCTTGTCGGTGCAGGATTGGTAAAAGCATAGAGAAGCCCCACCCCAACCCTCCCCCAAGTGGGGAGGGGGACGCGCTATCCGCAGGCAGTGGGAATATGCAAAGAATAGAACGATACGATAATTAAAAAGTAAACAACGCTCCGAAAGTCCCCCACTTGGGGGGATTTAGGGGGCTTTAAAAAATTGGAATCATGAATTTAATCAATAGCAGTGAGTTATTGGGATTGGGCAACCTCCCGCCGCAAGACCCCAATAAAAAGGAAGTAAAAATGGCGATGCGTGCCAAAACGTCCCCGCTAAGCAATAAAGGCGCGACGGGCAAGGCGATGTACGAAAGGTTGTTGTACCTGTTACCCGCAGACATTCAAAAAGCGGTGAGAATCGGCAACCTGCAACTTGTTGACGAAATCGACTACTCCGTGAAAGCAATCGGAGGTTACCGCGACCATGAGTTGATGGAAAGCGGCGACAACAAGTTGATCGGTTACACCAACATCGACAAGCAGAAAATCGAGGCGAATAAGTGGACTTTGATCACAGGTATACGACTGTTGAGCGGTGTAGCAGCCAACCCCGCCGAAACCGTCTTCGACATTTGCGACAAAAAAGTATTGAATGGCGAGTTCGAGTTGGAGATCGGCAACACCGTAATCGTGCCGAACGTAAGTTGCGCGGTATTCAATACCAAAGGGCGCACGGACATTCTCAAAGGGCTGTGGAACGAGTTTGACCCGCAGTTTATTGTCCCCAATACCGAGATCAAACCACGGTTGAAACTGTGCGCAGAAGCAGACGCAAACACAAACGTCTACTTCGCCTTGCATTGCGTTTCGGTAGCAAAGAACTAAAAATATTCGGTTTGTTTGGCAGAACCCGATTGCGAGGGCAATCGTCCGCGCGGTCGGGTTCTTTTTTACCTCTTATGGGAGTGTATAATACAAATAGCATGGAGAATTGCTCATTCAATCCTATCGAAAAACTTGCTGCGGTATACATCGAAAAAGGAGAACTTTACGAACGACTATTACAATCAGAAAAAGAAAAGGTAGCCTTATTGCAAAAGCAATTAGATAAGAAAGGATAAAAAGAAAGCCCGAATGTGATCGGGCTTTCTTTTTATCTCATTTTACGGTTTGGAAAAAAATGATCGGAATTTTTTATTATTTTTGGCTTGTGGTAATAATTTTCCTATCTTGCTAAGATACAAGGTGAAATACATGAATTTGTACCGCAGGGAAAAATATTTTTTATTCTTACCGTATTTCTTCCCACAAAAAGAATTTTTCGCATACAAATATTTAATAATCAAATTGTTGCATTTTTATCAAAAAATACCGAAGGGACTGAATATGAACTTAGCGAAGCGTTCTCATGAAGCGATAGCGAATAATAACCGTGAGTGGCACTCACGGGAAACGGGAAACCTAGTAAACCCGTCCCTGCAAGGGGGCGAATATCGTATTGCAGCAATTCGCCCCCTACCGGGGACGTAAAGAAGGAGGGGTGGGCACCTTCTTGCCACGGGTTACACCCGCGGTTATTCACATTTACCCGCTTCGCGGACTTTACGCAGGTAACATTGGGATTTGCGTTTTACATTATTTGTAAAAGTTATTCGCGAACGATCTCTTAGCAACACAAAAACAAACTACAGCCCAAGTATACATTATTGTCGCAAAAAACAATTATCGGACACATAAGAATGAAAATTCTTCTACATCGGTTTATTGTTTCATTGGACATAATATACCGCAAACTTCTTGACAATTGGCTTACCGGCTGATTCTTCCACCTTCAACCGGATTTTGTTTGCCAGCACAGTTGGAAACTGTTGAATCCGCTTGTGTCCTACCGATGTGCCTTCGCATACCTGTTGCCATTTGCCGTCGACATAGGCTTCCACGCTATATTTGCGGATACGCTCACCTTGGGCAATATCTTCCTGGATCGTGATATGATTAACCGGTACAGGCTGCTTTCCCGTTTTCAGTTCGATAATATTACCCTTACCGGATGTTTCAGCGACCGGTGTTCCGAACCTGTTCCTGATTTCCTGCCCCACGGCTGCCAACACCTCACAATCTCCGGCAGGTACAACACCAGTGGTATCGATAACGATGCCGAGCAGCATATTGGCGTTACGTCCTACGCTTGTGTAATAACGGTCGATGATCTCATCCTTCGCCAACAGCTTTTGGTCGGTTGCTTTCCAGAACCAGCCTCCCTGCCAGCCGGTACGCATCGGGAAGTCGGCTTCGCCCGGACACCATATCTTGCCGTTGGGGTTACCATGCAGATCGGATATTTCGATGGTTCCGCCCGAAGATGTCCCGGCATCGGTAGTGCTCCAGTGAGGATAGGGTACACGGCCGTCCTCGTTGCCGATCCAACGGAGCAGGTTCTTGTTGTCCACCGGCCCCTGGAAAACGACTGCATTGGGTTGTAACCTTTCCAGCAAAGGAGCAATATCCGGACCGCCGTCCTTGGGCGACATCACGCCGCCATCGAACCAGATTTCGAACACCTCGCCGTAGTTACTCCACAGTTCGGTCAACTGCTGGATGGCTATTGCGTTGTAACGTTTCTGTTCTTCGGGATCACCCGAAACGACCTTGCCAGGATTGTTCACTTTCAGGTAACCATTGGCCGATACGCTACAGTACAGCCCTGGTTTGATGCCATATTTCTTACACGAGGCGAAAAAATCGGCTACCAAATCGCCCTTGCCGTTTTTCCACGGGGTACTCCCAACATGGTAATCGTGCGCTTTGGTAGGCCACAGACTGAATCCGGAGCAATGCTTGGCAACGAGTACCGCGTATTTGGCGCCTAAGCTCTGGGCTGCTTCCAACCACTGATCGGTATTAAGGTTACTTGGATTAAAAAACGAGGCCGGAGGTTCGCTGCCCCACTTCCTCCAGTTGTAGTCGGGCATAAAGTTAACTACATCGAAATGGATGATAACACCGATTTCGGCTTCGGCCCAGTTGATCTGGGGCTGCGTAGGCAAAACGGTTGGCGCCGGAGTTGACTGGTTACAGGATGCAATTAATAACATGCCTGACATCAGTACCAATAAGAAACATTGTAACAAATATTTTGATTTCATTAAGAAGGTATTTATTTATGAAGACGTGTAAGACATGTCTTACGGTCTTTCCTTGTTAAGATTACTTATTTTTTGAGTTCAACTTCCAGTATCGTATCAATTTCATCAAACGAGAAATTCAAGTCAATAACCGTTTGCAATGTTTTCTTGTCCTGTTTCCAAACGATTTTCTGAATTGTGTTGAACAGGCGGATATCCTTAATCTTTCCGGGAATATCGAGTTTTAACTGGCTCATATCTTTCTTATCGAAAATATGGACATAAATAATATTGCCTTTTTGAGTCACTGCGCCCCATTCCTGCGGACGGATGAATCCGCCTTTCGTCCCATATATAGTCGTTCCATTGGTTTTTATCCATTCGCCTATCTGACCGAGTCGTTCCACAAACTCTGGTTGTATTTCGCCGTTAGCCATCGGTCCTACGTCGAGCAAAAGGTTTCCACCATATCCGGCTGAACGTACCAACAAATGTACCAATTCCTCTTTGCTCTTGTATTTGGTGTCCAGAATATTGTAGCACCATGATCCATTGATGGTGGTGCATGTTTCGAGGGGTAACCTGTCCGACACCTCTTGTCCGCTCAACCCTGCTTTATTTTCGCCCGGAAGGTCATGTTCGAATATCTGGTAATCCTCGCCTTCGATCGGGGGCAGGTGGTGGTTATTGGCGATCAGACATGCCGGTTGCAGCCGGTGGATCAGGCCATATATCTCATCGTAATGCCAATTGACAGCAGTAGTGTGGTCGGTACGGTTTTCGTGTGCTGTCTGGTCCCAATGTCCGTCGAACCAGATACCGCCAATAGGCCCGTATTCGGTCAGCAGTTCGGTAAGCTGGGCCTTCATGAATTCGATGTATGCCGGCCAATTACTGGGGCCAGTGCGGCCTGTCCCTTTCCCGGTACGGCCTGTTTGCCACTGGTAGTCGTCGCGTGCCCAATCGACAAGCGAGTAATATAGGAACAGTTTGATACCCTGTTTTTGACACTCGGCAGACAGTTGCCTGATCAGGTCTTTGGAATAGTGGGTTTTAGTGATTTTCCAGTCCGATTGTTTGGTGTCCCAGTTGCTGAATCCTTCGTGATGCCGCGAGGTGAACGTGATGTATTTCATACCGGCATTTTTGGCAATGCTTACCCAGGCAGCCGCATCAAAATCCTGCGGATTGAAGACATTGATCAGCCTTTTGTAATCTTTTACCTTGATGGATTCGTTGTGCATGATCCACTCGTTGTGGGCCAATACACTGTATACCCCGAAATGGACAAACATCCCGAACCGGGCTTCTTCGAACCAACGCCGGGCTACAATATTTTCAGGGCTTGGCGTATATTTAGTCTGCGAATAGGTTGTTTGAAATAACAAACAACATACAAAGGTGAATAATACGGTTTTCATGTTGGTTTTATTGATTTGATTTTATGATGCATTGAGAATGTTTGACACCAATTCATGGCCTTGTCTTAGGTGTTGCTTTTACTTTTTCGATCAATACCGCAAGTTCCTTTACCTTATCGGGATGTTCGGCCGCAATATTGTTGCGTTCGCCAATGTCCTTCGCCAAGTTATACAGTTGCGGGTCGGGGCTGCTGCCCGATTCGATGCGCGTATCCGACCAAAAGGCAGGCCCTTCGGAGGGACCGATGTATTTCCAGTCGCCTTCGATTACAGAAAGCGCCGGAACGCCTTGTTCCATCGCATATTCACGGCCTTTGGCATCCTTGCCCAGCCATGCTTTCAGTTGGTCGAAGCTGTCAGGAGCATCATCATCGGTAAGCGGTTGCCCTGTGAGCGCCGCAAAAGTGGCATACGTATCCACTTGCGATACTAATGCAGGCGA
>JAVBSH010000042.1:0-3459 GCA_031547085.1 Bacteroidales bacterium
CGCTTGCCGGGTAATACGGATATCAATGCGGGCATCCGCCTGTCCGGAGGTGAAAGCATACTTCACTGCATTCTCAACCGGTATCTGCATCGACATGGACGGGATACGGGCATCCGACGGCACATCATCCGCCACCTGCCATTCAACACCAATCCTGTCGGGATCGCCCATCATCTGCAATTGCAGGTAATTTTTCACCAAGCTTATTTCCTCTTCCAACGGCACAGCCACCTGCTCGGATGCACGCAGGTTATTGCGCAGCATCTGTATCAACAGGCCAAAGGGACGCTCCAGTTCCTTGTGTTGCTCCAGCGACGGCATGATGGCATTCAATGCATTAAACACAAAATGCGGTGACACGCGGTTACGAACAATCTCCATACGCAAGCCGGTAACAGTGGCCACCTGCTTACGGTACGCCTGCTCCCTTTTACGCTTACTGTAAAGAATAAAAGCTCCGGCAAGGATGGAAAGCAACACCAACGAAAGCAGGCTCATGGAAGCAACGCTTTGCCACCTCGAAGCTCGCCCCTCTACTGCAGCAATCCGCAGATCTTTTCGTAATAAGGTAGTATCCTGCCGGTAACGCATGTCCATCTCGGCAATATTGTTGCGGACTTTGGTATTACGTAATGAATCGTTGTAGGCATCAGATTTGAGACGATATTTGTAAGCGTTTTTGAAATCGTTTTTTTTGGCGTGAAACTCTTCCAAGCGAAGATTATAACCGTAAAGAGACTGAGACTCCATTATTACTGTGTCGTATGGCTGCGACAGTATCTTTTCGGCCTCGTGTATCCTGTTTTCCTGCAACGCTAATGCCGCACATGCTGAATTAATACTAAGTTGATTCTCGGGTTGTTGATATGATGATTGCTCGTAAAAATTCTTTGCCCGTTCAATATGGTAGTGTGCTGAATCCATTAGCCCCATTTTAAAAAATATTTCTCCTAAGCTAATTTCTGCAATGGTGAGATAATTCGGCTGCGGAAGATGTGTCGATACAATTTGACTACATTGGCGGAACCAGTTTAAGGCTTTAGGATAGTCCTTAATGTTATAATAATGAATTCCTCGACGATTTGTGTATAAATACTTATTGTATACATTCTCCGCATCTATATATTGTTCTGCTTGCTGGAAATAATATTCAGCCATATCATAATTTTCAATTTCCGAATACAATCTTGCCAAACCGATAGAAATTAAATAGTTATATACATGCCCCACATGAAGCGAGTCTGCTGTAAATAATGCTCTTCGATAATAGTAGCTTGCCATAGGGTAATTACTCCTTTCATGATAATTGAGGCCTAAAGCATAACTGGTAGGTGGTAGCAACAGTCTGCGTTCTCCTGACATGATAACATCATATGCTTTTTTATAATATGTAAGCGTTGAATCCCGTTGACCAAATGAGTTCCAATAAACACCATATTTAAGATAGGCGTCTGCCTTAAGTATCGATAAACATGGTGTTGGTTCTTCCCGCTCGCAGTATTGAATAACTTGTTTACCGACAACAATGGCACTGTCCACATTACCAGCAAATAGCCAACAGGATGCAATACTAAGTGTCAACGAATATGAACCGATAGAATCAGGAAGATTTTCCTTTAGTTTTGTAAAAGTTTTAATAACGGCATAAGGGTGAGTAATCATACTGTCGTTATACGATCTCAGAATAGAATCATTAAGGATTTCACTACATTCAGCCGGATGATGTCCACCCTTAAAACACCCCGACAATATCAATCCCAAAAGCAATAACAAAATAAACAGTGTTTTTATATGCATGCTCATGTCTTTTTAAGTTTATTCACAGAACGTCAGAAAAGTTAAAATTGTGCACAAAACTAAGTAATGTTTCATCAAATGCAAATACATGAAACATTATTTTGTGTAAAAATATCACAAATATTACAAAATACGACACACGAGAAGGTTACCTGTTTTTCAAATAAGATCAGAGCCGTTTCCTCTGGCATTATATCGGACAATCATTTAACCAAATACCATACAATGTCGTTTACTTAAGGAATTGGGGTTGTTCGGACGAGGTTCTACCTCGTTCGTATTATCCTGACAGGCTCAGCCTGTCGAAAATAGATGCGACTGAGGCAGAGCCTCAGCCGAACGCTTAAGTAAACGACATTGACATATGATTCCATCGGGCGCATGAAAACCGACAGCCGCAAGGGAACGGCGGAATACAACCACATGAGCCTGCCCAAAAACATGACATATGGCTGCATCTGAAAGGATAACGGCAACTGTAGGTTACTCACTATCGTTCGTGATATTGCTAGCGCTACGTTCGCTAAGTTGTTTCGCTATCGCTACCAATGACGAGAAGCGATGTTCATTAAAAAATAATACCAATCCTGAACATCAATGAATGATGCCTTAGTTCCTCATTGAATCCGGCAGTAAAATAATTGTCCGTGTATTCTTTCAGTCGGTCCAATTCTTGCAGTTCATACCCCATGGCAAACAGAAACTTTGTATTCTTATGGAAAGCGTATTGAATCCCCACCGAAGGATTCAGGTAAAATCCACCATTTGAATTTTTACCGGGAGCAAAAGCGTATCCTGCACCACATTCCAGGTAAGGCGTAAACCGGCGCTGACGAGTGATCAAGTACCGGGCATCGGCAAAAACAGGTATCAGCATTTTCTCATAAAAGGACAAACCTGTTCACCCACCGGCCGAAACCCGGTGGGTGATGTTGTAATACCCCAGCAACTGCCATGTCAAAGGTGTGGAGGCCGGCCGGCTCATGGCGATCCCTGTTCCGACCGTTGTAGCATATGTAAAACGCTGTTCACCAGCTTGTCCTTCTACGCAAAGGGAAACGGATAAAATGATGAATACAAAAACGATCCTTTTCATTGTACTTGTGAGGCCTGCCATGATTGGGTCGCAACTTTATGGCTCACAAAAACCGTTGAAAGGTAATCTTCTTGTTCATCCTCCAGCCATACAGCTATTTGTGGCGGATTCTTTTTCTTGATCCCTAAAAACAATGTGAAATCGTGTAACCATTCATCGCCTTGCCCAACATGAATTTTTAAGTCGCCCTGCCTGTAATCAACCAGGTTTTTCCGGCACCCACAACAACACATAAGAGACATGCAAATACATACAGTAATGGGTTAATTCTTTTTTTGAGGTGCTATTCAAAATGGGTGCTGTTTTCCAAGGGCTCTTTCTTCTGTACTTTTTACTCGCCATTCGGCTCATGAGAACGGCTTCGCCTAAGTTGGCGCCCCAAAAAGTATCAAAAAAGGCTTGACGCTAAAAACTCGCTCCGCCTATCGGCTGCGGTGTGCTACGTAGCGGAGGACAGCAATGCTTCCGCAAGCTTGTAGGAAGATGATGGAACGAAAGGTAACCATACCAATCGCTGACCCATCGGGTACTCCCTCCGGAGGGCGTACCCAAACCGCCATGCGCTG
>JAVBSH010000116.1:0-21660 GCA_031547085.1 Bacteroidales bacterium
TTGAAACGAATAACGCTATAATCAGTCAACGTTTTCATATAAGGATAATCAATTAACCGTTGCTCGAAATATTCCGGGTCATCATGATTTCCCCGCATTAGCAATAATTGACAATTGAGTTTTTGTAAGGTCTTGCTTAGCTTTTGGTACAGCTGTTCGTAGTATTCTCGTTTCTCAAAACCGATTCCGCAATCTCCGGCAATCAGGACAATCGCATTGGATATTTTTTTTCGCTTTATCTCATAAAGCAACGTCCTGAATTCGCCGTGAATATCACCACAAACGAAAAAGGAATCATATCCGCTGAAATCATTGTACAACCTCATATTCATTATATAACCTCCAAATAGGTTTTAAGCGTTTTTTCAACTCTCATTTTCCTTGCATATTTCATTAGCTTGGAAAGATTACGGTCTTTCCGCTTCAAATAGTTTTTCAGTATCTCGGAAGTAACATCCGTCCCTATCTTTGTTCTGTATTTAACAGCATCACAAACCGATTTCTCCAAATCATATATTTTTACCTTGTATCCACTTATCGTTTCCGTAGTAACACCCAACTCTTGGTATATGTCTTCTGTGTTATCACTGCTTTATGCGGCCAAAGGAAATTTGCGAGTTGAAGGTTTGTGATATTTCCATAGCAAAGAAAACGATCCGCGTCAGGGCTGATATTGCCAAGAATGATAAGGAAAGCTACCGGACTATCCCGGATCACATGATGAAACATTTCCTTGATCTCAACTTGTCGGCTCCTGGAAACTATTATTTATTTGCAAACCATGACGAACCGTATAGTTTTGATCCCGGCCTGCAGATGATTGACAGCCGGAAAGTAGCAAAATACTGGGAGAAACTTCGTAATGCATTGAAACTACCGAAAGAAATACAGTTTTATAGCCTGAAAGATAGTGGAATCATACAAATGTTTGAAGATGGTGTTAGTTTGCCGGAAATTCAAGCACAGGCGGATCATAGCAGCGACCGTATTACACGGATATATTACCGGCACAAAAGAAAATCGGCATCATCGGAAATATTGAATAAAGCAAGTGAGTTTTAGCGCTTCCGGAATACTACCAGTACAAAAATAATTATGATCAGCATGATTACCGGCAAGTTCTCCAACATGGTTTTACCGATAGATTGCTGTGTTACCCGGATCGTATTCACCGGAATGTTTTCATCTACTTTCAAAGTATCTTCAGGAACTTCTATTGCGATAAAAATACTATCACCGTCGGCGTTGCACGAAAAGCTGGCCGTGATCCCGGTAATTGAGTCCTTTACGGAAAAAGAACGTTTTTCCTTTATATCCTGATGGAATTGGATGGCTGGTAACGGTATGATGGCCAGTTTAGCCGGTATGGGATACAACCGGCGGAACCGCATGGTATCTACTTTCACCAGTTCCGGATGATTGGCAATAAATCGGTTTAGCCGGCGTTGTGGGGTGCAGCCGGCAATACACAGATAAATGAGAAGGCAGGTAATGAATGACTTCATTGGATGATGCGATATCTTACAATTCCTGTTTTATAGGAAATATACATGTATGGATATTTGCTGCGAACTTTAGCTTTGAAATCCTTTTTTGAAACAGCTGACAACAATTTCAGATATGCTTTCATATCTTCTTTGCTTGCCTTATCACCTTTTGATGGATGTTTGTAGATGTCTTCTACCTTATATCCTTTCCCTGTTTTGACGGATTTTTCAATTTTCATAACATTACTTTTTCAACTTGATTCGCCACTTTATACTTGTCGTGTGTCGCGCCAAATATACTTTCTGAAATAGTATACCACCTTTCTCGAAGCCAAATAACAAAACGATCCCAAAAGAATCCAATAATGGGACACAACATTAAATTCAATGATGCATTAGACATCCATTCTCCGGCAAAACGAGCGGTTAAGAATATAATCACAACAGCGCTCAAAAGCCGCAAACAATTGTCTTTAATCAAAAACCAGTTTGAAAATGGTTTGGGTGTATTATGCGATTCCTTATCCCGGTTTTTCACATTGATTGCAAAACTGACGAAGACACCCATCGAGACAAGGATATATATTGCGACTAATAGCGCCGCGGATAAATCACCCATTAGGAGACCGCGTAATTCATTCCAAAAACCTTGTGTTTGTTCCATTATTCTTTGTTATTTAATTGTTTTAAGATTGCTTCAACCATGTTTTCGAGCCGGGTAAGGCGCTTATTATATTTTTCGTCAAACCGTTCGCGATCTGCTTTCTGGTAGTCCATCCATTTTTCAAGGTCTGAAAATGTTTTTCGATGCAGCTTATCAGCAATCAGATCGGTAAATTTTTCAACATTCTCTAAGGCTTTTGCCATGTATTCAAGTTCGTTGCTCATTTTTTCAGGTATATGGAATCAAATTCGGCGTGTGCTTTTTTGAAGGAATCCGTAAAACGGTTCACCTTTTCAGCTTTTATACTGGGTGTGTGGGTATCGCGTTTCCGGGTGCGTGTTTCGTCTTTCTGGATATCGAGTATGAAACTGATATCCTGTTTGGTGGCTAAATTTTCGAGGTATGGAGTTATCCGGCGTACCAGATCGCTTTCACTGTTCGCTGAAACCAGCAGGATCACTTTCGTGACCTTGGTATCGACGCCGGCAACCTTATCGAGTATAAGGGTGATATGTTGGCTCCATTCGGCCCGGGAAATGCTGTCACGTATCAGGAATTCAGTCCTCATATCCGATAGCTGTGTTTTCACTTCGCTATTGTCAGCATGGCGGTCAATGCGTAACAGCATGAAAATAGCAAAACCCATGCTGGCAATAGTTGCTCCGGAGACACAAACAACCGCAATGCCTTGCTTGGATAAGCAGGTAAGCCAAGCCCAAAAAGACTTCCATATTTCAAAAAGTTCAATCCACATTATTGTAGTTGTATTTTTTTCTGAACACCTCCGGCATCCAGAATAAGATAGAAAGCATTGGTATTTGTATTCACCCAAAAAGACCAACTGTCCGTAGGTATATCTGGTTCCGTAGGCGTTTGACGTATATATATTGGGTAACTAAAATTCGTATTTTGTTGTGTGCTTTGTACTTCTTGCCTTTCTATGCTGATAATGTTAGGATAAATCTTAATATTCGCATAATCAGTATCTAATTGCGACGTCATATTAATAAAGTATCCATCTTGACAAGTTACGCTACTACTACCGGCACTTGGACTATTCCCATATATTAGATACGGAGTATTCCAACTACCATTGCCTGTTAGGAATACATTGCTGTTAAGTGGATTTGGTAATGAAATTAAGCCGGGAATATTTGCACCGGCCATTACTTTATTAGTGAGATTGCCCCAGTGCACCTGGCTTTGTCCGCTCGTTTGAAGGTTCGTTTTGGTGTAATAATTCGATAAGTCTACCGTTGCCGTGGCACTCAATGGCGAAGCCGACGTACCAAGCCCAGAAAATGTTACGGTACTGCTGTTGGTGGTGCTTACCGACGACAACCCGCCCGAACCGCCGTCGTAGTATTGCGGATCGATTTTATTGGTAGTGGGATTCAGAACGACTAACTTTCCTGCATTACTTAAAGCAGATGCAGTTGTCCCAGTACCATATACACCAACATCGCTGTTTAACCGTAACCCGCTTGTGGCAAGTGCGCTAATTCCACTGTTCATTACTGACAGGTTATCACCGAATCCGAGTTCTCCATTAATGCCAAGGGTAAGATTAGCCCCTGTGGCTGAATTGGCTTGCCATCTCGATACGGACGTACCTGATGAATTATACAAATCCAACATACCGCCGCTTGAATTGGTACTAATGGAAAAATAACGATTGCTGTTGGCAGCGTATGTAAACGATGTTAAATTATTCTTAAACGCTTTTTGCCCTGTTATGGTCTGTGCATCAGCTAAGGTAACGTAGCCGGATAAATCTGGTTTGCTCGTTTTTATCAGTGTCCGCAACACAGCAGCCGTGTCACCTACCAGAGTACGTGTTTGCGTTTGTGTATAGGCGTCTGTAATGCCATAACCAGCCAATGAGATAGGCTTGTTGGTTATTTTGGTTGTCCAATCCAGGGAAGGTATATCGGTTGTCGCCAACGTACGGAATGCAGGTACACCGTTGCTACCTGCAGGTGCCGCAAATACCGTGGCTTGGTTCTGGTTTGCCAAGGTTGCCGCCAATGTTCCCGATGTTGTGATCGGGCTGCCGGTTACATTAAATAAGCTGGGTAAGGTTAAACCTACGGATGTCACTGTACCAATACCAACAGGAGGTTTATTGGTAATATTGTCCCAGTTTACTAAGGCGGAACCGGATGTCTGCAAATTAGCCTTCGTATAATAATTATTACGTTCAGACCACCAAACCGGGTCTTGTTCATAACCATCAATATTTTCAACTCCATAACCAGACAATGTTGTCGGCTTATTGGTGACATTATCAAAATGTACCTGGCCACCACCACCGCCAACACTTAACTGATTAATTGTGTATACATCTGTGATTCCATACCCGTATGATGTTGTGGGTGTATTATATAGCTTGCTAAATGAAATACTTGGTAAGTCTACTTCCATTAAGTTACGAAATGCAGGAGTCCCAGCTGAACCATTCGGTGCTGCAAAAACAGAACTTTGCGGTTGAGATGCTAAAGTTGCTGCCAATGTTCCCGATGTTGTGATCGGGCTACCGGTTACGTTAAATAAGCCGGGTAAGGTTAAGCCTACGGATGTTACAGTTCCGGAACCACCGGAACCAGTTACCTTGTAGGTGCCGTCGTTTGATAGGAATTTAGAGCCGTCACCAGTGTTTGTGATGGATTCTATTAAATCAGGATAAGTAAAATCACTACTATAACACTGCTGTCCTGGTAAAGACCCTGGAATTGATTCTAACGAATTTGAAGACGATTTTACAAATAAACCACCTTTAGTAGATAAATACTTTTTACCAGTAATAGTATATGTAGTTGTAATGGCATTTGCATTAAGTGCTATTACTGCCTCCTCATAACAATGTATTGTCGCTACATTAATAAACGTATTACCTTCTATTGTATTATTTGCTAATGTTATAGACCCGTTGTTATAACATTGTGCAATTGTATTTATACCTGCCGATCTTATTGGTTTAAATACTGAATTTGATATACTTATATTTCCTTGATTATAAGCTAAAATAATAGACGAAGATGATAATGTCTCTAAAGTACAATATGTTATTGTAATTCTGGCTCCGTAAACAGATCGAATACAATCAAATGCTGAGTTTGTTGGTAATATTTTTAACCCATTTATACCAAAAAGGCATCCACTAATATCTGAATATATTCTTGGTAATATAACATTTTCATTTTTAACTCCAGGAGTATAACCAGTTGGTTGTATGTATAATTGATCAAATCCAGCTGAAAAAACACTTTTTAATGGAGAAAATAAGTTAGAAACGCCTACATAAGAAGAACTGTAATTTCCTTCTGAAATATTTAAATATAGCCTATTAACACTACTATTACTAATATTTATTACTTTATTTAACCATAATATTACTCCGTTTAAGTCTTTTAATGCGGTTTCTTGACTAAACGGTTTTATGTTATTATTATCACCATTTACAATATCAACATATACATTAAGATTATCTCCGATATAATCAATACCTCTTACGATCGGTATCTTTGCTGTACTTTCAATCCATTCACCTACATTTTCACCTGTTTGACGCGTTCTCACATAAGGTTTACCATCATCATCCGGTTCCGGAATACCACTCGTTTTAACTTTTTTCCAGACATCAACCGAAAGCTGATAATACGTCGAATCTTCCTTTACAAAAACAACCATTCCATCACTTAACCGGCTTGGTTTGATCGCATCGCGTTCGGCCAATGTAGCTACCGGTCGATAACCGCCTTTGCCAAGGAAATCGTAATGTGTAGGGATATCGGTCTGGCTATCGGGCAGGGTGATGCCACCGCCTACAACGGTACCCAGCGGTACATCCTGTGCAAACAGGCAAGTACCGGCAACAATCAGAAAAAAAAATAATGCTAACTTTTTCATCTCACTTCCAAATCAATAGATGAGTAATATTTTTGATTTAAGATCACGAAATAATAATTGGTGACGCCTCCGGAGGCATTTGTAAAACTGATTGTCTTCACCGTATAGTCGTTAAAGGCAAAGCCGTTCACATAAATTCCGGTGGGTAATCCCCAGGTTGCCGGGTAGGTGTATGCGACATAGTTCCCGGCCGGGTTTATACTGAATATTTTCTGCCTGGCGGTTGCAAACTCACTGTTCGACAATGCCAATATCTGCGCATTAGTAACGGTAAACGACGGGTCGGTGGGTGGCAAGGCGCTGGTGAATGCTCCCCAGTAACGCATCCAGCGCCACACAACCGATACCGATGCCGTTGCCGTGTTGCCGGCTCCGGCTGCTACGTTGATCGTAAATGTCTTGTCAACATTACGCTGTAACATGCTTTGTTGCGATCCGCTATACGTACCGTCTTCAGCTATTACGGGAACACTCTGCGTAACGCCGTTAACAACAACACTGGTGATTGTCGGGCATGTTGCCGGCCGGCCAACGGTATAATTTAATGTCACCTGCAGGTCGCCGCCAACCGACATGTATTCGCGGGTGGTTGGCGTGGTGGTGATCGTTGCCGTTGGGTTACGCTTCGGGTAAAAGAAATTCTCAAGGAATTCGGTAACGGTCTGCCCGCCGGGTGTTACGTTCGGTACTCCAGTGCGGGTGATCTGCCGGTCGCCGTCGAAAGCCGGGTCACCGCCAAACTGGGAGGCCCATTCGGCTGTACGCACCATATCGAATTTACCGGTGCGCGGGTTGAGCTTGTACTCAGTGTCCTGCGCAACGGCAAGTCGAATCAGGAGAAAACAACTAATTGATATGAACGATAAAATCCTTTTCATCTATGGAATATGTAATTATAGTTTTCGCGTTCGTCCCACACTTTGTCATACATGATCGAGCCGTCCGGAAACAGCCGTTCGGTGACCGTAGCGCCGTTTGTAGAAACGGCTTTGTACATCACAATTTTCCAACAGTCGGTATCGGTAGCGGTAGCGCCATTGCGGCACCATCCGCAGTATGTTATCTGCACGCCGCCGGCGGCATCGCGTTCGTCGGTGATATCGGGCACGTCGTTTGGGTCGGCTACGTATTTTGGTTTTATGTACATCGTGATAGGTTTATTTACGGATAACTGAAAAGTAGAATACAGCTAATGCGCTCATAAAAAGCGCAATAATCGTTATGATAACTACCGGATTAACTTTTTTTTTAACAATATTGCGGAACTGTGTCCGGTAAGGTTCGGCTACACGCTTCAAAAAGGCTTCGCGTACTTCGCTAACGGTCAATATGCCGTTGCCGTCCAGGTCGAATATCTTGTTTGCCTTGGCTATTGTGGTGGCTGCCAGCTTGGCCGTTTGTATGATCCAGTTTTCCGCCTTTCCCAAAGCTGCAGGAAAGAATGTGGCCATGTACAGGTCGGCAAACGATTTGATCTTATACCGGTACGGCCAGAAATATTTTTTTACGTAATCGAGTTGTGCCACATTGCTCATGTTTTTCAGTGCGTCGGTGGTGGTGCCAAGCGCCTGAGCGGTTGCCGGCATGAACTGGATCAAACCGGTTGCGCCGCCGTTCGAATTAACGGCATGGTGGTTCAATCCGCTTTCTGAATTCATCACAGCCATCAGCCAATCTGGATCTATATCAAGCGATTGACATATTTCAGTCACTTTAGCTAAGAAGGCGGTTCGGTTTTCAGAAACTTTTTCTTCGTACAGCATCACTTACGGCCTTTACGTTTCTTCACAAGAAAAAAGATAGCCACACCCATCAACAGCAAGCAAACGGCTATTGCGACTATGGCCCATTTCGGGAACCCGCCGCTTTCGGTGTCGAAAGCGGTTTTCAAGTATTCGCCCGATCCGGAACTTGTTCCTGATGAACTGCTACCTGATGATGAAGATTTTGCCGGTACAGAGAATAACACCAGATCATCGCGCACGTAGCCCAACCGGCTGCCGGTATTGATTTCATACCAGTCTATTTTTAACGATGGTGTTAAGTCCGGAAACTTGTTGCCAGTTGCCGTACCCATCTTGCTGCCTGCGAATACATTGCCAATAACGGCGCTGTCGGTAGTCACATTTTCGCGGATGTTGACCGATGTGCTGCCACCGGCATACACCGGCTTCCCGTCAATACTTGCGTTATAGGTCATGGCTTATTATTTTGAGCGGTGCAACAACAGGTTAAACAGCATGATGATGACGGCTACCAATAATACGGCTACAGCCAGGGTGATCATGCTTTCCTTTTCAATCTCTACCTTTACGGTACCTTCCTTGATGATGGGTGAATTTAGTAATTCGTTCATTTTCTTTTATATAATACGATTCCTATAATGATGAACAATAACAGCGCTACACCAATGATGATGTAGAACGTATTGCTGCTTTTAAATGGCGTCATTTCGTCCAGCAATTCGTTGGTAACGGCTTCGTTGCTGTATAGACGGTTAGAGGCCTCCTCACTCATGCCGCTGATCTTTTTGGCGATGTCCTTATCGTTCGCCTTGAACATCGAACCTACGACCGATCCGATCAGCCCTATGATCGGCAGGAAGTATTCGGGTTGGCGCCTGGGGCATATCTGCACCGGCCGGAACCGGTACACACCTATTTTTTCCGAAGGATAGCCCATATCACAAGTCCTATAACGATCAACACTACAATCACCACGATAATGATCATGATCATGTTGTTATTGCTACCTGATGAATCGGACACTACCGACCGGTTTGCCTGTGCCGCTAATCGTGCAGCTTCCAACTGCGCATCGGTTTGCATTTTAATCTGCTTGGTGGTTTGGACGCCGGAAAAGATAGTACCCGCCGTATTGCCAAGGGTACCCAATAGTGAAGTAAAGGAACCGAAATCAAAATGATCCGGCTTCCTGAAAGGAACATCCGGATACCGGCGGTATGGGAAAATCTGTTCGCGCATTGCTATTTCTTTTTGAAGATGAAAAACAATCCGATGACCACAACAACAGCAATCAGTATGGGAACCATATTGTTTTTCGTTTCGCCGGATGCTGATTGTGCAGATGCAGATTGTGAAGGTGTGGTTGTTATTTGCTCGTATTGTTTGATGATATTCTGTTGTGCTAACAACCGTTCCTGGGCCTGTTGTACGGCTGCCTGTTGGGCTATTAATTCATCGTTAGCAGCCTGCACGGCAGTTTGTGCGGCTTCGGTTGCTGCCGTTGCCGTTGCTTTTGCCTTATCGGTAATCAGGCTGATACCGCCTGTGGCTACTGCCTTTAATACTTTACCAAATGAAAAATAATCCGGTTTCCGATATGGAAAAAATTGTTCCCTGTACATCACTTTTTCTTTTTAAAGATGATTATCAATCCGATGCCAAGCACTACCACAACGGCAACGATCAGCATCATATTTTTATTTTGATCGGCGGTAACGGCCTGTGAGGCTGTGTCCTGTTGTGCCTGCGTTGCAGCTGCAAGTTTTGCCTGATTATCCGCTATGGTTTGGTCATATTCCGCATTGATCTGTTTCAAGGCATCCGTTTCGGCTTGCTGCGATTTTTTATTGAGTGCTGCGCCCAGCGGATCGAGCAACGGACTGCTGAAAATTTTACCTGCAATGGTATGTTTTGGAAACCAGTTCGCCGGTAAAAGACTTTTCATCGAAAAGTAATCCGGAACCCGGCGCACAATAAACGGCGGGTTCCACAACTCGGGGTTTTGAACCGGCCAACTTGCCGGTATTTGTCTGTTTGGTGGGTACATATTATACTAATTTTAACCGGTCACAACGTTGTAAAATACTATCACGAAGGCTATTGAACTGGCCTAATCCCCAACTGTATTCACCTTTGATAACTACCAAAAGACTTTTACCATTGAATTCACTTGAAAAACGGGCATTCCAATCGTTATATACAGCCACAAATTCGGTATCGCTCAAGCTATTGAATCGTTTATACACATCCACATCGCGGACCATAGTAAACGGATTCCAGTCCCATTTATCGAGGTCGGCATACAGGTCGTCGGCTATGGTGCGAACTTTTGCACCATCAACAACCAGCAGCCCGGTACCATGTGGGGCATCTTCCGGTAACGGCGCCTGCCATGGGTTATACGATGCGTTTTTTCCGGCTTTGCGGCCTATAAAATATATGACGGCAATCACCACTACGGCAATGCCGATCACAATCATGTATGTTTTATATTTCAAGATATTCATAGGATTGCTTTCAGAATAAGAATACCGGCTATGACAGCCAGCGCAATGACAATGTATTTTTCTATTTTACTGCTTTTTCGTTCAAGGCTTCCAAAAGCGCCGGCGGTGTCTATTCCGGTTTCTTCCGGTTCGGCGTCGGCCGGGTGTGTTTCCTGGTCGATGAAATCGGTGGGCAGGAACAATTCGTCGATACCTGTCTGCCGGTTCCGCTTTTCTACCTTTTGGGCGGCATCGCGCACCCATGGCGTTGTTTCCTTCCAGTTGTCGGAAACCACCGGCGGCGAAAAGCCTGTCCGTTGCGCCCATGTCTTATACAACCAACGTGTTTTTTCCCAGTTTTGCGCGTCTGTCCAATCGTTACCGAAACGCGAGCCGGGATGTGGCCATATATTTTCGTAAATCCAGCGTTGACGCGGAGTATTGAGTACTAATTCCATTTCCAGATGATAAAGATCACGATGATGATTGCGATGATGATGCCGGTAGCCTGCCAGCCTGTGAGGCCTACCGAACCGTAGAACGAAAGCGGGTCGCGCCCGGTCATTTCAATGTATTCCTGCCTGGCTACCTGGTTACGGTTGTGCCGGGCGTCGTATTTCAAAGCCCGTTTCACGGCTGCGTCCATCCTGCGGCGTTGCTCAGGGGTTGCACCAGGTAACACGTCGATCAGTGCATGAACGGTATTACGAAGGCTTCCCGGCATTTTACCGGCCAGCTTTTCGAAAGCGTACTGGTCGGCAGCCATTTCGTCGCCGGTGTCCAGAACGTAATGCCCCTCCTCGTGTGCCAGGATATAATCCTGATGCGATTTTGGAAGCTGGCGCCACCGCTTCATATTGATTTCGATGACGCCTTCGTCCTGGTAGACCCTTGCCGGAGAGTTGTTCTCCGAAAAAAAATCACGATAAACAACCTTCAAGCCTTTGGGCGACTTCATACTATTTTTTCTTACGGTGTAGCTTACCGGCTTCCTTCATGGCGGTTTGCCACTTCATGTTCGGGTGTTTCGCACGGATGCGTTTCGCTTCGTTGGTGATACGCTTGCCTTGTGCTGCCAGGCTCTTTTTGCTCATTTTTGCCATTTCGATATGTATTTATGGTTAACCTTCTTTGTCCTGTTTCTTTTTCCAGAAATAGAACCCAGCTGCTAAGGCAGCAACTACAAGAATAATGATCAATGTTTTGTGCTTTTTCATTACTATTCAATAAATTATTGGTTAAAAATCAATTCTTCCACGGGGCGTCGATGTATATATCGGCACGTTGGGTTTCTCAATGTTCGTATGCTACTATGGTATTCGCATTCCAGTTGCCGGCATATTTGCCTGTATTGATCGAAACATCACCCGATATTTTCCGGGTTAACAATCCGCCAGAAAATGGTGCAAAATCATTTACAAATTCAATAGGGATCATCACAACAGTCTTTCCGCTGGTCGGGTCGCGCTGGTATCCAAGTACCGGGTATGTTTTACCATTATATGTCATTTGTTCTATGACTTCTGAAACAGGCGTAAAGCTTTTTTCTTGCGACACGAGGTTGCGCCGGTCGTCTATCATTTTTGCAGCCTCATTGGAAAGACCAAGTTTTTCGGAGGTTTCGGAAATAATTCCGGGACTTGATGGACGCCATTTTCCTTTACGGATATAATAGTATATACCGGCAATGGCAGCCAATACAATCAATAAAATCCCGACTTTCCTGATCATTTTTTATGTTTTACAATCAAGACAACTACTAACAGGATCACCACCAACAGGCCGATTCCAAGGAACAACCAAGTGTTGTTCTTTTTTGCTTCAGGCTGCTGTATGATAATCGGCGTTTGCGTAGTGGTGGCGCCCCCTTTTCCGAAAGCGGTGCCCCAACCGGTCAATACGGCTGCTGTGCCGTTTAATACGCCGGATATGTTTTCCCAAAGCGATTTTTTCTGATCGGCTTGTGCGGCATTAGCCTGCAGGTTATCACCCTCAGCGCTCTCGTAGCGTGGAACGATCGCATTAACCAGGTCGCCGATAAACGGTTTGCCAAACACATCGTATGCATTCTTTATAGCATCCGGCGTTGGCTCCACGGTGATGCCATAGTCCGAAAATAATTGACGCACGCCCGACTGGCGTGCGTCAATGATAGACTGGAGGTATTGTTTGTGACCTTCCTTCATGTGTTCCGTTTTTTAACGGGTTTTCATGTAGTCAGGGCCATACGAACGATCCAAACCACGGCGGGCCATACGGGCAACGTTGTCCAATTCCTTGGCCATGTTGAGGACTGCACCGCCAAATAACGACAGGTTCAATGTGCTACCGGCCAGAATAGTCCAAACTACCTGCGTGTTGTTGTCGAACTGGAAGTTTTCCAACGGAATTTCCGCACGGGTGGCATCCATCTGCCGGCTATCCTTGTAGTCATCCGGCGTCAGGGTGTAGTCGCTCAGGTTGCGGAACGGACTCAGTTGTTTCACCAACAAGCTTTGTGAGAACTGGTCGGGATTGCTACACTGCATTTTCATACCGACAAACCTCATGGGGTTGTACAATACGAAATCCAACAGTTCGTCGATCGGCTTGTTTTGCGACTTCACGGTCAAACCATCAGTGCCGGCAGTGCCGATTACCAAACCTTCCTTGATGATGGCATCCACAATTTCGCCGTTGTTACCACGCATGATACCGATCTGGTCGGGGCGGAAATAACCGGGGTTCAATGCAATCACACGGTTAACTGCATCGGGCTGGTTGTTGGATATCTGGAACGAGAAAATGAGCTTTTGACTCAATTGCGCTTCGTCTGCCCACATCGGATCAACATCATCACCGTCATAGTTGAAACCGCCGGAATAACGGTTAGGGATTTTCCCTTCGTAATTTACAGGCACCTGGCCTTCGTATCCGTTGCTTAATGCGCTCACAGCGCTTTTGTATTTAGGATTCATTTTCAAATGTATGATTTAGAAATTTTTGTGATTACTTTTCCATTGTCCGTTTGATCTCCGCGACGGAGCCGTCCGGGAACAAGATCGTTTCTTTTGTCCGGCGGTGGGCTACCAGCGCCACAACGACAACTGCAAGCGTGAGCGCTGCAATCCATCCAACGTGTGATACTTTACTGAACATGATTCAATTGCTTTTAATTTTTTGATATGAAAAGATTACAAAGGTTGAACCATGCTTTGGTACACTGAGCGGTTAAGACTGTTTCCGGTTGTTTCTAACCGGATAAAGTTGAATAAGATTGGTTAAGGCGGGTTATATGTATAGTAAAATACCGTTTCGTATTCATATTGAAAGAACATGTATAAAAAAAGCCCGGAGGTGATCTCCGGGCCTTTTTTTATTTTAACGTCTTTTTAGGACGGCTTAAATTTATATTTTGGATGAACAATAATTACATCCGCATATCCTGTTGATCGGATATTGTTGTCTACGATCCGCCAATCGGATGGCTTTACACGCTTACCATAAGCCAACATAAGGATACAATGTTTTATAACTTTATCATTTGGATTAAGGTCATCAACGTATTTAGGCTTTGCAACCAATCAATAAATGCTTTGTCGTGTTCTGAATTATAATTCAACTGGTCGACCAGGAAAGAATTGATACCGATGCTGTGTTTCATGATCATGTCATTCACTTCGCCTTGCTGGATGTACTTCAACTGGTCGATACTTTCGGCGGTAAGGCTCAAGCCTTCTATATTAACTGCATTCATACGGATTCTTCATTTTTGATACGACAAATAATAAATAATCCCTCACACAACGGGCCTACGGTACATATTTCAACACCGTGCAACCCGTTTATTTTCTGCAATTCGACATACGAAACAGTGTCATGCGTCATAATAGTGACGCTTCGTGCGTACCTCTTGCCGGAAAACTCGAATTCTACATCTTCATCCTGGATGATCATCCTGAACAGGAATTCAAGATAACGGTTACTTAATTCACGTGTATGCACACGCACTTTCATTTGCTTTTTCATTTTCTTAAAAATTTTGACTATAAATACAAAAACGGCTATGCTACCTGTTGTCAAAGCTTTTTAAGAAGGCTTGTGCATGCCATTACAACATACACACAGGGCATAACCGTATATTATTATATCTTAACGTATGGGCACAAAAAAACCGGATAAACCCGGCGTACCTATACGCCTTCTAAACTAAAACTTTGAACGAATAAGTGAGTACAAAAACTATGCCGGAAAATTAGTTTTACTGATTTTGTTTGTCAGTATCTTTTTTTCGTTTGGGAATAAAAGCTACAGCAGCTGTAACTAAAATAGCCCCAGCAAAAATAGTTCCCTCAGTAACCAGTGAGTTTTGAATCATAAAATAAGAAAAGGCCATCCCTCCCAGAATGATAACAAATGCCATATATAGTGAGGTCAAGTTCAGCCGGTGATCCCGCTTTCCCATACGCCGGTATTCATCCATCCGTTTTGTATTAAAATCTATACGGGCATCCTGTTCTTTTTCAGTGCGGGCTTTCAACCAGTCAATGATTGTCGGGTCAACATCTTTTAACCTGGCAAGTTCTTCCGATTGAGGCAAAAGACTATTATCCTGAAAAATGTTTTCTTCAGCATGGACTTCGCCATTGGCCATTTTAATCTTGGTTTGATGTCCCGATTTTGCCATTATCTACGTCTATTTTTAGCGTCAATAATGGCAATATCCAAGTCAGTTAAGACTGCAGACATGTCGCGAGCAATCATTTTTTTGTCAATGGTATGGTCTATGTATAAAATGTCATCTCCCTCATTTAGGGATAACCCTAACGGGGTCGGTAGGGGTATATTCTGTTTCAGATGGAAAACACCCCGCATTCCGCAAATTGCTTCAAACAGGTATTTCATGACGATTGTGATTGAATTGATGGTTGATTTTGACAATACAAATATACGCTATATTTTAATAATGAAACAAAAAATACGCCAAAACGGTTTGTTTACATGCCAAAATTAGCATTAAGTCAGTTTTGTATACATATTGAAGAAACATGTATAAAAAAGCCCCAGAGATGATGCTGGGGCGAATAACAATGATATAATGTATAGAAAAATGTGAAATGAATTTAATCGTAATTCAAATCATTGTAATCGTAATTTATGATTAACTTGGGTGAAAACTCTTTACAAAAGGCTTTTTAACAAACGGCTTTTTGGTCATGGTGATTGCGCGATGTTGCGTTTCGGATATGTCGGCAATGGCCCGGCATATTTCACGTATTTCGGTCGATTGCGATATTTGCACCTGGTTAGATTCTACCCGGCCGGCAGTGGCAAACAGTAGATCAAATATCTTCGGGAATACACTTTCGTGTTTTGCCTGGGCTTTCTCGACCTGTACTATACTTTTTGATCGAAGCGTTTCCAGTTCATGCTCCAGGAAGGAAATATGTGTTTGCCGTTCGGCCAATTGTGCATCCAATTTCTTGATCACGTCTTCATTTCCTTGATGTTTTTTGATCTGGGTGTTCTTTACTTTTAATTCAGTATTCAGTTCATTAATGGTTGTGTCCCTTTCTTCAACAGCCATTTGAGTGAAAGCTAATACACCTTCGAGCCGGTCAACTTTATCTTGCAGTTCACATCCATTTGAATCGGGACGCCTGGCCAATTCATCTTTCAGGTTTGCAATTTCGGCCTTGTATTTTTCTATCACCTGGCTTTTCTTCCGGGTCGGTTCAAACCATTTGATCCATTCGGCAAAACTGGTAATATCAAAACGTTCATTCCAGCAATCAGTATCCATCATTACAAAATCACCGTCGAAAACAATGTGACAAACTGTTACTACATCGTTACAATCTTCGCCGGTATATACGTACCGTTTACCGATCATCAACCGGATGCGTTCTTCAAGTTCTTTGCGCTCCTTTTGTGTCATAATTCTACTGCTAAATGATTACATAACCATGCCAATACTTTTGGCTTCAATATCCGTTCTTCCTTCACGTACCCGAGCGGAACCAGTTCATCATAATACATGCGGTTCAACCAGCGCTGCAACGTGCTTGATGATATACCCATGATGATGGCGAATTCCTTTTTAGTGAGTACCTTGGTCATCAATCCAACGATATGGTTTCGTAATGATACCGGCTGCTATGGTCGCGAACACGTTCGAATGCTGCAGGAATTTCCGGGAACGGGAATTTATTTTTCAGGTTGTCTCCAAAAGATTCCTTGGTTTTGAATAAAATGATGAAATTGGTGATTCTGATCAGGTCGAGCGGGCAGGCAGCCAGCGAATGAAAAACGAAATACACGTCGATATTCTTTTGCTTGCTATCGATCAGGAACCGTTTCATGTCGACATTCAACTTGGTACCGATATACTTGGTGGCATCTTCGAAAACGATCACCGTGTTGGTAACATTCGCCTCAATGGCAGCCAGCAACGTATCTACATTGTTGTGATACACCCGGTATACGCCGCGTTTCCATCCCGGAAGCTGGTGCAGTTGCATTAATGGTATTTCGGCCCAGGCAGGATTATTGAAAATATCGACTATCAATACCTTTTGCGAAGGCCGTTTACGGTAAACATCCAGGATGCCTTTCACGCCGGCAATCTTATCACCTTTTACAAGGGTTGTTTTACCGGTACCACGGTCGCCGACAATCAGTGTGATGGTATTAGTCCGCATACAGGTCAATAAAACGGTTACTGGCCAGCTTGCAGGCAACCATAAACAATGCAATTCCCGGGGGGATATCGAAATTATGCTTTTCTACCATCTTTTTGAGCGGTAACCGTATTTCTTCTTTTTCGTCGTCGGTAAACGGCAAACTTTTGGTGATCTCATCCATACGATCATTGAACTTATGGAGGCGCGCCAATAATGCAAGTTTCTCATCGGCTTCGTCAGGATACTTTTCGCGTATCTTTTCTTCGGTCATGTACGACAGTTCAACGGCTTCATCGTACTTTTCCTTCGATCCGAAATACCGTTTCCGCTTACGCATCTCGTTGGCGAAATGGAACATGGGTTCCTGTATACCATCCAACAGCCCGATAATGATATCGCTCGTAAACTTGGAATCTACTTTCACCTTTTCTTCCTCCGGTTCCTTGGCAGGCATTCCGGACATACCGGTCGCTGCGGTATATTGTCCCGGTATGCTTCCCGGGTAAGGTTCGGCCGGCGGAGTGAAAGCGCTTTGATCGAAATCGGCAGCCGATAATGAAAAGTTATCCGCACCGGTATCCATGTTGTTTACATGTGTGGTGGGTTTCTCAATATGATCGAAAAATTCTTTGCTCATTTTATAAATCGTTGATGTCAATATCCTTGTATTTTTCGGCAATAGGTATGATTTCCTTCATAAAGGCAAAACGATCCTTCAAATTGCTACCCGGCATCATGGCTTGGAAGATCAACCCAGATACCTTTTTTCCCAGACCGGACAAATCCATGTTGTCGGACACGGGCCACAAGCCAAGTTCGTCCAATGCCCGGATGATGGTTTTGATAACGGTTCCGTATTCAATACGTAGGCCTTCATATTGCTGCTGTAATTCGGTATACGCTTTCAACCAATCTTCGAAATCATCCGGTTTTGCTGGAAGTTGGTCGCTACGCAAATCTACAAATCCTGAATCCTGATTATTCATTGGAATGCCTCCCGTATTTTACGTTTGGCAGCGCTGTTCAACCGCGGGATGTAGTCACCCGGGCCGTGCCATACAGTTGGTGTAAACAGTTTTTCAACCAGTACCACTTTAGGGGTGGTTTGCATTATGCGGGCGTATTCCATCACCAGGGCAGTTTCAACCGGTTGCATATCTTCCAGTATCAATGCGCCTTCCTTTACGCGGCTGGCTGCTTCCATGGCTTGTTCGCGCCGGTTATTCTCGTTAATCTGACGTTCTAATTCAGCTATCAATTCTGTAGATCGGTCATTATCCTGATCGAGTTCTACATTACGCTGGGTAATTTCGTCAATGGCAATTTGTTTGCTTTCGAGCAATGCGTTTGCTTCGGCAAGTTGTGCCCGAAGCATTTCAATTTCCTTGGTGTAGGGTGTGACATCCACTGCCGACGCCGACGCTTTGGGAGCAATACGCGAAACGGCTTTCTGTACCGCCGAAAAAAAGAAATCACGGTTGGTAACCCGTTCGGGCGTGTCGGTGATGCGTTCGTAATTTTCGTTGATGAATTCGGCTTCGTCAGCTGTGAAGCGGATAGATATCGGCCTGGTGTGGTCTACAAAATTTTGTTCGTCTGACATGGTGTGCAATTTTGATTTTTGCACAAGTTTACAGACGTTTACAAAAACATGTGTCCGCTTTGGCCTCGATTGGCCGCTATGGCCGAAATGGTTGATTATTGGGTGATCCCGTAGTAGCGTACAAATTCCGTGTACGTAATTACCTGGTGTTTTGCCTTGCCGTAAGCTGCTTTAAGTTCCAACATCCTGCGGCGTGCGGTGCGCGGGCTAACATCCAGCATACGCTGTATATCAGATGTATTGATAATTTTTCGTTCGGTAATCATACAAAACATACACTTAATACAGACGCAAATGTACAAAAAACATACGTAAGTGAGACGTATTTGAGACAAAAACGAGACAACATTATTCTGTAAATATACATCCGGCATACAGTAAAATTTGGCGGAGAAACCCTCTCGGGAATTCGAAATATTTGTTGTGGTAAGTGTTTTTTGTCAAATTTTTTGTGACTTTGTAACCGGGTATTAACATTTTGTTTTTATGCATGTTGCAGCGTTACAAAACCGGTTACAAAACTAAAAACGGCCTAAAATTTTTGTAACGGGATGTGTTGGCCGCTAAACTATGTTTGTTAGATACAAAACGGAAACAGTTTTGTAACCTTTTGTAACTTGTTTTGTAACCGGTTTGTAACCTGTCTAACTTATTGTATTTCTTTAGTTTTGTAACTTTTTCATTCTTTAGTTACAAAGTTACAAAAAAATAGTACAAAATAGGTGGTGAAAGGAGGCAAAAAGGCAATACCCATAAAAAACCCCGGCCTTGCGGGTGCAACGGTCGGGGTGGTAAACTTGTAACGAAATAAGCGCCGGAGAGGGCGACGAATCGCATCAATAGGGATATTGTACGGGTTTATCGGAGTGTGGGAGGGTTAAAACTTATATCCTACACTGATCTGGAATACTTGGTTTTCACCTCCGGAGATAGATAATCCAGACAGATCGGAAGCATAAATTGATTGTAATCCCAAAGAAGCGCGTGTACCAACAATAAAATGATCCATGATTACGTATTGAACACCAACAACGGCAGCAAAATCAACCTTATTGAATTTCATGTTGGCCTCTTTCATTAAATCATCATATTTTGAACCTGAAATGGTTACACCGTCGGCTTTCATTGCCCTTGAAGCATTAAACCCGATCTGTGGGCCGACAAATATGCTTAACCCGTTTACAGGCTTGATGTCCAACAATACAGGGATATTGATATAATTTAAGCGGTGAGTAACATCAACGTCCTCTAACTTGCCTTTTTCGCCTTGCATTGAAAAACCAAGTTCGGCTTGAAGTCCAATTACCCTGGTAAAACTAAAATTAGCAAAACCAGATAAGTTAAGTCCGGCTACTGCATCACCAGCCTCAGTCTCCATTTTTACGCCTTGGTACGAAACACTACCCGCTGTTAAGTTGGCAATATTTAGTCCCAGGTTAGCACCGAAGCTTACTTGTGCAGTAGCTTCATTTACATACGCCATAGCAGCTATGGCCAAAAACATTGCAATTCGAATAACTTTTTTCATGTTGTTTAAATTTAATTGTTAAAAAATTGTGTATACATACTGCGTATACGGTTATTGATTCAATTGGTTACAGTTTTTTGATGGTTTTATACTCATTATCAAACTCCGCGCGGTTGGTATCCCAAATGTACAGGCATACACAGCCGATAAACTTCCGGAGGTTTGCCGGAGCGGTTATTTTATCAATCTCAAAGAGATCACCCGGCTTTGCATCGGCCAGCATGCCGTATACGCGGTTCATGTACCGGGTGTTTTCGTCGGTTGCCTGCATTTCATCCAGAAAAGCGGAATAGTCTGCAACGGTTTGGAGGGTTAAATCAGAACGGGATTTAATATTCATAGTTCCTCATTTATTGGTATACTTCCAAGCCTCATTCAATTGTACGGAGCCATATTCATTTACTATTTTTTTCATGGTTTCAACTATATCATACGCAGATGAAAAGTAAATTTCAACATGCTGTCTTACAGGGTCAAGACATTCTTTTGACAACTCCTTATCCTCTAAAAATTCAATCATTAGATCAATGTCATGCATTTTTCGTTTGATTATTCTAATGTGTTCTTTCATGATTAATATTGTTTAAAACGGTGTACTTTGTCCTTCATAGCTTTGTTTGCTTAATTCGGTTACGTCTATTTCTTCGGTGGTTTGCACGTAAATATGTTCCGTTGCCTTTTCGTTGTGCTTCCGAATGATACGGCCCTGGCCGTTTTGGTATTCTTTTGGGTTCAGCGTATATCCGTATTTCCGGCAGAACGATTTCAGCGCCTTGGTAAACTTTTGCGTTGTCCAGTTCTTTGCGTTGCTGGCGTTTACAAAGTCCTTCATGGTTTCTTCCTTCACCAGCATTTTGTCGGTATTGCCGCCATCGGGTGAGAAATACACCAGCGCCCAATCGTGGAAATGTTGCCCCATCATAGCCAACAGGGTACGTTGCTGTATGTTTTTCATGGGCGGGTTGATCTTGATACTCCGGCCGATGGTGGTAAGGTAAAACTGCAGGCAATCCACAAAGAAATTGATATCGGCGTTCCAGTCGTCGGCCGGGTACAAATTATCGTGCAAGTCCATGCCAAAATCATCGCGTATGGAGCGGGTTTCGCGGTAATCGTTTTCGTCGGTTTTTTCGTGGTACCAGTCCGAAAATACCGTTTATAGCAACCGCGCCTGTGTGCTGGGGTCGGTTGCCGTGGGCGTGAAATTGGTGGTAATGGCCATTTTCGGGGCCAGTTCGAAAGGTATTTCGTATGATTTGTTGTTCTTCGGGTTCACGATCCAGTCACCGGTGATGGTGTCGAAAAAGAAATTGAAGTCCAGGTATTGGTTGGCGTCGTCGATCAGCACATAATCGGTATGTTCGGTGATGCGGTCGTATATGTGCTGGTTTTCGGTCAGCTTCGGGTTCCGGCCCGGGAGGGTCACCGATTTCATAAAGCGACGGATCGTTTTAAAGCAAAACGATTTTCCGGAGCGGCCGTTGCTATCACCCAGGTTGTCGCTCACCTTCCAGTCCATGGCATACACGCACCAGCTTCGCGAAACCATCTTGTACCGGTGCAGTTGGTAACCACT
>JAVBSH010000225.1:0-22695 GCA_031547085.1 Bacteroidales bacterium
AGCCATCACCGAAGCAGCAAGCTCCGGCAAGGGCAACCTGCTTGCATTAAGTGTGGATGCTGCCGCTAAACGCGCTTCGTTGGGAGAGATTTCGGACGCCATTGAAAAAGTTTCAGGAAGATACAAAGCAGTGATACGTACCATTTCAGGAGTTTACTCCGCCGAAAGTCAGGAAGATCCTGACTTTAAGGAAGCCAAAGCATTGGCAGAACAGTTTGCAAAGAAAGCAGGCCGCCAGCCTCGCATCATGGTCGCCAAGATGGGCCAAGACGGCCACGACCGCGGCGCCAAGGTAGTAGCTACCGGTTACGCTGACCTTGGTTTCGATGTGGACATGGGGCCGTTGTTCCAAACCCCTGCCGAAGCAGCCAAGCAAGCCGTTGAAAACGACGTGCATGTGTTGGGCGTTTCGTCACTGGCAGCCGGACATAAGACACTGGTTCCGCAAGTGATTGCCGAGCTGAAAAAGCTTGGCCGCGAGGACATCATGGTGATTGCCGGTGGTGTGATCCCCGCGCAGGATTACCAATACCTGTACGATGCCGGCGTGGTAGCCATTTTTGGTCCGGGAACATCCGTTGCCGCTGCCGGGAAGAAGATCCTTGAGATATTGATCCAAACCGTGTGATCGCGTTGATAACGTTTGAACGTTCATAACGTTATAACGCTCGAATGTTCGAACGCAAAAAGTCCCTCCGAGGTTTCGGGGGGATTTTTTGTTGAATGAAGCGTAAATTTTCAAACTTTAAATTAGTGAAATTAAAAAATAATCTATCAGACTCTCCTCCACTGACAGGGTCTATTGACCGCTGTCAGGGAGTGTTACGGGCCCTGTCAGCGGTCTTGACCCTGACAGTGGCGAAATTTGACAACTTATTTTTTAAGGTTTACTTATATGATTATCGGGTATTTTATCCAATGCTTGTGGGCTAAATTGTTCGGCATAGCGTCCTCGCTATGTCGAAGCTAAAAGCAAGGCTCCTGCCTTGCGTATATGGAAAGCAGGAGCTTTCTTTTTAGCACGACGGAGTCTGGAGACTCCGCCGAACGCCGCCGTATAATCAATAAGCATAAGACCCGATATTCATAAATTATTGCATATCTTTGTTGAGATTAAACAAACTAAAATCAATAAAAATGAACAAGTTCATCCTTTGTTTCGTGGCAGCGTGCCTTTTATTTGCCGGTCTTTGTCCCGCTAAAGCCCAGAACCCTATAAAATTCACACTTCCTACTCCTTGGACCGAAACGGCACGTCAAGCTGAAATTCCCTTACCCGAATATCCCCGCCCACAGATGGTTCGCGACCAATGGATGACGCTTAATGGCAAATGGGACTACATGGGAGGCGCTGAGCTTGCTAATCCCACAACTGCCGCAACACCTCCCAGCTTTGGCATCAATACGGAAAAAATATTGGTTCCCTTCCCTCCCGAAGCCGAACTTTCCGGGATCAAACGAGCCGGAGAAACGAATTTATGGTACCGCCGGACCATCCATATTCCGAAAACTTGGAATGGAAAAAGGATATTACTTCACTTCGGTGCGGTTGACCGGATCGCCTCGGTGTTTGTGAACAATAAGAAAGTGGGTACTCACGCCGGAGGTTATACCAGCTTTAGTTTCGATATCACCGACCATCTCAAACCGGGAGAAAATACACTCGTAGTCGGGGCATGGGATCCCAACGACGGGAAAGCCGCATCAGGAAAAAACGGTCCTAAAGGAGACTATACCTTCACTTCTGGAATATGGCAAAGCGTCTGGATGGAACCGGTAGAAAAAGAGCACATCGCTCATGTTAAACTTATTCCGAACCTCACCAACAACCGCCTGGAAATAGAAGTAACCGCAACCGGGGAAAATCTTAAGATATCTGCCATAGCCCTCGACGGAGACCGTGAAGTCGCTAAAGCGGAAGGCGGTGCAGGCACGAAGTTTTATCTACCCATATCCAATCCCAAACGATGGTCGCCTGATGATCCGTTTCTATATGATTTAAAATTGCAACTCAAGGATCGCAAAGGTAAGATGGTAGATCAAATAGACAGTTATTTCGGGATGCGCTCAGTATCCCTGGGTAAAGTGGACGGAATGACCCGCACGCTGCTGAATGGCGAATTTGTGCTCCAATTAGGCCTGTTGGACCAGGGATATTGGCCCGACGGTGTTTTTACAGCGCCCACCGATCAAGCACTGCTTTATGATATCGAGTTAGCCAAACGTACCGGGTTTAATGTCATCCGCAAACATATAAAGACTGAGCCTATGCGGTGGTATTACCATTGTGACCGATTAGGGCTACTCGTATGGCAGGACATGCCTAACATTTGGGAACCGGACGGGGTAGACTCCGTTGCCGTACGTACACAGTTCCGGAAAGAATGGCAAGAAATCATGGATCAACTGATCAGCGTGCCCTCCATTGTTACATGGGTTCCATTTAATGAGAACTGGGGAGCGTTTGATGTAACCGACATTACCGATTGGACCAAGAAATATGATCCGTCAAGGCTTGTAAACGGGAACTCCGGTTACAACTATGCACCGGGCTACCGACGCGCCTACGGGGATCCGGGCAATGGAGACTTTGTTGATCTGCACAATTACGGGCCTATAAACGAAAAAAACACACCTAAGCCACAGGATACTAGGGCCTCGTCCATCGGTGAGTTCGGGGGAAAAGGCCTCTTTGTCCGCGGACACATGTGGCCTGTCCGTAACAATGCCTATGAAATACTGGTAAACAAAGAGATACTTTCGGACACCTACGTGATGTTGCTTACCGAAGTGGAACAGATGATGATATACCGTGGGGTAAGTTGCGCTATATATACCCAAACCACGGATGTGGAGCATGAAATAAACGGACTTGTGACCTACGACCGTCAAGTCGAAAAGATGAATTTCGACAAAGTGAAAGCCATCAACGAAGGTGTTATTAAAACAAGTAAAGAACTTAACAACAAAGCCGTAGACTACCGCACACAAAGAGTTTATCCGCAATAATGAGTGCTGAGAAAAAATATTACACACTCCATAAAAAAAATATGAGTTATCCGATGTAATACCTAAAGAAGGTAAAATAGCTCAAAGATGTCTCCACTCCGTATGCTTCGCACCCCCGAAGGGAGCGACGCAGTCAACCTACGGTCGATATAACGCGCTCGTCTTGAAAAGAGAGAAGGAGGAGGCTGTTCAAAAAGTCGAAAGTTACGGCTGAATTACAAATTCAGCCGAACGTGATTGTCTGTAATATAGGCAGGTAGCGTTGAGCGGAATTCAATGTCGTTTACTTACTTATACTGCGCAGCCTTTTTACTATCCCCCATCCGGGAATATGCCCGATACAAAGCGTCTTTGGTCGTCTTCGTTGGGTTGTCTTTATAAGCTTTTTCGAGCAGGGGAACAGCTTTACGGTAAAATACAGCCGCATCATCAAACCGTTTTTTCATGGCGGCATATTGTTCATTGGTTGGTTTCTGAATAGCTACATATTTGGATTTGGCGGCATCATATATCTCATTCCCCTTGTTACAGTAGATGATCCCTAAATAAGACATAGCTAATTGATGATCCGGATGGTCGGCCAATACACTTTCGAAAGCAGTAATTGCCTCATCCGGTCTGCCTGTCATTTCCAATGAGATGGCTTTCAGGTTCAGAATCTCTTTCCGTTGCGGAAAGGTGTTCAACACGCTGTCGGCTGCTACAATTGCCTTCGCGTACTGCTTGGTGTTGTAGTAAAAATAGGCCAGCTTCTGGGTGTATTTTTTGCTGGCGCCATCCACATTACGGCTCGCTGCAAGGAGACCATATTCCTGTTGTTTGGTATCTTTCTGCTTTTCAGCTATCTGTATGTAGTTGTCATAAACGTCCCAATCCCGGCAATCGCGGTCAATCGCTATTTTGAAAAAGGCTAATGCTTTGGATTGTTCGTTAGCCTGTAGGGCGCATGTCCCGGCAATGGTTGCCGTCCAGATCATATCGTCCTGATCGTCGGTTCCTAACTTCAGGGCTTGATCAAAATAATTCAGGGCTTGCTTGTATTCTTTTGCATTGGCCAATTCGTTGGCTTTCCCCGAAAGCGACTTGAAATCGCCGTCCTGAGCCATTGCCGGTAACGATAGGCTTCCCAAGAAGGCAATAATAACCATGACTTTCATAAAACACCATTTAAATATCCACTAATCATCTGATCACATCAATCAAACACAAAGGTTCGCTAAGGATTTCACAAAGGCACACCAAGGGGTTTAACGTATTTTTTAACTTGTCACTCGTCACTATTTTTCCTTTTCTTTCTTTGTGTAACTTCGTGACCATCCTTTGTGCGACTTCGTGTTAAAATGAAACAACTTCGAAACCAAAATTAGCGGATAAATTCCGGTACAAACCTATAAAAAATATGATGATTAGACCAGCTTTTTTTGCCACCCAGGTAACCTTTCTGAAAATGATGCGTAAAATGAAACGTAAATCATTAAAATATTAAGTTCATGTATCATCAAAAAAAATTATTTGCTTTAGTGTTATTTGCAGGCCTGTTCCTGATGGGATGCAACAAAGACAATGATTCCGGATCGGAATCAATTGAAGAAATCGACCTTGATAAAATCGATGAGTATCCTTATTCGGAACTGACTCCTGCTGAACAAAAGGTAAAGTTGGAAAACGAAAGCCTGGCATTCCTCGAATTCGGCAATGCACTAAAAACGTCGAGCGCTATCGAAGCATTCCAAAACCTCGGCAGACTCCTTGACGAAGCTTCTGTGGAGATTGTTGAAGAGAAGGAAGTAAAAACAGTGAAGGAAACGGTAGAATATGCCGATGCGTATGGTATCTTTACCTGGGACAGCAAGAAAAAGGAATGGGTAAAAACAGCATCGAAAAATGAATTAAAGTTTGTTTTCCCCGCCAAAAAAACTTCAACCAGCAACAATGCCGCTTTTTCGGTTCAAGCGGTAAGTTCGGGTATCGCAGTTACCGATAGCTACGAAGAATACGATTGGGATGAGGAGGAAGATGTCGAACACGAAGTCACTTATTATCTGCCCAAGTCTGCTACCGGCATCCTTACCATCGACAACAAGGAAGCTGCAAAGTTAGAATTTGCCGCCGAGTACAAGGACAACAAACAGGCTCCCGTAAGCACAGAGTATAAAGTGACCACCAACGACGGCTACGTATATTGGGGCAAAGTCGACAAGGCAACCGAAAACCAGGTGGCTATGAAATTAACACACAACGACCAGGTGATGTTCGAAGCGATGGCTAAGTCGGGTGTAAAGATCGACAAGATCATCGACCTGGAACAAAACGGTGATGGCGCAAAAGGTAATTATAGCCTTTTCGATAAAGCCAACGCTTATTTGAAATTGATGGATAACCTGGTATTGGTCTATACAATCGACGTCGAAAACTATGTCAAAGAATATGAAGCCATTGAGGATGATTATTATGCAAAAGGGAACGCTCTTCGTCGTGATTGGGAAGCATACGACAAAAATAAAAACCGTTATACCTTGCAGGGACAATATGAAAAAGAAAAAACCGACAAGCTGGCTGCCATTTTTAACAAGTACATGTCTATTACATTGGCATCTACCAAAGACGGCTCCAAAATTGCCGACATTGTAATGAAGTCAGAAAAAGAAGATGGTGAATATCAGGGATATTGGGATTACGCCTACTGGGATAACAATATAAGTGAGTGGACATATGATTGGCAAAATGACACATACACCAAGAAGTATGACTACTATCTCACCAACCCTTACCTGAAATTCAAAGACAACACCCTTGTAGAAGCGTCCGTTTATTTCTCCGAAGGCTTTAATAAGATTGAAGCAAAGTGGGAAGATTTTGTGAAAGCATTTGACCGGTAAACCATTGCTCTTTCAACCATAAATGAATTAAAAACTGCTCTTGTTGTTATTATAACAAGGGCAGTTTTACATAAAAACAGAACTTCACACGCCCCAAACAGCCACTCCTCCAATGGATTTCATCAAAAAACGAACATCAAGAATAAAAATATGTTTATCAACGTTTTTTGCATTGCTGGCAGTGGTTTGTTCTGCTCAAAATAAAGTTGAACTTTCGGGCAGGGTAACCGATAGTACTGCCACCGCACTTCCAATGGTTAATGTGCAGTTGATCACCGGCAAGGATACTTTAATACGCTACACCGACTCCGATGGAGTTTTTTCTTTCCGGATTGCTCCATCGCAGCAAATACAACTTATTACCAGCCACATAGGCTTCTATACGGATTACAAATTCCTTGATATTTCATCGGACCTGGCGATTGATATCATCTTACTTCCTGTCAGCGTGCAACTTAGCGAAGCGGTCGTTACAGCACGGTCAAAAGCGTTGGTCAGTAACTCGGAGCATGGCGCGATCAATCTCAACAGCCAGAAATTAAACCAGATACCATCAGCGATGGGTGTGCCCGACATGATCAAGGTGCTACAGCTGATGCCGGGAGTACAAAATTCGGGCGAAGCCAACGGATACCTTTATATCCGCGGCGGCGATCCCGGCCACAACCTGATGCTCTACAACGATGTGCCGGTATACGGCATGTCGCACCTGATGGGTATCTTCCCGTTTTACAATACCGACCATATCGACCGTATCCATTTCGACAAGCCGGGATGCGAAACACAATTTGGCAACCGATTGGGCGCCACGGTACAGGCAATTTCACCCGACCTGTTGCCTACCCGATTCACAGTCAAGGGGAATGTCGGCCTTGCAGCTTCGCAACTTACCGTTGGCAGCCCGTTAGGCAAAAAAGCCGGACTGATCCTTTCGGGAAGACAAACCTACGTAGACCAGATCATCACACCAATCATCAATTCAACCGCAAGCAGCGAGAACAGGATCGATGATCTCGGTTATTCTTTTAGTGATGCCAACCTTACCTTGATGCTCCACCCCGGCAAGGATCACCGGGTGGCTGTGAATGCTTTCGCAAGCGGCGACCGTTTCAACATTATCGAAGACCGGATGCTTCTTGACGGGACAATGAAATGGGACAACTACATTGCATCCGCTACCTGGGACTGGCAATTGGGACAGGACGTGAAACTCAGCCAGGAGGTTTACTTTTCGTGCTATACCAACCATCTGCAAGTGCAGCAAGCCTCGGTAGGCGTGCGGGTACAATCGGAGGTGCTTGATTGGGGATTTCACAACCGTGCCGGGTTCAAACTGGCTTCAATTCCCTTTATGGCCGGTGTCCAGTACGCTAATTATCATGTGCGCCCACAGGAATTTTCTTCCAGTCAACTAACCAATATCTCCGAAGCCGATAATAATACGATTGATGCGCAATACTTGTCGGCATACCTGCAAAGTAAGCCGCAACTTGGCGAATACCTGTCGCTCGACCTGGGCCTCCGTATGGGTTTTTACGCTAACGAAGGTGATAACCGTAAAACCGATTACCAATTAGAGCCTCGTGTCAGCCTGAACTTTACAGACGGCTATAAATGGGCGGCATACCTGTCGTATGCCCGGAAAAGCCAGTACCTGCACCTGATCACAACATCCAGCGTAGGTTTTCCCACCGATTTTTGGATCGCCACATCCGAAGGAATCCCTACCGAACTAGCCGACAACTTTTCCATTGGATCCGGTTACAAGATATTTCCGCGCATGGAACTCACCACAGGGGTGTTTTACAACCGGTTGTCGAACCTGGTGCAATACCCGTTCAGCATCCTGCAATTCAACGAAATAACAAACTTCAGCAACGATTTGTTTGTTGGGAAAGGCAAGGCTTACGGTGCAGAGTTCATGCTGAAAAAGACAGGACGGCTCTCAGGGTGGGTCAGCTATACCTGGAGCAAGTCCGACCGGCAATTCGACGGGATCGACAATGGTCAAAGTTTTCCTTCGAAATTCGACCGCCGGCACAACCTTTCGGCAGTAGCCAGCTACGAAATATCCAAACGCTGGAGCGCCGGCATCACCCAGGTGTATACATCGGGAAACCGCTTTACAGCGCCTACATCATGGTATTTCATCAACAACAATCCCGTCAAGGAATACGGGAAATACAACAATGCACAGATGCCCGAATACATGCGTACGGATATCTCGGTTGATTTTTACTTCAAGAAGACAAGCCAGCGCGAAAGTATACTTAATTTTTCAGTGTATAATTTGTTTGCCGTAGACAATCCTATTTATGTCATTTTGGATGTGTCGTCCAACGAAACCGGGAGTAAAATAAAGGTAAAACCACGCTATAAATCATTGTATTCTATTTTGCCATCCATCGGTTGGAGATTCAAATTTTAAATATGAAGGATTTTATCAGTTTTTGGGGAGTCATCATTTTGTTTGTGTTTTCTTCATGCCAACGCGGGGAATATACCATCGAAACAGGCGAATCGAAGATCGTAGTCGAAGGTTGGATTGAAGAAGGCGATGTAGCCAGGGTGCTGCTCACACGTAGTGTTCCGATGACCGAATTAGTCGATTCGTCCAACTTTCTCAAATACGCTATCCGTTCGGCTACCATCATTGTATCGGATGGTACCGATAGCGATACGCTCCGGATGACTTCCGCTTCGCAATATCTCCCGCCATTCCTGTATGTTGGCGAAAAAATCATAGGCAAAACAGGCGGAAAATACAAGCTTACCGTCAAATACCTCAGCCAGACGCTTACTGCCGAAAGCACCATCCCGCCGTCGGTTCCTATCAAAAAGGTACAATACACGCGCCAAAACCCTACCGATACCATTGGCAACCTGTCGATAGAATTTACCGACCCGGCCGACCAACAGAACTATTACCAGATAGCAACCTTGCTCGAAGGCTACGATGAGATATTTGTACCCAGCCTCTATGGCAACCTTAGCGACAGAAATTTTGTTTCGCCGAATGTATGTATGCAGATCACACGCGGCATCACGATATTTCCACGGACAAACTTTGAAGCACATTTCAAAGATGGCGACCGTGTATTTGTGAAGCTACGGACAATGACCAAGGAAGGGTTCGATTTCTGGAATATCTGGCAAAACGAAATCATCAATGCACAAAATGCGATATTCCCGGCAAACAGCAGCCTGAAAGGAAATATCAGCGGTGGCATCGGCATTTGGTGCGGCTACGGGCAAAGTACCGTTGGGATTGTAGCGAGATAGGACAAAAAATTTACATGATGATTAGATATCATACCCAATATTTGCAAGCCGAGCTGTTCGGCGTAGCGTCTTTCGCTACGTCGCAGCTAAAAGAGGCTGTTCAAAATGTCTATTTTCGAGCTGAATTACAAATTCCGCTCAACGCTACCCACCTGTATTACAGGCAATCGCGTTCGGCTGAATTTGTAATTCAGCCGTGATTTTAGACTTTTTGAACAGCCTCGTATATCATGGAAAGCAGGAGCTTTCCTTTTAGCACGACGGAGTCTGGAGACTCCGCCGAACGTAACTTTTCAATCATATAGGCATTATGCCCGATGATCATAAAAAACTTTCGCTACACAAATGAATCCGAATTCCATCCGAGTTTTACCAGTTCTATTTTGGCAGGATCGGCCGTACCGAGGTGATATTTTGTATCAGCTAATGCAATATGTTTTGCCGGAGGATTCAATGGTGTATATTCTTTGAAGTATTCGGTACGTTTGGCTTCGATGATACGCAAACCGATGGAATCGACAGCAACAGGATCAAATCCTACGAGCAACCCACAGTATTTCCAGGTATATTCTTCGGAGAAATGCATCGGCGCCAAATGGTGGAACTGCGGGGTAAACATCACCAGTATATGCAGACGGCTTTTCCCTTTCACCTCCGGGAGGTCGAATAAGGTAGCCAGGCTGGCACATGAATCGGGATGGTACGACGAAGGCGAAGGCGAAAACATGATGTAGTTTTTCATCAGCGTACCAACCCCCGACCATGCATGAGTACGCATCGGACGGATGTTGATGAGCGCTGTCGCCTTTTGGAATACAGGATCGGAAAGTATGCCATGATCTTTGATGCTGATCTTTTCAGGATCAACACCGGCGGCAATTGCTCGTTCCTTAAGGGTTTCTTCGAGTACTGTCGGGGTCGGAAGTTTGTTCCATCCATTGGTTTTGATGCCCAGGGTATCCGCAGGCTTGACAATAGTTTTCCATGCGGCGGCAGCATCTTTTTGTCCGGTAAGCGTACAAACGGACTGGTCGAGCATCTGCCGGGCAATATCCGGATCGGGACTGTCGCCTTTGGCAAATAACTGCTGGTTACGCACCAGTACTACTTTTGTCTTGGCTTGTTGCGCGTCAGCCCAGGCTTCGACGGGACGGCTCAGCAAGACAGCGCTTCCGGCGGCTGCAATGGCTGTCTTTTTCAGTAAATCGCGACGGGTGATCGGTTCCATAATATTTACTTTTTTGATGGTTTTACATTTTATTTTTTGCAGCTTGGCATAGCTTCACGGTGGCTTCACGGGAACTGCCGTTGAAAATGGCGCCTGCTTTATTGCCTTTTGCCCAGGTGATAAACCAACCTTTGTCTTCCAATTGCACTGCAACACCTTCTTTTGTTTCCGGGGCAAACTTTTGTTTCAGTTGTTTGCAGGCTTTTGCAGCCGCTTCTTTACTGGGATAGTCTACCAGCAAGAGGTAGCTGCGGTTTTCGGGTGCACCGTATTTGGCCAATACGGCATCGGTCGTCCCGTCGATGTCCAGGATATTGTAATCGGCGATGAAATAATAGGCATTGAGCCAGATGTAGTGATGGAAATAGAGATATCCGGCTGAGGCCAGACCCTCCGTGGGCAGGCAACTGATGATGCCGGGTATTCCGCCCTTGCCGGGAATAGCTTGATCGATCATCGAAGCCAGTTGCTTCACAGCTTCCTCACTTTGCGGTGTAGCCTTGAGTGTGGAGATGATCACAAAATAACGGTCTTTCCAGAACATCACAGCATCGCGGTGAGTGATGGAGCCCTGTCCGTAAGTATATTCTTCCTTGTCGCGCGTTTGCGTATATATACCAAAAGCATTTTTTGCTTCCGTCATTTCATACACGTCTGCCGTTACATCAGGTTGGTTTTCGGCAGCATACCGGCAACCTTTCATCCCCACCAAACCATACGACAGGTACATCTCGGCGCCGCCGTTGATATATTCGAACAGGTTGTCCGTATCATAACCCAACCGTTCGGCAAGCCGGTATGACTGTATTTGTTCCGGCAACCGGCCTGCCGGATTCTGCGCCATAATACCTGTGATTGGAATCAACATAAAAAATAAAAAGTAAATGCCCCGCATGCTTCAACAAATAATATCACAACAAATATAACACCTCTATTCTTAGGAACAATGACAAAATAACATTCTCATCTTTTTTTGACAGGATTAACATGATTTACAAGATGCAAATAATCTTGTAAATCATGTTAATCCTGTCAAATATATAAATAATTTTGTCGGTATTCCTTATTTTTATTCTTTTCAAAAAATATTTTATCAAATATCAAAAATTTACATTTACTTTGCACTTAAAAGTACTTTTGTAAAAATTGTTATTTGAACCAAGTTATTCCATTGATCCATCATTAAATAATCAACATTTTAAACCATGAAAGAGTCATTATTTCGCGACACACATTACAAAATCGGATTGATTCTGATCCTGATCAGTTTCTCCATGTATTTATTAGGCCTGATGGTAGAAGGCGAAGCGTCATTGGGCGTGTTCTTTGTCAACTATCTTTTCACAGCGGGCTATTTTGGATCAGTGATTCTCTCTGCCCTTTTTTCACGCAAGACTTATCGTTTTTGCCGAATTTTCCCGGCTTTGGTACTTTCGTTAATCAGTGCTCACTCGCTCAATCGATACATGAATATATTCGATGCATCGCCGTTTTGGTTTTCCATAACGCTGGTGTTGATATCGGCGGCATGCCTCGGACTGGCATATTTCAAAGCAATGCCCGGTTACTTGCGGCTATTAATAATGGCCGTGTTGGGTGTGGGTATGGTAACATTCCTGTATCTTTCCATTTACTTGGTTCCTGTCTATCCAACCAGTGCGATTGTGTTCTGGGTACTGGGTATTTCGTTGCACGGCTTTGTGCCGTTACTTTTCCTGATTTTCATCATTACATGGCTTATCAGGTTCAGCGAAGATAACCGCAAGTCGATACGGGCATTGGTTGCGGGTGCGGGCGTCGTGGTGATATTTGCCGTAGTTTTCACCCTCCGTTGGACACAAGTGGTGGGCCTGATCAACGACACTTACCGCGAATCGTTTGTGGAAGACAATACTACGTTGCCCACTTGGGTGAGGGTAGCACAACGCCTGCCGAAAAACGATATCACCAACAAGGCGCTGAAAGTGGGATTGACTTACGTGATGCCCGATATTGACGCATGGGATTTCGGCAGGTTTCCTTCGCGGTTTACCGAGCGCAGGATACATAATCCGTTCATTGTAACGGCTTGTCTTGTCGGTGGTGAACCTTGCCTGAACGATGAGGAGAAGGTCAAAATACTCGAAAGTATTTACGATTGCCGCCATCAGGCAGCCGAACGCCTGTGGAGCGACGAAGGCATCAAAACAACATACATTAATTCGACGGTATTGATATGGCCGCAATACCGCACGGCATATACCGAGCAGGTGATTATGGTGCGCAATACAAGGAATAGTTGGCGAGGCGGCGAGGCTGTGTATACCTTCCACCTGTCCGAAGGATCGGTGGTGACATCCCTTTCGCTGTGGATCAACGGACAGGAAGAAAAAGGAATACTGACGACCAAGAGCAAAGCAGATTCGGCTTACCGTACCATTGTGGGCGTGGAAAGCCGCGACCCGTCGCTGGTGCACTGGCAGGAAGGCTCTACAGTAAGCGTACGGGTGTTCCCGGTGACCGACAAGGAGGAACGGACATTTAAAATCGGTATTACTTCACCCCTACACAAAAACGGGCAGCAATTGATCTACAATCCTGTATATTTCGAAGGCACTGATTATACGAAAGCCCGCGAAACAGTAAATGTGGAGTTCCTGCAAACACCCGCAAATTTGAATTATCCGTCATTCTTCCAAAAGGAGGATTTGGCATTGACTTCGAAAAGAAAAGCCAGATACAACAATCATTGGGCTATTACGATGGATGACCCGGGCTTGTCGGGCGAACCGTTCTGTTTCGACGGATATTGCTATACCTTACAGGAACTCCGGCCACGTGAAACATCAGCCGATATACAGGATGTGTATTTGGATGTTAATCATTCGTGGACGAAAACCGAGTTTGACGCTTTGCTTGAAGTTGCCGGAAACAGGAAAGTGTGGGTATTCGACGGACAGGAAATGAAGACGGTGACAATGGAAAACAAAAATTCCCTGTACAAGCGATTAAGCAAACAACAGTTTTCGTTATTCCCGCTCCATTTGGTTAAACACCCGGGTAAAAGCCTACTGGTGAGCAAGAGCGCGGCCGTGTCGCCTAATATTGCAGATTTGACAGAGTCCCGTTTCTTCAAAGCGCTCAAAACAGGTGTACGTCCCGATCAGGCAATCTATTTTTACGATCTGGGTGATGAATTATCGCCATACCTGAAAACACTCCGCGAATACCGCTTGCTGAATTACCAGCGAGGCGATATGGTTGGTCTGCAAAAGATAATGAAACAGTCGGTATTGATGCAAACCGTGTATGAAAATGATAGTTGCGTAGCCGTACATGACGCCGGGATCAATATCATCAGGCAAAAAAGCCAGGCAAAAGCTGTGGCTCCCGACCACTTGATGCGTCTGTTTGCGTACAACCACATCATGTTGCAGTATGCCGGAAGTTGGAACACCGCCTCGCCGCTCACCGACAGCATGGTGGCCGAAGCGCAACAGGCGTATGTAGTGTCACCTGTGTCGAGCTTAGTAGTACTTGAATCGCAAAAGGATTATGACCGTTTCGATATCGAGGATGCAGAAAACAGTTTGAAAAATGCCTCGAAAGCTTCGAAAGGCGCTGTACCGGAGCCTCACGAGTGGGCGTTGATTGCAGTAGCAGGTATGGTTGCCTTGTATCTGTACATCCGCAGAAAACCCAGATTGAGTAGGTTTTTCAAATCCGACAGATCTTAAATGCTCCTGACCTGCTGGGTCTCAAAGACCCGGTAAGTCTTGACGGCCGCTTAATAAGACCTACCGGGTTTTAAAAACCCAGCAGGTCACTGTGTCAACAATAATCTGTAAAACCTATCAGGTTCAAAAACAAATGGTATCCAAGTCATCGCCATGTGGTTTAATATCTTCATCTTTTCAAAAATCATTCTCGTCATGAACGATGTAATGTCCGGTATCAGGAAATATTCCGGACAAGCAGTTTTCGTAACCAGTGTCCTGTCCGTACTTTTGGTTGCCGTCACCTGTCTGCGCGGATTCTTGTCGCAGCAATTATTCAACCTGTCACTGGGCATGCTGGCCATTCCGTTTGTTATTCGCACACGCCCGGATAAAAAAGGTTCGTACCGCTTTGCCATTGTTGCATTGCTACTGATGGCGTTGTCATTTTACGCCCCGGTGAACACTCTGGTTTATTTCGCACTGGTGGCTATCTTGCTGTTTCTGGTGGAAAATCGTTACGGACGGGTAAATTTATTGACTATTGCGGTGGTGATTTTAACAATGCCACTGGCAACTTACATGGTCAATACATTCAGTTTCCCGGTCAGGCTATGGCTTACATCGGTTTGCGGGAGCATTTTCCGGATAGCAGGCATTCCCGTGGAGGTGGCGGGAAATACGTTTACCTTCGAAGGGAACGATTTTACGGTCGATCCGGCCTGCATGGGCTTGAACATGTTGATAACATCCTTCATCATCGGGCTTTTGTTGTTTGGTTATTACCAAAAAAGATGCGGAAGGGAAATGCCCGTCTGGACAGTCTTGGCCTACTTAGGGATTGTCCTGTTACTGAATATCTTTTCGAACTTGGTACGGATGATGCTGTTGGTGCTTTTCCAAGTGTTTCCCGGCACTGTGATGCACGACACCATCGGTATTATTTGTTTATTGGTGCAAGTAGTGATACCGTCGTGGATTGTATGCCGTTTTCTCATCAAACCGATCAGCCCAATGTCCTCCCTTCCGGGGAAAGAGGATGTGCAGCCAAATAACGCTCAAATATACGTACCTGCTCCAACAACAGTTTTCCGACGAAATGGCTTATGGAAAGGATTTACCCAACTGGTTTGTTGCATATTGTTATGGATTGCCGCTTTGCAGGTAGTCGAAAAGAAATCGGACAATGCAGCGCCGGCATCTGTTGCAACTGTCACGGGATATGTGGCTACACCTCATTCCAAAGGAATTGTCAAGCTCGAAAATAATGCTTCGCTGGTTTACATCAAACAAATACGATGGTTCTGCGATACGGAACACAATCCGATGACCTGTTGGAGCGGGAGCGGCTACAAGATGTCGCAGGTACAAGAAACCGTATTGGGTGCACTGACCATGTATACCGGCATTCTGCAAAAGGATGAAGACACCCTGTATACCGCGTGGTGGTATGGTAACGGGACATCGGCTACCAACAGCCAGCTACAATGGCGTTGGGATATGTTTACCGGAGCGCCCGCCTATTCGCTCATTAATGTAACTACCGCCAACCGGGAGTTGTTGGATGAAGAAATTACAAAAGTTGCCGATTTATTCGCTGCAAAAGAAGGTAATCATGTTTCGATGAGTTTCATAGATTAGTAAAAAAGGCATATACAACATTTGCCATATATGCCTTTTATTAATGTATCTACAGGAAAGCTTTATTTCTTCTTGTAGGTGAAAAAATCAATGTACGTTCGCGGCTTTTCTTGATGATATTGCTCTTTATTCTTTAACGACTTTTATTGTTTTCACCTGTTTGTCTTTTTCTAACCGGAAGAAATACATACCATCCGGCAGTGACTCCAAATGAATGGTTTCGTCAGGATTGGTTACCTTTTGAGTATGTACTACCGCACCTGCCGCATTCACTACCTGCAATGTACAACCGTCCGCGCCCACAAGGTGCAGCAAACCGGTGAAAGGATTCGGATATAACTTTAAGCCGGGAATGTCTAATTCTTCCACGCCTGTAACATTTTCCACCGTTACAGTGGCGGCGCCTTTCTTCGTATTATCGAAAACGGAGGCAGCCATGATGCTGAGCGTGGCGGCCGTTTCGCTGGCGGATACCGTGAGTAAGCCCGATTGGCTGATGGTAGTGTACGGTGAAACATTGCCTATTACCGCCCAGGTGACAGCAGCGGATGCATAGCCCGTGGCTGTTACATCAGCCGTGAACTGTTGCGTGGCGCCTTTTTGTACATTCACCTGGCGAGGCGTTACCGTGACGGCGCTTACAGCAGATGGATCTTCATCCGTCACTGTTAAGTCGCAGGTTGCTGTTTTGTCTCCGTCCTGCGTGACAGCAGTGATGACTGCCGAACCGACGGCAACGGCAGTTACCTCGCCCGTGGTGGTATTCACGGTGGCTATGCCGGTAGCGCTGCTGCTCCATGTCACGTTTTTGTTGGCTGCATCAGCCGGCTGTACGGTGGCTGTGAGTTTTTGCTTCTGTCCGGCCGGTAACGACAAAGTGCTTGGCGATACAGTGACACTCGTTACCGGTATCGCTACCGTCACCGTTGCCGAGCCGCTCCTCGAATTATCGGCAGTGGAGGTGGCTGTTACATAAATCGTACCGGCCGTTTCGCCGGCAGCGACCGTAAGCAGACCGGTGGCGCTAATGTTCGTTGCCACGAGCGCTTGGCCCCAAATACTCCACGTTACCCCCGTGGAAGCGCCACCCGTTACGGTCACAGTGGCAGTAAATTGTTGTGTGCCAGCCTTTGGTACGGAAACCGTGCCCGGCGATACCGTAACGCTCGTTACCGTGATGGGGTCGATGAGCGTCACTGTGGCCGTTCCTTTTTTCGTATTGTCCAAAGTGGAAGTGGCCGTTACGGTGAGCGCAGCGGCTGTTTCGCCGGCTGCCACCGTAAGATAACCGGCTGCGTTGATATTTGTCCCCGTGAACTCATTACCCGAAATACTCCATGTTACCCCGGAGGATGCGCCGCCCGTAACCGTAACATTGGCCGTGAACGCTTGCGTTTTACCCCTTTGTACAGTGGCCGTGGCAGGCGATACCGTGACACCTGTTACTGTGGGTATCGTCACCGTTGCCGTTCCTTTTTTCGTATTGTCCAAAGCGGAAGTGGCCGTTACGATGAGCGTAGCGGCTGTTTCGCCGGCTGCTATTGTTAACAGACCGCTTGCGTTGATGCCGGTTGCCGATGAGGTGTTACCCGTTACCGACCATGTTACCGTCTGCGATGCGCCGCCTGTTACGGTCACTGTGGCTGTAAACTGTCGCGTGGTCTCTCTTTGCACGGTAACCGTATTAGGAGATACCATTACAGAAGTAACATGCGGAACCGTCACCGTGGCTGTACCACTCTTCGTGTTATCAAAAGTAGAGACGGCTTTAACGGTAAGTGAAGTGGCCGTTTCGGCAATAGCTACCGTCAGCAATCCGTTGGCGTTGATGGTAGTCTCTGTAGAGGCATTACCCGTCACCGTCCAACTCACCGCCTTGGATGCTGCCGGCCCGGTAGTCGCCACCGTTGCCGTGAACTGCTGCGTAGCACCCTTTTGCACGGTAGCCGGAGCAGGCGATATCGTAACGCCGGTTACAGCGTCGGAAGTTAACGTTACCGTGGTCGTACCCGTTTTCGTATTATCGAAAGCGGAAGTGGCCGTAACGGTAAGTGTGGTGGCCGTTTCGGCGGCGGCTACGGTGAGCAGTCCGGTAGTGACGTTAATGTAAGTGGAAGCAGAGTTTTTACCTGTTACCGTCCATGTTACTCCGTTGGTCGCACTCCCTGTAGTCGTCACTGCAACGGTAAACTGCCGCGTTTTGCCATACTGCACGGTGGCGCCGGTAGGTGATATTACTATTGAAGTGATGCCTCCCGTGGTTACGGTGGCCGTCCCTTTCTTGGTGGGGTCGAAATATGAGGAAGCCGTGACGGTTAGCGAACCTGCTGTTTCGTTAGCGGCTACCGTTAACAGACCCAACCCGTTGATGGTAGTTGCCGCCGAGGTATTGCCCGATACCGACCAGGTGACATCTTTGGTGACGCCGGTGGCCGCAGTTACGTAAGCGGTGAACTGCTGTGTGGCGCCATATGGCACGTTGGATGTGGCAGGTGACACCGTCACGGAAGCTACATTGGGCACCGCCACCTTGGCCGTTGCTTTCTTTGTATTGTCGAATAAGGCGGCAGACGTCACGGTAAGTTCTATGGCTGCTTCGTCAGCGCCTACTGTCAGCAGGCCCTTTTCACTGATTTTGGTATTGGCCGATGTATTGCCGGTTACACTCCATTCCACCGCTTGAGAAGCGTTGCCCTTTGTCTCCACGTAGGAGGTAAATTGCTGAGTGTGTCCCTTATCTACAGTAGCCGTTATCGGGTTCAACCTAATGCTGGTTACCGAAGGCTGGTCGTTCACATATACATCCACCATACGTTCCGAACCGTCATAACTGAATGTAGCCCATACCCAGATAAGATTCCACCTTTCGCTTGCAGTTACCGAGAGCAGACCGCTTGGAGTGATTGAAGCTTCGGTTGCAGGTTCATGGCCTGTCACGCGCCATGTAATTACTCCCGATGCGCCGCCTTGTACCGACACATCGGCAACCAATTGCTTCGATCCGCCCCGTTGTACGTTGGCTGGCGACGGGACGATCCGGAAATCGGTTACTGCCGCCGGCAATGTTTCGTTGGTGAGCGTTACCATGGCAGTGCCGCTTTTGGTGTTGTCCGTCACGGAGGTAGCCGTTACGGTGAGTGTAGCAGCCGTTTCGCCGGCAGCCACTGTAAGTTCGCCATATTTGTCGATGGTTGTTCCCGTGGAGTTATTGCCTGATACGCTCCATGTTGCCGCAGTGGATGTACCACCCGTTATGAGGATGGTGGCAGAGAATGCCTGCTTGGCGTCTCTCTTCACAACCGCCTTCGAGGGGGTAACCGACACGCCCGATACTGACGGTCCTACGGGAGCCGTGGCCCGGACAATATTGACCGCATATCCTTTAGTGTTGGTATTCTGGGCGGTTACTTCCACTACATGCCTGTTGTCACCTACACGCAATTGTTTTGAACCTGTCCCCGTCACGCGTGCCTGCGGATGAACGGCTGCTGCGTTGATGGTGATTTCGTCCACATCGTTGGCTACGTTCACTGTGTAGAAAGTAACGTTTGCCGAAAAGATCGGCGAAAGCACGCCCTGCGATACGGTAAGGTTACTTAGATTGTTGTTGGCGCTTGCCTGCCCCTGCGGGTCGGTTACTTTACCGTATACGGAACACGACGGGGCTTTTCCATGTTCATAAACCGTCACGCGCAATGTCTCGCCTACAAATGATGCTGCAGAGTATGTCCAGTTACTACCCGAAAGCGTAGCCTTCCCAAGTCGTTCGCCCGACGATGCGCGGATAATCGTTACGCTATCCACCGTTGTGCCCGGGCGCACGCCACCCGATATGCCTGTGATGGTACAGGCATCGATACGAGCCGGCGCACTTTGCCATTTAAAATACGGAAAACTGACGCCTTCCCAGATATCCCAGTCCGTATCGAAATTCGCCCACGACAGGCCGCTCCGGTACAGTGTAGCCGAGTGTAGATCCTCCATGCTTGCCAGCGATTCGCTGCGGCTCACCGGCTCGCGGTTGATCAACATACCGTCGTACACGTAATTGCGCGTCAGTGTAGCTGTTTTGTTGGATGTAACAGGCCCCCATACGCCGCTAATGACGTCCATGGAACCGACCGCCACCGCGCTTCGTTCTATGCTGCCGTACTCGGGAATGACGGTATTTCCCGCATATCCCACCAGACCGCCGTGCGCACCGAGCGTGCCGCCGACTACGGCGTTGCCCTGATTATTTCCCGCAGCAACATCACTTTGCAGGATATTGCCGGCAGCGTAACACTGGGAAACGACCCCGCCGCCGGCGCCAACCAAACCGCCTATTCCGTTACCACCTTCCACATGCCCCACAGCGTAGCTGTTCCTTATCGTGCTCCCACCCGTTATTGACCCTACCAGACCACCAACCCACATGTTGCCTTTGACGTATCCCGAAGCGAAGCATTCGCTGATGGCGCTGAACATGGCATCTCCTATCAAACCGCCGGCCCAGAAATTACTTGTTACATTACCTGTGGCATAACAACGTGAAACAGATACGTTGCAGCTCCCCAGCAAACCACCGCCACCGCCGTCTACATTACCGGTAGCATAGCAGTCGGAAACAGCGCCGGCGCCACCCATGTGTCCTATCAAACCGCCACCGCTTCCGCTTACATTTCCGGTGGCATGGCAGCCGCTGACGTTAGCTCCTTCACAAAGACCTATCAATCCACCGTTATTGTTGGCAAGCCCTGTTACAACTACACTTGACCGGCATCCGCTGATGGGAATCATCGACCCGTCAAATGTAGTGGCATTATAGCGGCCAATCAGGCCGCCAACATCATTACCGCTGCTGACTCCGGTTACTTTTCCTGTCGAATAGCAATTGATTACTTTACAAGCGGCAGCGCCCATTAATCCTCCGAGATACATGCCATTAGAAGTACTGTTCCTGTTATGCTCGACTTCTACCCGCAATGTATAGCATCCACTGATAAGCGCCGAAATATCCCTGGCTTCTCCAACCAGGCTACCTCCAATAGCACCGCACCATACACGGGCATCAACCAATCCGAGGTTTTCAATGATACAGTTTCCACCAATCACACCAAAAAGACCTTTATAAACTCCTTCGCTGTTGATGTACAGATTACGGATAACTCGCCCGTTGCCATGAAAAGCGCCGCTAAAGGGCTTTGGGTAGCAAAGCGGATTACAGTCATACCGTCCGATGGGTATCCAGCCTTCGCCAGTATTCCAGGGGGCTACGTTCAAGTCGAGATCGTTTTCAAGGCGGAAATGTATACCGTCATAGGTTTGACCGCCATTTACATTAGTGGCTAACGTCGCCAACTCTGCCACCGTGCGAATTTGGTAGGGCGCAGTTTCTGTGCCGCTTCCTGTCCACTGTGCCTGTAAGGTTTGCATCGTCAATGCGAGCAATAAAAGGGTAAAAAATCTGTACATAATTAATTGAGAATTATTAAGGAGAGGATGTTCAAAAAGTCGGAAAAGCACGTCATTGCGAGGAGGAACGACGAAGCAATCTACTACTATTCAAATAGATTGCTTCGCTATCGCTACCAACGACGAACCGAAAACAGGCTTTTTGAACTCTGTATCTTTTTTTATATTGCATCTCGACGTAACGTTACGCTGCATCGCAGCGCAACACTGCGCTCCGGCACAGCGTAACACTGCGTTGCATCGCGACGCAAAACGGCATTACGATACGATCAATAACCGATCGTAATCGATGGTACGCGGCTCGGTGAGAAGGGTACTGCTGTTCGAGAACCGCGTCACCACCCGCAAGGTGTACTGCCCCGGCGCAAGGTCGGGCACACGGGCGAGAAGCTTTTTCGGGTCGTTTTGGGTCAAACGACGAGTAACGGGAATGGTCGTGCCTGTTTCGCTGATAAAAAATACGCCAAGCCCGGTTTCATCAGCAGGGGCAACTTTCAGCTTGTCGCCCTCGGCCAGGATATCGTCGCCGGGTGTAATCGTGCCATCAGTAAGGCCGGTAGCAGTGTCGGTCACTAAGCCGATGAAAGCACCGCCTTCTTTTACGCCCAGCACTTCCACACCCACTTCTTTCAATGCTACACGCATTTCGGCGCTCGGGATAATATCCAGCGTGATTTTGTGCACGGCGGGATCAAATTTGGCGTTCGCACCGATCCATGTGCCTGCCACGCGCGGGCTGTACTGGCAGCATCCCGTAAGCACACTGTGCCCCGCCTGCACCTGCTCGCGGATGATACGGTCGCTTTGGTCCAGAATACTGAGCAGGGTTTCGTACTTCAATTCCGAACCTGCTTCTTTGATCAGCCGGGCAATGTCGGCATTGCGCAAAGCCTTCTTACCCGTGAGGGACACTTCGGCCACATAGTCGTTGTCCACATCCTTAGTCAATAAATTCAGCCGTAGCCACACTTTCCAGAAAAATCTAAATACACTCATGATTTCAAATGATTAATGGTTAATTATTAATGATAAATTGATAAATGATCAGCAAGAAATGATTTGGTCAGTAAAAGCCAGTTGGCCGGACGGACACTCTCTGCAAGAGGTGTGTCAAATTCACTACCGGTGCGGCATTCACTCATATCGGGTATAGCAGGGAGATAAAACATTTTTACAAGAGTTTCAATCAATAATATTCCGGTTGCAAATCTAAAATGATTTTACAAATAAGCAAATACGGTAAACCGTAGTCTTACCCTTTTTTGATGAATGTTGATATTATAATGACCAACGATGATTTTTAATGGAGAGTTGAGAGTTGAAAAATCAAGATCATGGTTCTATCAGCAGCTTCACAGCAAGCCTGACAGGTGGGGTGTAAAAAATTTGGGTTTTATCAACAAAGATCATCGTTCCACTTTTTAAACAACTTATTTCTTTTCCCCAAAAGGCTTTCCCCGATATTTTCATTTTTCCACTGTTTAATATCCTCGACCTTTACAATTTC
>JAVBSH010000014.1:0-8858 GCA_031547085.1 Bacteroidales bacterium
TTCTGCGAAAGGTTAAAGCAAGAACTCGGAAAGCTTTGGAAGAGAAGATCGCGGGTGCGTTGAGTAGCATTACCGTATCTGACATTTTAGGTTGGTTCGCGGAAGATGGGTATAGTACATAATAAATTCAATTGCTATAAAACATCAACCATTCATCATTGTTCAAAAACATTAAACCACATGAAAACCATTTTCGTTTGTGCATTTACTGTAATGTCGTTTGTTATAGGATGCAATGCCGGCGATAACAAAGGATTTACTGTCCCGTTCACACCCAGCAATAACCTCGAAGCCGATTTTCAGACTCCACCCGATTATGCCCGCACACGAGCATATTGGTGGTGGCTCGAAGGGTATATCACCAAGCGGGGTATCATCGACGATCATACTGCCATGAAAGAAGCCGGCATCTTGGGAGCCATTATTTTCGACGCTGGTAACTCATCAAACAGATGAAAAAAAATCAACATCTTTTAGCAAGAACACTTCTATCGCTGCTTGTTTCTGTTACATTCACCTCGTGCCTTACGAACAAAGGAAACGGAAACGGATCGATCGGTGAAATGGCAGTTGGGTTCGAAAATCCGCCATCATCAGCGAGACCGGGCGTATTCTGGTGCTGGTTAAATGGGAACATGACCAAAGAAGCCATTACCCGCGACCTGGAGGCCATGAAATCCAAAGGGATCAACCGGGCGGAAATATGGGATGTGGCTGCGATCCGTAATCCGGACATGATACCAGCCGGAAGCGCTTTCTTAGGTGACGAATCGGTAGCGCTGATTAAACATACCCTTGCCGAAGGGAAACGGCTGAAAATGCGGATCGGCATCATTGCCTCAAGCGGATGGAATGCAGGTGGATCATGGGTAACGCCCGACTGGGCTTCCAAAGCATTGTACTCTTCCGAAACACAGATTGACGGACTGGGGAAAATTACGATGGAACTTCCGTTTCCAAAGCTTCCCAAAAACTGTCCTGTCAAAGCAGACCAAACACCGGTTTTTTCCAAAGAGGTTGCTGTATTGGCCATTCCGTTCAACGAAGGCAAAATCATCAACCATCCGGAACAAATCATCAACCTGGCAAATTATTATTCTAATGGCCGGTTAAACTGGGACGCGCCGGAAGGTAAATGGGTTATTGTCCGGTTTGTTTGTTCGAACACCGGACAAAGGTTGATCGTCCCAAGCCCTAAATCCAGTGGTTTGTTCATTGACTTTTTCGATCCGGAAGCCACCAAGCAGCATCTGGAATATTTCATGGACCGCTTGGGCATCACCCCCGAAAATGCTTCGGAAAGTGGTTTGGGTTATCTTGAATTTGACAGCATGGAATTGGAAGAAGGCACGCCTTGGACGGATTCCATGCCGGATATATTCCGCCAAAGGCAGGGATACCCGCTGGATGATTTTCTCCCTGTTTTCGCAGGTTGGAAATTCAGCAACCAACAAGACCAGCAATTCCGGTACGATTTCCGGAAAACAGTCAGTGACCAGCTCATTTTCAGCCATTACACCACCGGCAGCGATTTTTTGAAACAATACCACGCCGATCTGGTAGCTGAAGCAGGCGGGCCGGGACCTCCAATCTGGAATACCTGCCCGGTAGACGCCCTGAAAGCATTGGGTAATGTGTCTATCCCGCGTGGTGAATTCTGGATCAAGCATCGCAATATGTTTTTAATCAAAGAAATATCCAGCGCTTCACATATTTACGGGAAAAAGATGGTCGATGCCGAATCGTTCACTACATGGCGCCGATGGGAGGATTCGCCCTTCGAAATGAAAAAATATGTCGACCGTGCCTATAGCGAAGGATTGAACAGCGTCACGTTCCATACCTTTGCAAGCACTGGCCCCGAAGATGGTTTCCCCGGACGTACTTACCATGCCGGGATCGACATGAATACCGGGACCACTTGGTGGGAAAAATCTAAACCGCTGATGGATTACCTGTCCCGGTGTAATTATATGCTCCAGCAAGGCCTGTTTGTTGCCGATGTATGTTATTATTACGGAGACCAGGCTCCCAATTTCTTCCCGTTGTACCATAATGTTCCCGAGAAACCCCGTTTGAAAGGATTAAGTAACGGATATGATTATGACGTGGTTAATACGGATGTAATCCTCAACCGCATGACGGTAAAAAACGGAAGGATCACCCTGCCTGATGGAATGAGTTATTCTTTGATGATCCTACCCGGACAGGAACAAATGACCTTGCCGGTGTTGGAAAAGATAGAGGCATTGGTTTCGGCAGGCGCTATGGTCGTCGGGCCGAAGCCACAATCAATGCCGGGATTAGCGAACAACGAAGAAGACGAGAAGCAATTCCGGGATATTATGGACAAGTTGTGGGGGAATATCGATGGTGCAAACATTACAGAACACACTTACGGAAAAGGGAAAGTCCTACACGGTATTTTACCGGATGAAGCATTGAAAAAAGCCGGGATTGACAACGATTTCCAGTTTGACGGAACACCTGTGCTCGACTATATACATCGCACCACCAATGCGTGTGAAATATATTTTATCAGCAACGAAGCCAATGAATGGGCAAAGGGTACTGCAAAATTCCGGGTTACAGGGAAGATACCCGAGATATGGGACCCTGCTACCGGCACTCAATATGCTGTAAAAGAATATGCCAAAGGAGAAAAACATATTTCTTTCCCGGTAGAACTTCCTCCACATGGATCAACCTTTGTTATCTTCAACAAGCAAAAACGTAGGTTGCCTGTATTGGAACCCAATATGCAATATGCGGAACAAGAGTTGGCAGCTCCCTGGGCGGTTAGTTTTCCGGCAGGTTGGGGCGCTCCTCCCCAGGTAATCTTTAATCAGTTGCAGTCATGGACTGATTTTGATGATCATGGTATCAAATATTTTTCAGGCACTGCCACCTATCAAAAAATCTTTAACTTGTCAAGTGAGAATACAGGAAAAAAGTGTATCCTCAATCTGGGGGAAGTCCGCGACCTGGCTGAAGTGTTTGTCAACGGGAAACCAGCAGGGATTTTATGGAAGAAACCTTTTTCGGTAGACATCACTGCCTTATTACATCCCGGCGAAAATGAACTGAAAATCGAAGTGGTCAATATGTGGGCAAATCGGCTCACGGGTGACTTATTATTAAAACCCGAAGACCGTTTCTGCCGGACAAATCAACCATGGGGAGGTAACATTATTCAACCATCCGGATTGTTGGGACCTGTGAAATTTCTATTTCAAAGTCGTTAAAATCTTTTAGCCTGTATTATCATACTCGAAAAGTCGCTGGTACGTGTTGCAACTTAGCGGAGCAATCTCACGAACGGAGTGAGCAAAAGCGCACCAGCGACTTTTTTATTTCAAATAAACTATGACGAATTATTTTTTTGATATTCCAAAGCGATAATTGATACCGACAGAAATTCCAAAAGAGGAAAGATCCATCTCTACCTTTTGAGCGCTGTCATCTTTGGGCTTACCGTAATAATAATCCAAATTAGCCGAAAGGGAAATTCGTCGCCAGCAATTCCAACGAAGAGACCCGCCCAGGCCGAGCGCTAAAGTGGTTGATTTCGTGGTGGTGGATTGTTCATTCATTGTTGCGGATCCGCTGGCAAAGCCTATCGCCGGACGAAAATCAAATTCTATCTTTCCGGTTGTGGTTGCAGTGGAGAACAATGGGCCAACCAATAAGCCCGTAAGGCCTAAAGTGGTGGAACTGTTTTCTTTTACAGGAAACGATGTTCCAAAAATTGATGACTGGATACCGACATGGGGAATAAATAGATAGCCGAAATTGACACTAAATTCAACCCCAGTGTTAAAAAAATCCTTAAGTTCACCTGTCATAAATGCAGGTCCTACAGTCAATCCGATGTATCCCTTGCATGATTCATCTTGAGCTCTTAAAACTCTTACCTGCGCAAATAGCGCAACTAACACAATAAATAAAAATAATTTTTTCATGATATAATTATTAAAGTTAAACATATTATGAGGCTGTTCGTATTTTTAAATAACCTCATAGACTTTTATTATTTACAGAACAGATAGGTTAAAGTAACTGCAAAACCGTTGTTTTTAAAGACGTATTCATTCTGGTTGGGCAGTTCTCATAATGAGTATCCTTTCCTTTAAACACAACGTAGTCCGGAACTTTTCCTTTGACTAAATTCTTCATAGTAAACTATTCTAAAAAGGAATATGAATTGATAGATTTATTTGATGCGAATTTGGATACTTTAACTCCATATCTGCTATGGTTGTAGACTTATGTAACAAAAACCTGTATCCAAGCCCAACACGGTCTTTATATAAGATTCTGGCGTTAATACCAAATGCAGAAATACGTGTCTTTTGGGGTTCTTCTTTTGGGGCATCATCCACACTCGGATTATATTTGTAATATATAGATAATGTGCCGCCCCCAATTATAGGCCCGAGGCTAAAACATAAATTATCGCTTTTACAAAACTCATAGTGCCACCCGTATGTTATCGGGATTAAAACATAGCGACGGGTAATTTCACCATCATCATGCTGGGAGGTATACGTTGTTCCCATTGAGTTAGTTATGGTTTTAGTGTACGAGAATGTGCCAACTACTTCCTTCGAATTATAGGAATTTACTGAATAATTGAATGTCACAAAACTACGTGGCCAAAATCGATATCCCAAACCTATGTCAAAACCAAAACCTATATAATTGGTCACTTGATTGGCGTGAAACAAAGAAGTTATACCACCTATTTCGATCAACCACTTCTTTGGCTTTTTTTCTTTTTCCTGAGAATATATCCGGGTGATACGGGATTCTGTTTCGCTTTGGGCATAAACCACATTACTTGTCATTATACACCATATCAAAAACAATATAATGATTACACTTGAAGTAAAATTGAATTGTTTCATTATGATTAAATTATTTTGGAAGATAACCCTTTTTATTCCACGCAGATGGAATATACGTAGTTCTCATAATCCTTTATCATTCAATCTTATACCCTTTGCCTTTTACTATAGTAAATACCACTTCTGAAGTACCAAAATCGGTTTCAATTTCTTTAATAGGTCCTGACATAAAAGAATAATCATATTCTGACAAAACAAAATTTAATTTTGCCTTAGCACCTCCCTTCATGAAAATTAAGTCCGTAATTGTATTTGAACCAAATTTGAAACGAACTTTACCGGAGTCTACCGTAAAACGATAAGACCCATATGTCATAGCTCCTTTTTTTATTCTGGAATTTTTTCTTTTCAAATTCGAATATAAAAGAGTCACTTGATGTATGACGCTATCATTTGCCGAGAGTAAGAAACCAATTTTAAATTTTTTCACGTTCTCAAATTTTGCTTCGCCCACATACAACGTTTCTCCAGGCGCCGGGGTCGGCATTTTTGGCATTTTTTGTGCGGTTACACTTGCCGCCGATAAAAGCATAAATGCTCCAAACAATAAAAATATCTTTTTCATTTTCTAATATTTTAAATTTGACTTAATATCATTAATTACGATTTCAGTAACTCTTACCTCTCAGATAATCACATTATTCATTTTCCATTTTTGAAATGATAACGACTTGGTATAAGTTATTATCGTAAAGATTTTCCTTCGAGAATTTTTATATTCTTGAGGGGAATCTTTACCAATTCGGATTCGTCAACTTTAATACTTTGTTTTGCGGGAGTTGTAGGCGTACCAACGGATTGTAAGGCACGGGCAGCTTTAGGCGTTAATACAAGTTTTAAATTGCGTAGTATTGTATTACCAATAGAAATCCATTCGCCGGTTGTCTTAAGTTTACCGAAAAGACCTACGTATGCCGTATATCCGTTAACCGTTCCGCTAAAATCCAATGTTTTTGCAGTTTGATTATAGGAAACATTATAAGAATATGAACTCAACATCATCACCATATTACTTCCAGTTATATAGCAGACTCGAAAATATATTTCACAATCGTCAATTTCGTTAACTTTAGTGCTGGCATCAATGGCTATTAATCCGCTACTTGTATAATTTAAACGTACATAAAAATCATCACTAATACCTGCCCAGTTATTAATTGTATAGTACCGGTTGGGGTCGTCGCTTACGGACAGAGTCCCAGTCCATGTCCCTTTCGCCGGTTCCGGGGCAAAAGCTGACGGAAGGGGCGAACCTGTTGCAGTATATGTGCTGTTTACAATATCTTTGAAAGACATTGTGGTTACGAGCTGCGTTACTGTCAGCGTAACCGATTTTGCAGTGCCGGCTGTAACGCTGACGCTCGCCGTACGTGACGATGAACCCCTGTTTAAACCCGTGGGGGTGATGCGGAGCGTATTTCCCTGCTTTTCGAGTATTAGCCATTCGACTGGGGAAGCAGCTTCCCAACTTGCAGCATTGGTAGTAACCGTCGCGGTTTTGGTATCGGTTTGATCTACTGCAAAACTAAGGGTTCCGGGACTGACCGATAATGTATTCGGCACAGTCACTGCCTGCGTAACGGTTATGGTAATAGGTTTTGCATTGGTGGCTGTAACGATGATGTCGGTTGTACGCGGTGACGAACCGTTGTTCAGGGTTTTAGGGGCAACTTTGAGCGTATTTTCCTGTTTTTCGAGCGTCAGCCATTCAACCGGAGAGGATGCGTTCCAGCTCACGGCACTGGTGGTGACCGTTACAATTTTTGCACCGGTTTCACCTGTTGCAAAGGTAATGGATGTTTTATCGACAGACAAGCTATTGGTTACCTCTTGAATAACGGTAACAGTAACCGGTTCCTCGTCGCCCGCCGTAATGATGACTTCGGCTGTACGCGGCAACGGACCCTCATTCAAAGTTTTAGGTGTAACTTTGAGCGTATTTCCCTGTTTTTCGAGTGTCAGCCACTCGGCGGAGATTGTTGCATTCCAGTCAACGATATTGGTAGTGACGTATATGTTTTTGACGCCGGTTTCGCCGGTTCCAAAAGTTACAGTTTCCGGTTTGACCGATAGCATATTGGTTATGATCTGCGTAACAGTCACAATCACCGGTTCCGCATTGCCTGCCGTAACAGTGATGTTGGCTGTACGCGGCGACGAACCGTTGTTCAGGGTCTTAGGTGTAACCTTGAGCGTATTCTCCTGTCTTCCGAGCGTCAGCCATTCGGCAGAGGTGGTAGCATCCCAACTTTTGGCATTGGTATTGACTGTCGCGATTTTGGTACCGGTTTCATCAATTGCAAAAATGATGGACGCCGGATCGACAGACAGTATTTTCAGTTCCGCAGCAGTCTGTTTAACCGTAATCGTAACCGAGTCTGCGAAAGTTTGCACTGCGTTTTTGTCTCCGATGGCAAGACCAGTTTTGCTTGATTTTACGATAATCGTTCCGGTGCGGTCTCTTTTCGTTTCGGTATATTCTTCAACCGAAACGGAAAACGAGCCGGTCCCTTTATCAATGATGATCCATGAGGCAGATGCACTTGCTTTCCATGAATTGTCGCCTGCATCCACTTCCACGATTTGCTTTCCGGTGTCGTCGGCGGTAAATTCAAGCTTGTCCGGCGTAACCAATAGTTTGTCTTTTTGCTTGTCGTTGCAAGTCGTAAAAAACATTGCGCTTGTTACTATTACAAGCGTTAACATGCTTGAATTCAATCTTTTCATGGGTTGCAGGGTTTAAATAAGTGATCATTTTATGGTTTTACGCTGCTGTTGCTGCGGATATTTTCTGATGATTGATTTGCAAGTACCTATCCATTTTTTGAAATACTTTCAAGCGATGTTTTGAAATACTTTCAAATTAGGCTTTGAAGCACTTTCAAGTGATGCTTTGAAAGATCTTCAAGCGAGGCCTTGAAACACTTTCAAAATTCACCTTACAAACCTAACATGTCTCAAAAACCTGTCAGGTTCGCTTTTCATTTCAATCATGCTACGAGTAATTCCTTAAAGACTGCGGTCCGGGGCGACTTGAGTAATTGCCCTTGCGTATACTGGCTACACACTTCGAGTGCGTATTGTCCCGGCGCAAGATCGGGGATTACCACTACCAATTCCGACGGGTTGTTGTCTACCACATCGTCGGCCTCCACCCGTATGCGTTCCTGGGTGGCTTGGTTGACAAACCATACACCCACATCAGGATGCTCGCCCTCCAACTTCAGTTTGCTACCCTTGATACGCAGGTTGCGCCCCGGAGTGATTCGGTCGTCCACCGACTTGGTTTTCACATCCGTCACTTTACTGATGGAAATGCCTGAATCGCCCACGCCGGTGATTTCCACCTGCACTTCATTCAACCCTTTGCGCAGAATGTCGCCTTGACCGAACAGGAAATAGATAGAATGGCGTGTGTGGTCGTAGCGGTCGGTAGCATCCCTGAATACGCCCCTGATCTGCGGGGTAGCGGTGAAATACCCGGTATTGACAGCATAACCGTCTTTCAACTGGTATTCCATTTCCTGCAGGAACAGTTCCACATTGTTTTTCATGGCTCCCTCGGTTGTTTGCGCTCCGCCGCGTGTAACTGCCGTTTTGCAGATCGCTGGGATGTCTAAAGTGCGTTCCGAAGTCACTTTTGCATAAAGATCCTTCGGGTCTTCCGTTAAAAGGTTCGGAATCAAAATCGCCTTAATACTGTGAAAAATGTTTACCATTGGTTTAAGATTTAGTTAATGGATTGATTTTATAAAGATTAATAGAAATCTGAAGAACAGTGGTTAGTATAAAGACAAAAAAAGCCATTACGTTGTGCAAATACAACGTAACAACTATAAAATGTATCTGGGAAAAATATTTAGACGCGCAAGCGCGGCTTATAATGTCAGCTCTCTCTCTCTCTCTCTCTCTCTCTCTCTCTCTCTCTCTCTCTCTCTCTCTCTCTCTCTC
>JAVBSH010000198.1:0-36172 GCA_031547085.1 Bacteroidales bacterium
TTCTGCGAAAGGTTAAAGCAAGAACTCGGAAAGCTTTGGAAGAGAAGATCGCGGGTGCGTTGAGTAGCATTACCGTATCTGACATTTTAGGTTGGTTCGCGGAAGATGGGTATAGTACATAATAAATTCAATTGCTATAAAGTCTGGATAGCACGAACATCATTGTCGTTTATTTTTAGTCGGGAATACAATAATTAAATTTCAAAACATCTGTTTATCAGCTGGTAAATTGAATTTCGCGACATGTTTATGCCTATTATTGCGACATTTAATCTTGTGCCAAATCTGGAGTTCTGAATCTTATCTTCGTCCGCGCCAATTTTCACTTCCGCCAAAATGACGGCCATTCCGTTGAAAGTTCTGGAAGCGTGTGGACTGTAATTGTCCCCGTTCGCGCGATTGTTCCGAATGGTTGAGGTTTTGCATGGTATTCGTTTGCGAAAGGTTCGGTTGGCGTGTTGTACCTACATTGCTGTTCATCTGACTCCAGTTGCCGTTTTTATTGTATTCGCTCCAGTTACCATTCGATTCTTTACGATAAACATTACCATCCTGTCCGGCATACACGCCGTTATTGGTATGTACAACAGTACCATTGGCGCCATGCGTTATCACGCCTTCCCGTCCACCTGAAGTTTGATACCCAAAGGCGGTACCATAAGCCGTAGTGACGTGCCCCGAACGCGCCCACTGGTTACCGTTGCTCACGGCAGAATGCCCCCATTGTGCATAAGGATTGTGTCCCTGCGAAGTATGACCGTAAGCGCCTGTCCATGGATTGTAAGTATTGGCTGCGGAACGTCCGCCATACCAGCCCTGCACGCTGACGGAACGTCCGTAACGGCCTGTAGCGGGGTTATACCATGCGGCGGTACCGGCAGAACCATACGGGCCATAAGCCCTGCGCCCGGCAGCAAAACCACCAGTCCACGGATTATACACAGCTCCACCACCATAGGTACACGGCCAAGGGTGGTAAACAGGATATAAGGCTCCCGGCCCCCAATAAACATACGGCGGATAATACCAACCCGTTCCGTAGACGATTGCCGTTCCAACGATAGCGCCAACCGTAGCTCCGATGATGAATGCCCCCAGGTAACCGCTCGTTGAACTGCATTCGACCGTAGTGGAAGTGGGGTTAGTTTGCGTAACATAGGTAACATTATATACGGGAGAACTTGGTGGAATAGTATAAATTTCCTGCGGTACGGAGTCGGCTGTTTTCCACGGCCCGTTCGGGGAAGTAGACATGAACCATACAGCCTGGAAACAGAGATAGTAAAGATCGCCTATCTTAATCACCTTATCCTGCGTATTGGTAGCGTACTCCATGGTAGTTCCCTGTATGGAAGCGAATTTCGGGTCGCCGTCGTATGTAACTGTTGCCTTAGCCTCGGCCTCGGCACGGTTAACCACCACGGTAGAGGGTATCTGCGCCAGCATCACGGCATCGGATGCTTGTATGGTTCCCGGCACAGATGCCAGCACATGCCCCTTGGGCGAATCTTCAGGTATCTTGGCGAAGTCCGCCGGAAGGTCATTCCCGGCATACGTCCAGGGGCCGTTGAACGACTTGGACCGGAACCAGCGACCTGAGAGTAATGTATAAATCTGGTCCTGCGCTTCATCCACAAAAACATCGTCATCCGAATTGCTGATGTATAGTAATCCCGTACCTGATATCTTGGTGTATACGGGTTTCCCTTCCGTCAGAATCAGTTCGGCAGGGACATTGCTGTAAAAAACCATTGGCACGTCGGTGGCAGCGTGGGGCGGTATTTGCGTCTTCACATCGTCGAAATTCTGCCCTGTGGGCAAAGCCGACATATCCTTGGGCAAGGTCTGTGTCTGTTTCCATGTATCCTGCAGATTGGCGGCGGTAAGCCAGGCATCATTCACCAAAAGGAAATAATTTTTAGTGGATTTCTCAAAAAATAAATCCCAGTTGGTATTCACTACGAATTGAATATCTGTTTTGTCGATGGGCGACAGCACAGGGTCACCATCTACGATCAACAGCACTGCCGGGCTTGTGCTATAAAAAATCTTGGGCGGGTCATTTTTGGTTTGCACGGTTTGCGCCTTTACTTGTCCGTTGTTATTCAAATCGGCCATGATACGGTCAATCGAAAATGTTTCGGAATTTTTGGGCGCAAGGTCAAGGTATAATTTTTTCATCGCGTCGGTTGATTTCGAATCTAACGAAGAGAAACGGACATCGGTATAGTCAATCTTGTGAAGATAAGTTGTTCGTGCATCCTTGTCGGTTTTCGTGTCGCTCTTAAATGAAGCCACTCCAAGCACCTCCTGTTCTCCTGTCGGAGTGAGGCTGAATGCAAATCTACCGGTCATTTTTTTGTAATTATCCCACGTATCTACTTGGGGTTGGTAATATACCAATGTACCCTTATCATTCGACACCGTTCGCGGCCAACCGATATCCTGCGTGATATCTGTCTGCGCCTTACCACTCAACGACATGCATCCTATCAATAAAAAGAAAAAGAATATATTTTTCATCTTTGTATTTCAAAATTTGACTTATTTTTCCCATTTTAACAATAAAAATCGGATATGGTTCGACCGATCTATCTAAAGATATCTCCACCTGTCCGTCCGGTCAGGCGGGTTCCATCTGTTGCGCAAGCTTATAATGACGCAGATTGTAATATGGTTAGGACAGGCATAAAGAGATGTCTCCATTCCGCATGCTACGCAAGCTTCAGTCGACATGACGGCGCATTCTATGGGAGGAAGGACGGTTGGGCGCGATACCCAACAATCATTTTAAGTTATCATTTTCCGGTAACCTTTTCGAAATAGGGCAATCGATTTAATGGAACAGCAATCTCGACGGTTACAGGGCCTTTGAATTTCTTCCCCGTATCATCTTTCCATGTGCCTTTAGGAAGGATGACCCGGCGAGATTCGCCAGGCGTTATCATCGGGGCAACCAGATATTTGTCGCCCAACATAAACTGATCTTTACAATCGATAAAACCTTGATGGGGAAAGGCATATTCCATGTGACGGACAATAGGTTCACCCGTCTTTGCTGCATGGTGGGCCAAGTCGAGGATATAACGCCCCATCTGTTGATGCAGGAGGGCATATTTACGACAAATAGCCAGATTGTCTTCATTCAGGATACGCCAGGGCGCCACCGAGAACTGCATCATGGGCATCATGGCATGCACCTGGCAGGAACGGACAATGAGCGCCTGGTCCAACTTCGTCTGGTCGACCCCGAGAAAGGAAGCAAACTGTCCGCCACCGATCATATCCGGGCATGTATAGGCATAACCCAACAATCCGGCCGACAACATATCGGGAATCAGTGACCGGATGGCGTTCCACGAATAGTTTTTATCACCTAAACGCTGCACCAAGGGTTGACCTCCCATTTTCCATCCTGCACGATATTCGTTGAACGGGAAATCGAGCCCTACTTTTGCCCAATATTCGCACATATCAACAGATGTAGCATTTTTGTCGAAAAATTCCAGACTGGGATCGTGGTAGTGGGATACATCGCCGGCATCAAACTTAAACCCGTCAATGCCGTATGTTTCCTGTAATTTGCGTAGTTGGTCCTTCAGATGTGCCATGGCCTGAGGGTTGCTCAAATCGTAGGAAGCGCTATAGCCGTTCCACCAATGGATCATAGCGGGTTGTCCCGATCCTTTTCGCTTGACCAGGTATCCTTTCCGATGCAATTCGCGAAACTCGGGACTATCAGCACTCACAAAAGGACATACCCACAACATGATACGGAAACCCTGCCCGTGTAAGCGGTCGACCATCGCTTTGGGATCGGGGAAACGGTCGGGCTTGAATTCGAAATTGCCGTAATATTTCTGCCAATTATCATCTACCATGAAGACGCCTGCCGGGAAACCATTTTTGATGGCATCATCGGCATATTTCAGTATGTCAACCTGGTTTTGATTGTACATCAGTTCAATCCATGTGTTGTACTGCGGCATAGAGAAAAACAACGGATCGGGTAGTTGCCCTGACGGGGGAAAATGTTTTGCAGAAACTGCCATGTATGCTTCTTTCAAAGTGGAACCAGCGTGCACAGGCTTTAATTCTTCTTTTGCAGAATAGAGGCACAGTTTACCCGCTTCTACCTTGAAAGAAAAGGAATAATCGCTCCAGATATATCTTCCGGCCGAAGAGACCATCAGCGGCACGTTCTGGTTGTTCGCATTTTCAGACGACAAATCGTACAGCCGTACATCACCCTCGAATGGCATGAGGTTACCCAGTCCAACCATGCCACCCCACCATTTTTCACCAGGAAGAGACTCGATAGCATATTCGCGGACAGTTTGCGAATAAGTTGTCAAACTACAAATAAGAAAAATGACAATGAAGGATACCAAATTTAGGTTTTTCATAATTGGATATTGCTAAATTTTCTGATTAAAACAACTATTCATGGATTTCATCATAACTCAATCGGGCAAGTGGAACACGGTGATACCGTTGAAACTGGCATTGGTATCCCCGGAAAATAAACCTACCCGTGCAGGTTGAAAATCATCCTGAACCTGGCAGGCTTGCTTTCCGTCGACAAAGAAAAAGATTTTTCCGTTGGTCCTTGTTACCCTGAGGTTATAATTTTGCTTGAAAACCTCGTTGATCCAAATTTTCTGCAAGGTAAAATCGTGCTCGTTTGTCATTTTGTTGACAAAAATTAATTCGGTGGTTTCCACCGGCGAAAACTCTATCCGGCTCAATCCGGGATGCTCCCATGCTACTTGCTTAAAATTGTCGAGTTGTTGCCAACGTCCGTCCTTCACATAATAAATGTGGAATTTATCATGGATATCTTCGACGAGTGTATCGTCGCGGTAAACCGCTTCCTTTTTGAAGAGGATTGCGTCGAGGGTAGTCGGTGTATCAAACATAAAATGCCGCTCCATAAAGTCGCTGAACACCATGTTGGTGTAATGGTCTTTGAGGCCGGACAATGAAATGCTTTGCGATGCAACCGTTTTCCCCTTATTCCTGCCGGAGATCACCAATTGCTGTTTGGACAAGTCAAATGCGGCTTTCAGATAATTGTCCTGATCGATATACACCGGGTACACGCCAGCTGTAGCTTTCTCCGGGCCGGCATCCACCTGTACGCTCATTTCGTAATGGTTTAACATATCGCCTTTCAGGGATAGTTTTTCTGCATTTGCTGTTGCTTCCCAACCTTTGATGTTGTCGTCGAACTCGTCCCAACCAATGGTATAGGTAACTCCATCAAATTGGGTAGTGGCATCGTCCGAACAGACACCCGGCAAACCCTTTCCGGGAAAGGTTGTTTGAATCAACGATTTACCGGGAGCCGGAAGATCATCGATCCTGACAGCGAAATCCGTGTGGTTCTTGAATACAGACAATGTATGGAAGACATCTGCACGGAAATCCGCCGGTAAGGGGAACGATATCATTTGTGGTACTCCGTTTTGCTGAAGTGTATATGTCCAACTGTTGGTACGGCCATCGATCCGGATTTCCAGCCAGTTCTTTTCGTCGCCTTTCCAGGCGATGATTCCCCCTTTGGCTCCTGTGCCCGGAAGTTTGACACCTGCTTCGAAAAAATAATGCGTGGATGGAATGCTGGCAATGGTTTGGTTAAGTACAGGCAACGGTTGGTTGTTGTCCGACAAGTATTGGTAAGTTGGTTTGGCAGGTAGCGGATGATCGCCCAGAGTATTTTTCCCGGTTACGCCGTCCACAGTCAGTTTCCTGTCGAAAAAATGAACACGGTTGATATATTGGCCACGCGGTTCGGCGTTTTTATTGGCCATATATACCAACCACCACTCGAACCCGTTGGGGCCGCGGAGGATATTAGGCTGGCCGGGCGTATACAGGATATCGTCGGCCACCTGGTCCTTCATGTCAAACAGCGCGACATCGAGGAAACACGATCTGCGGCCTTTATCCCCCTCAACAGCAAGGATATTGTTCCCCTCCTTCAAAAGACCCTTTTTATCCCTCAAATCCACATGCACATAGTCGCCTTTTTCCCGGTCGTAGACAAGCGTCCCATTCAGATAAACCTTGGCAGCTCCGTCATGATGGATCCGCATGGATAGATTGCCGTTATTGGCTTTATGGTAAGCAAAATTCTTACGCAACCGGCACTGTCCTTCTTTCCAGATGGTTTTTACTTTTTTCGTGGTGGAGTTTTCGGTTACCGGGAAACCAAAGCCTGCTTTTCCTTTTTGCCATGATCCGGCATTAAAGCCAGGCTGATACCAACCGGCTGATGAATCGTCCAGTGAATAATAGAAATTACCGTTATCCTGATGTTTCAATAAATCCACATACATTTCCTCCAGGTCGATCTGGTTCGATTTTACTACCGGGTAAGGATATTTGTTGCCGTGGTTGAATTCGAGCGGACCGGAAGCTTCGGCCACGCCCAAGGCATAGTTTCCCCATTGCGTCGAAGTGTGGTTGGTGTTGTACATTAGGTAATAACGGTCGCGGTATTTGATCACCCACGGGCCTTCTTCTACGCGGTTATCAAGCGTTTCCCAGTTGCTGGGTTGCGATGCGAAAATATATCTGGCCTCGCCGGCAAAGGTGTAGGGATCTTTCATCGGACGCGCCCAGATGGTGTTACCGTCGGTGAATTTCACCATGTACATATACAGTTTTCCATCGTCATCTATAAACAGGTTCGGATCGATCCGGTTGTCCAACCAGGTATCCTTTACCGGTTCATCATATGGGCCTAAAGGTTTTTCGGCGGTTGCATGGGCTATATGGATCACATTGCGTTCCCTGCTCCAGTGGTTAACCGACCAGTACATGTGGAAAGTACCATTGATGTAGTGCATGTCGTTGGCATGGATCTGTTCGTCGCCAATACCGAATTTCGTGGCCCATTCGTTGTTCATGGAAAATACGTGTACGGGCCCTTCCCATTTGACCAAGTCTTTGGAGACATAAAAATCGCCGCGTGTGGAGACGCCGCCGATATAATAACGTCCGTTGAATTTCATCACACCGGCATCGGCCACGCCGGGCAATACCGGGTTGTCGATTTTGATTTGTCCGGATAAAACGGTGGTTATCCAACAAAAGCATAAGGATAATATAGTTGATTTTATCATCAATAATTGGGAATTAACTTCGTTGAGTTCACCTATCCGGCTATCCAGACGGGCAATTCACTTTTCTGTAATGATTAAATTCAAAAAACAAAGTTAAGGAATGGTTTTGGGTTTGCAAAAAGAAAGTCTGGTCTGTAAACTTTAAGAATCAGATGTAAAGGTAAGCCACAGCCTGAATATTATGATCTCCAGGTTGAAAAACATAAAAGTACTTAAACAATTGCTGAAACCGTTTAGAGAAAACTCAAGAAAGAGTGGCTTGATCCGGAGGATTACCTGGAGAAGGATTCTCTATTTTATGCAACCAACAGGTATTTAGACAGCCTAGGTACAATAGGTTCATCAAATTTTCAATTTTAATCCAGACTAATTTTTGATGCACACAACTGAACAAATATTATTATTTTTTCAGTTGTTTGGATTACGATATATCGGCCCGGTATCTACAGCCTTGCAAGCATCTCCGCAATGCATGGCAACGGATTGTGTTGCGCCACCGGCAAACACAAAGCTTTTATCTGGATCGTGGTATTGGCCGCCGAGTTCGTAAGGATCTTCGCCACCGAACATACCGGCTCCCTTATCCTTAATATGATCGGTGTTGGTAAAATAATTATCCACCAAATCATTATCGCCGTCGCACGTAAACCAGTCTTCCCGGAACGTCGTCTTATCAAGGATATTATCACGAATATCCATATGCGAATCCGTCCGGTTGAGCAATCCCATTCCTCCGAACTCGACCGTATTGTAAATATTGTAGTAATAATTGGTTGAAGTCGGTTTCAATAAAGAGTTCTGCTCCACGAAAAACAGATTATTGCGGACATGTGAGTCTGCTGGTATGTCAACAATCCTGAATTTACCGACAAATGTATTGTTCGTGATGGAAACTCTGCTGGAACCACCGTTTGACAATCTAATCACATCGTACAAACTGCTATTGCTTACGTTGCGCAAAAAACAATTTTTGATGGTGATGGATATCGGCGGCGACCAAAGGGATTGTGTTTCGATAATCCCCGGCGAAAGCCAGCATTTGGCAATGACGATATCCTTGATCCCTGTTCCTCCATTATTATTAATATTGATATAAAACAACTTGCAGCCTGTAATCGTAATTTGGTCAGCCTTTTCCATAATTGTAACCCGCGGCCCGTGCCAGTTGCTGGTAGTAGGAAAAGTAAAGCCTGTTCCCGCCGTATTTATCTGGCCGGGAACCCGTGTGTCGACTTGTTCGATACCCGCCAGGACAGAACCATCACTGTCGGCATTAAAAATAATATTACCCGCAATTTTTGCCGATTGTCCGTCAATATCGTTTTCATCCAAGAAGTAACCCGGGCCTATAATTTTCAAACACTTGTCTATTATAATATCGCCGGTGTAAGGAGTATCTGTCCCTTCCACAACAATCACATCACCGGAGGTTGCAGCGTTTATTGCCTGCTGGATGGTCGTGTACGAGGCGCCTCCTTTGTTGTTTACCCGGAGCTCGGCCGCATGAAGGTCTACCGCTGTAACAGCCAATACAACGAGCAGTGCCCGCACCGTTTTCTTGAGTTTCGATATAAGTGTGATCATGTTGTTGTTAATATTCCGTGTCCGGTAATCCCGGTGCGGTACGCACACCCCGTCCTCCACATTCATGTTGCCTCCGGTTGGGTAACACATACTGGAAGTTGATCCAATCCCGGTCGGAAGTGCGGGCATACTTTCTCGAAACACTAAAACTACCTCCCCGGTATCCCAAACCAGGTTGTCCCGGCCAATCGACCGGACAGGCGGAATATTGTCCTGTTCCAATTTCTCCGTTCCCATGTCTACCCCGGAATTTCCGTCCCTCATCAAGACCGAAGGTAACGCACCGTTCATACACATTACCCGATAATTCCATGACTCCGTAATAGCCTCCTCCCGATTTTGTACGGCTACTGTTGGCTGTCGAAAATGCTCCTACGCGTACCGGATCGTCGCTTTCAACGTTACAATTACTGTCGGGTAAACGGGGCGACTCCAAAGCCGTTCCGCGATGGTCGATGTTCCGCAAAGGATTGCAAACCGTATTTCCCCACGCAAATTCACCGACTACAGGTATTCCGGGGCCACGGCAGGCTTTTTCGTATTCAAATTCACTCATTGGGCGTAATCCGGCCCACACCAGCCATGCCCGTATATCCTCCGTACCAAGGTAATTGCATGCTACACGCGCTGTGGCATCGTCTGCCAAAAAAACGGGCGAATTGTCGCCGTTTCTTTTGATGCCATACCTGTTTTGGCTGTTCGATTGCCAATAATTATTCCTAGCACTTACTGGTATTTTACTCAGGAATGCAGCGTACTCGCCCTGGGTGATTTCATATTTCATACAATAGAATGCCTTGTAACCATTAGGCCAATCCGTAGGAAGCGAATTGGTGTTTTTATCGCCCACGTTATGGTTTAAAGTAGTCAGTTCCTGATTGTGAAAATTTATCGGCCGGTCTGGGCCATCTATTTTGTATGGTTGTAGCGTACTCTTATGGATAAACGATCCGGTTGACTGGCCATCACCAAGGTAAAATGAGCCTTGTGGCACATATACCATTTCGATGGCAAAAACACAGATTTCTATATTTTCCGAACCGGTAAGATTGTTCTTCACCAAGTCCCAATCCAGTACAACATTCCTGAAATCGACAGGGTCGGCTCCATCCTTGCTCCGGCTGATGAACACACCAGTATTGCATTGGGTTCCATTACCGCCGGTCGAAAGGTTACTGAGCCCTACTTCGAGCAAGGCATCCGGCGGACAGCTGTATCCCGCTATTTTATCCGACAGGTAAACATGATGCCATTCGCCGGAAGGTTTTACCCGATATTTGGCAAAAACCCACGCTGCATCATGGTTTTTAGGCCTTCTCGTTGAAATTTTCCATGAATACTCCCAGGCAACAGAAAAAATGATTGTTCCTTTCCGGATTTTTGGATCAAGGTTTACCTGCACTTCGCTAACCTGTATTCCACTTGCATACACGGAGTATGTGCCTAACAACAAACAAATAGCGCCTATCCACCGGTTCATTATAACCTGTTACTGAATGCGTTAACTTTTCCCTTTTTCGGACAATACTTCTACTTGAAATTATCCGGAAACAACAGGGCAAAACTATGGTATAAGCTTCTATGTATTAAGGGAATATAGTTTTATTATTCGAAATATAGTTTTCATAATTTGTAAATGCATGATAATTAGAATTTTAACAATTAAAAATATAATTTTATTTTATGGTGCCATAGTTTTGTGTGACGAGAAAATTCCTAATATTTTCTTTATCGAATGATGTTTATTTTAGTACAAATACTGTCACCGCTATATTTCAGAATGATTTTTATCCATTTTTCCGGAAGCAATCATCTGTATCATATTTAGGTATCAACTTCTAATCATGATTGAAACCGTCGTCCACTTTCCTATGCGGCTAACAATCAGCACTATATATTTAATCCGGTTCAGTTCGGTTATTCATGAGGAACTCCTTGATGTTTCCATGGTGGGGAATCCCAATTTTCCGCCGGATTTCGGTTTTCTTTTGCTGAATGGTGTTTATTTTCTTACTCATCAGTACTGAAATACCTTCGTTTTTGAAATCCAAGCAACATAAGCAGCAAACGCAAACATCCTGTTCGTCCAATTGGGGAAATCTATTTTTTAAATTGTCTATAGACCCCGGGCGCAGTTCATCCATTGCCTGCATAAATGTTTGCAGATGAAGTTTTGAAATAATTTCATCAATTTTTAGAATCAATGCATGGTCGTTTTTCCTGTCTTTCCTGACATACTTATCAAGTTCGACCACCTCACGCATAATACCGATTTTATCAAGAAATGCAGCTTGCCAGACATTCTCTTTTTTGGCATAGCTGCCGCATATACCTTGAAAATAAGTTAATTTTTCCTCCGCTTTTTCCAATGCCTGCCTGTTCCGGATGTTTTTCCGCCGTACAAAATAGAAAATGATTACCAGAACAAACAGGAATACGCTCAAGATCAAAGTAACCGTTAGCCACCTGATCACGGCCTTCTGATGTTCGTATTTGACAGTTTCCATATCATATTTCTTTTGCAGTTCAAGTAATTCCTGGTGATCGTTCTTTCTACCAACAGCCATAAGTTGATGTATATATTGCTCCTGGTATTCCAAGGCTTTGGCAAAATTCCCCTGTTTCTTCTCTATCAGGTAGAAAAATCCTGATAATCCGGCCGAAAGGTCTAAATCGTTATATTCGCGCAACAAAGCCTGCGCCAAATCAAGATAATATTTTGCCGAATCGGCCAGGTCGGTTCTGTTGTACACATCCGAAAGCATCATGAATATTTGCGCTTTCGTTTTATCATCCTCACGGTTGACCATTGAGGCTGCTTTCTCCAAATAATCCTTTGCACGCATATTATGTTCTAATCTACTGTATAGCAGTCCAATATTCTTACATGCTACGGCCTGCAATCCTGTATTGCACGAACCTTGCGATTGAACCAATGCTTTTCCGTAATAATGTTTAGCACTGTCGGTCTGGTTCTTGCGCAAGAAAACATTCCCGATAGCGATCAATACCTGCACTTCCTTTTCGGGCCGGGCGCCTGCCAACCGATATGATTCCAAAGCGCTCCGGTACCATCTGAGAGCTTCACCGTACCATCTCCTGTCGAAATTCAGGTAACCGACCCTATTTTGGATGCGTCCCTTTAAAATATCATTATCCATGCAGCCGGCATATTGGAGAGCGGCCAGGTATAACTCCATTGCCCGGAACCCGTTATCACCCGACTCCAGTACTTTTGCGGCATAAAAAAAAGCCTTAGCGGCTTTTTCGGGGTCATTTTGACGGACAAACCGATCCTTAACAGAAAGAATAGCGGTATCACCGGAAATATCCATAGCCAGTTGATCCTTCGCTTGCAAAGATAATAGTGTATAGTCGGCATACTGCGACTTATCCAATAATTCAACGGTAATGGAATCCAGGAAAATCAAGGCGCTGTCCGGATGCTCCTGTAACAGGCGACCTGCACGATCCATCCATTTGTCATTATCCTCCACCGTTTGACGGTTACATGAGGTGAACAGACTAACAAAAACCATTATCCAAAAATACCCTATCATACTTGTATTTAAGGGAATATAACTATTATTATTCATATAGTATTAATATGCTGCAAAAGTATACACAAATGAAAAAAATGAAAAGAATAATGTTCATTTTTCGAAAAAAATAACTTTAGCAATGTGTAAAAATAAGTTCGTAAAGTTCATTTGAAACCTGTATGCAAGGCTAGCGCACGTTTTTAACGCATATCTACAGTTAAAGCACGCGTTATAAACATGCGCCAGCAGCATTACCGTCAAGATTAAAAAATAGTAAGTCGTTTTTTGAATATCGCTAATCTTGTAATTCCGATTGGATCAAGTCTTTCTATTCTATGATCACATCCACACCAAAATCCTTATATAACTTCAATTGTTCCGATGATACCAGTTTATCGGTGATCAAGTGGTGAATCTTAGTAATGGCAGCAAACCTTACAAATGAATTTTTTTCGATTTTCGACGAATCGCACAAAAGAAATACTTCATCCGAATTTTCGATCATTTTCCGTGTGATGGCTGCTTCTTTTTCATCATATGAACTTAATCCGTTTTTTAAAGAAACCCCGTCGGCCCCTATAAAAGCCTTGTTGGCATGATACATTCCGATGTTGTTTTCGGCAATGGGGCCGTATATGGCTTGACGTTCATTGGCAATTTCCCCACCAATCAACGACGAACGTACGTGTGGATATTTGATCAGTTCCGAAATTACCGGGAGTGAGTTTGTGATCACTGTTAAACTATTGAATCTGGTAATGTATTGCGTGATCAGTGAAAGTGTCGTGCCACAGTCGATAAAGATGATGTCTCCCTCATCAATATAATTGGCCGCCAACTGACAGATCATTTCTTTATTTTGCCGGTTCTGATTGATTTTAAGATCATAGGTGAACAACATGTCGGCTGCTTTAGATTTAATGGCACCCCCATGAGTCCGGATCAGCAATCCTTTTGATTCAAGTTCAGTCAAGTCCCGGCGAATGGTGATTTCAGAAACATCGCATTTCTTCATTATTTCCTGCGTATACAAAATACCGGTTTCATTAAGTGTACTAAGTATAATCTCTTTTCGTAATTCGGATATCATGATTTAGATTTATTAATATAATAAAACGAAGCACAACGCAATTTGCATATAACTTTTTGATCTGGTTGTATTACTACTTATATCGGTAATCGTTTTTATGTTTCAAAGGTATGGCAAATATTTTACAATTTGAATGATTTTGTGAAATTTTATCAAAAATGCTCAAATTCATATATTATAAGTCCAAAAATATCATTTTTTATATAAAAAATAATCTATTTATAAAACAGAAAAAGAATATTTTATCTGATTTTTATACATAAAAGATAAATTATGAACGCATATGATCGATTCAATCATAAAATTATATAACTATATATAAGCTATTTATATTTATTTTTATTAGTTATGAAAAATACATTTAACATTAATTAACTTTATTTAACACATAAATATGTAAATTAATTGAATGTTTTTGAATATATTTGCACTATTCAATCAATATGAAAAATATATCTATAAAATTAACTGTATGTCAAAAGATTGGTGGAAAGAAGAAGCAATAGGGGTTCCTAAGTTAATAACCGATACCCCGGGCCCAAAGTCGCAAGTGATGCATAAAAATACATCAAAATATATGAAAGGGCTGAGTTCACAGGTGAAATTGTTTCCTGTTTGCTTTGATCATGGTTCTGGAATTACCCTTACGGATATAGACGGGAATAAATATCTTGATTTTTCGTCGGGAATATATGTCACTTCACTGGGACATTGTCATCCGAAAATATCCGAGGCAATTTCGTTTTGGTCGAAAAAGCTCATGAACATCCATGATTTTACGACTCCTGTCAAGGAAAAGTTGATGGAAAAGATGGCTTCGATCTTACCCGGAAAATTGAATGCTATACAATTATATTCGGATGGAACCACTGCTGTAGAAGCGGCCATACGGGCAGCCCGCGCCATCAGTGGTAAGCACGAATTTATTTCGGGTTATCGCGATTTTCACGGCAAAACGATGGCTTCCGTCAGTTGTGCCCAGATGTACCGTGGGCAAACCCATAGTTATGGCGCAACACGTGCAGCGGGATTCTACATGGTACCCCGCCCCGACCCTTATCGTCCCCTGTGGACAAAACCGGATGGAACCATCGATACGGATGCATACATCTCGTTCTACGAAACCTTTCTTACAGAAGGTACGGTAGGCAATGTCGCAGCGTTTGTCCTGGAGCCGGTGCAAGGCTGGGGTGGAAGTATTTTTCCGCCGGAAGACTTTTTTCCGAAGCTTAAAAAACTTTGTGAGAAGCACCAGATCCTGCTTTATGACGATGAGGTGTTGGCAGGCATGGGGCGCACGGGTGAATGGCTTACCCTGACCCACTGGGATGTTATCCCGGATATTGTCACTTTTGGAAAATCATTCGGTAACGGTTTCCCGGTTACCGCAATGGTGGTAAAAGAAGAAAATGGGGAAGCGCTCGAAAAGATATCCGCTTCGTCCAGCTATGGCGGAAATCCGATGGCTTGCGCCGCAGCATTGGCTTCGATTGAAGTAATCGAGGAAGAGGATATCCTGCAGAATGTACGTACCGTTGGTGAATTCTTCATGAAAAGGATGAACAAGATGAAAGAGGAACATCCGATCATCGGTGATGTCAAAGGGAAGGGATTCTTGTTGGGGATGGAACTGGTGAAGGATAAGAAAACGAAAGAACCATTCGAAAAAGCCGGAACATTGGTTTATCAGAAAGCCTTCCGCAAGGGCTTGGCGTGGATACCTGCCGGACATATCCTCCGGATGTCGCCGCCGTTGATCATGGATGAAAAGTATGCTTCATTGGGGTTAGACATGATCGAGGAAGCCATCACCGAGGTGGAAAAAGAATTCGGATACCGTTGAGATGTTTCAAGTTTAAAGTTGGCGAGACCATGAAAAGGAAGAAGATCCATATTGGTATTATAGGATTGGGGCTGATGGGTAAGGAATTTGCCAGCGCAATTTCACGCTGGCACCATCTGCTCACCGAAGATTCAATACCTGTATTGACCGGTATTTGCGACAAAAATGAGCAAAGCTGGAAATGGTATACCGACAATTACCCCTCCATTGAGCTGGCAACCACCGAGTACCGGGAATTGTTGGCCATGGATAAGATCGATGCCATTTACTGCGCTGTGCCGCATCATCTGCATGAACAGTTCTATGTGGATATTATCCGTGCAAAAAAGTATCTTTTCGGGGAAAAACCGTTTGGTATCGACTATCCGGCCAATAGGAATATCATGCAGGCAATCGCCGAAAACCCGGATGTGGTGGTGCGTTGCAGTTCGGAGTTCCCGTATTTCCCGGCCTGCCAGCAACTGATAGCCTGGTTGAAGGAACGGAAGTACGGCAGGCTGATCGAAGTACGGGCTGGATTCCATCATTCGAGCGATATGGACCTGTCTAAACCCATCAACTGGAAGCGTATGGTTGAGTATAACGGGGAATACGGCTGCATGGGCGATTTGGGCTTGCACACGCTGCATATCCCATTCCATATGGGATGGAAGCCATACAGCGTGTACGCCGACCTGCAAAAAATTGCCGAAACCCGTCCCGACGGGAATGGTGGTATGGTACCTTGCAAAACCTGGGATAATGCGGTTCTCAGTTGTAAATGTACCGATCCTGCCACCAACAAAGATTTTTCGATGACGGTGGAAATGAAAAGAATGGCTCCGGGAGCTACCAACACCTGGTTCATCGAGGTATACGGTACGGAAGGTTCTGCAAAATTCACCACGCATAACCCCAAGGTTTTTGAATACCTTACTACAAATGGAAAAGAACAAGGCTGGACGAAAATAGATGTCGGTTCCCAGTCGGCCATACCATCCATCACAGGTGGAATTTTTGAATTCGGATTTTCCGATGCTTTTCAACAAATGATCGGTGCCTTCCTGCATGAATTATCAGGCAATACGGTGAAGCATCCCTTTGGTAACCTTACCCCTGAAGAAACCCGTTGGAGCCATCAATTATTTACCGCATCACTAGAGTCAAACCGTACGGGAGAGAGAATTAGCATATCTAACTGATATATTTTTAGTATTTTAACCCAATAAAAAAGGAGGTCAGACAAAGAATAAACGCACACACAAAATGAGGAAATTCCTCAACATCCATTATGACAAACAAAAGACAACGGCAAAATAAGTTAAAGATTTTGTCAAAAAAACAACTAAAATAAAGTATATGAATATTATTATGTTGAAAACTGTACGAAAAATATTCTTTTCAGTATGTATCATGAAGGTTTGCATATTCTCCTTATTGGCACAATCTGGTATCAAAGTCACTGGTACTGTATCCGATGATGCCGGAGGATTAATGCCGGGAGTGGCTGTTGTTGTCAGAGGTAGTACTATGGGTACAACTACTGACACCAATGGTGAATTCACCCTCACTGTACCAAGTGATACATCGGTACTGCAGTTCCGTTTCATCGGCTACCGGACACAAGATATAGTGGTGGGTAACCGGAAAATCATAGCGGTTTCCATGCTGGAAGAGACTGCCGAAATCGGCGAAGTGACAATAGTAGCATTTGCTACGCAGAAGAAAGAAAGCGTCATTTCTTCCATCACAACAGTTGCACCTGCAGATTTGAAGGTTCCCTCCAGCAATTTAACCACAGCGTTGGCAGGAAGGATTGCCGGTATTATTTCTTACCAGCAGAGCGGAGAGCCGGGACTTGATAATGCTGAATTCTTTGTACGGGGTGTTACTACTTTCGGATATGCTTCATCCCCCTTGATTCTGATTAACGGGGTCGAAATGTCAACAGAGGATTTGGCGCGTTTGCAGGTAGACGACATTGCCAGTTTTTCCATTATGAAAGACGCGACTGCTACGGCATTATACGGTGCAAGAGGTGCTAACGGGGTAATTCTGGTAACCACCAAAGAGGGAAAAGAGGGAAAGGCCCGTATTTCTGCACGCTACGAAGTATCCCTTTCGTCGCCTACCCGAAAAATAGAACTGGCAGACCCGATTACTTTTATGCGGCTGCATAACGAGTCGGTGTCTACGAGAAGAACGACAGAGAGAAGACTTCTCGAGCCTTATTTGCAGGAAAAAATCGACAAAACCGTTGCCGGAGTCAATCCTTACGTGTATCCTGCAGTGGACTGGTATAATATGTTGATGAATGACTACGCTTTCAATCAACGGCTAAATTTCAACATTAATGGCGGAGGAACGATTGCCCGTTATTATATTGCAGGTACGTTCAGCCAGGATAACGGAGTGTTGAAGGTAGATAAGCGGAATAATTTCAACAGCAATATTGACCTGAAACGTTATCAGATCAATTCAAACATCAACATCAATATCACGCGCAGCACCGAAGCGATCATCAGGTTGTATACCACCTTCGATAATTACATGGGGCCTATTGATGGCGGCTCAGTTGTGTACAGCAAAATCATGCGTTCTAACCCTGTCTTATTTCCAGCCTATTATGAACCTGATGAAGCACATGCACTCACTGAACATATATTATTCGGTAATTACGAAGGCGCAAACTATATCAATCCCTATGCCGATTTGGTGAAAGGTTATAAGGAATATAATGATGCAACCGTATTGGCTCAGTTTGAATTGAAGCAGGATTTGGGCTTTATTTTGAAGGGTCTTAAATTCAGGGCATTGCATAATGAGACACGGAAATCCCTCAGCACAGTAACAAGAAGTTACATTCCATTTTATTATGCGGTTTCGAGTTATGATAAATACAACAACACCTACAGTCTCTATGGGTTGAATCCAGACTCGGGTAGAGAGTATCTGGATTACGCAGAACCAGCCGATGCACAGAAAGTTGAAGCTGCTATTTACACCGAAATCGCGCTCAACTACGATTATACATTTAATGAGAAACACACCGTTGGTGCTCTGTTAGTGGGAACTCGCCGAAACAGAAAAGTATCGAATGCCGGTTCGTTGCAACTCTCATTGCCGTACAGAAATATAGGACTTTCGGGAAGGGCAACTTATGCTTATGACAGTCGTTATTTTGTAGAGGCAAATTTTGGTTACAATGGTTCCGAACGGTTCGACCGCGGCAACAGATTCGGCTTTTTCCCATCCATCGGACTTGGTTACATGATTTCCAACGAACCATTCTATGGCGAAGGGCTAAAAAGAATCATGCCCACACTCAAATTTAAGGCAACGTATGGATTGGTAGGCAATGACAGAATCGGTAGTGATGAAGATCGTTTCTTCTTTATGTCTGAAGTAAATATGGATTCCGGCGCTTCTTATGTTTTCGGCTCCGATTTTGGTAATACCAACCGGGCAATTCAATTGCGAAGATATGCCAATTCTCTGATAACATGGGAAGTAGCAAATAAGACAAACTTGGGTTTGGAGGTGAATTTGTTCAATTCCATCGACATCATCGTGGATGTCTTTAAGGAATATCGCAACAATATATTGATGGATCGCGCGTATATTCCCTTAACGATGGGACTTTCCGGCGCCGTTGCACCCAAAGCCAATATAGGAAAGGCTGAAGGGCAGGGTGTGGACTTCTCGATCGATTACAACAAATCGTTCAATAGTGATTTTTGGTTAACAGGAAGGATCAACTTCACGTATGCCACCAGTAAATACACGCAATACGAGGAGCCTGCATATGATCAAACACCCTGGTTGTCACGTTTGGGACATAACTTAAGCCAACAATGGGGTTATGTTGCCGAGCGGCTCTTTGTGGATGATTATGAGGTGGGAAATTCGCCCTACCAAGGTTCGGATAAGGTAATTGCCGGGGATATCAAGTATCGCGATATCAATGGAGATGGACAGATAACGACTTTAGACAGGGTACCTATCGGGTATCCTACCACGCCGGAGATTGTATATGGATTCGGATTCTCTGCGGGATGGAAATCTTTCGATTTATCTGCTTTTTTTCAGGGAACGGCGAGGAGATCGTTTTGGATAAGAACGACCTCAGCCACTAACCAGTACTCTACCATGCCATTTCAAAATAACACACAATTGCTGAAGGCATACGCAGATGACCACTGGTCGGAATTAAACCGTAATCTCTATGCCCTGCATCCCCGATTTGACTATGAAGTCAATGCAAATAACAGTTTGCAAAGTACATGGTGGATGCGTAACGGTTCGTTTCTGCGTCTGAAATCTGTAGAATTGGGATATTCCGTTCCTTCGAGGCTTACGCAGAAAATCAAACTGGAAAAAATCCGGATTTATGCCAGCGGTACGAATTTGTTGACGTTTAGCAAATTCAAACTCTGGGATCCTGAGATGGCAGGTAATGGTCTGGGCTATCCTATTCAAAAAGTAATCAATGCTGGTATCCAAATTTCATTCTAAATATTCATCGAACATGAAAAAATACATAATGATCATATTCATCGCCATCACGACATTATCATGTAACGATTATATGGATATTATTCCCGATAATGTCGCTACTTTCGATAATATCTTTAGTAACAGAATTCAAGCGGAGAGGTTTCTGTTTACCTGTTATAATTACCTTCCTGCTTTTGGCTCCGACCAGGAACCGGGAATGGTTTTAGGCGATCATGCATGGTATCATTTAGATCCGAGCGGTCGTCAGCAAACAGGTTGGAATCTGATGCGCGGAGGAAATAATGTCTCCAGCCCCTTATTCAATTTTTGGGGAACAAGATACGCCGGAATACGTTATTGTAACCTGTTTCTGGAAAACATCGACAGGGTACCCGATATGAACAGTTTTGAGAAATCCCGCTGGACTGCGGAAGCAAAATTCATCAAGGCTTTTCATCATTTCTGGTTATTGCAGATGTATGGCCCTGTTCCGATTGTTCGGGAAAACCTTTCAATTGACGCCGATCCTGAAGAGGTAGCCGTATATCGCGACCCTGTGGATGATGTGGTGGAATACGTGGTGCAACTGATTAACGAAGCGATTCCTGATCTTCCTCTCAAAGTAGAAAACGAAGTGTCGGAAAATGGACGTATTACCCAGGCAATTGCCTTGGCAGTGAAAGCGAAAGTGCTGGTAACCGCTGCCAGTCCCCTATTCAATGGCAATACGCTTTATGCACAATTGAAAGACAACCGTGGACGGGTACTTTTCAATCAGGACGCTTCCGAAGAAGCAAAACGCCTGAAATGGGAAAGAGCCGCCATCGCCTGCAAAAATGCCATTGACACCTGTTTGCTGGCAGGACATCGGTTATATGAGTTTACCACAACGGCCTCTATATCGGAAGATACCCGAAAAGTGGTTCAAACTCAGCAAATTGTTACAGACAGATGGAACAGTGAACATATATGGGGAAGGCAGCTGTTGGCATGGTTGGGCGGATATGATATTCAGATTTCCACGATGCCCCGTTTGCACTCAGACCATACGATGGCTGTATATCAGCAATTAGTGCCCACGATGAAAATGGTAGAAATATTTTATTCCAAAAACGGAGTTCCCATCGACGAGGATAAGGAATATGACTATGATGGCAGATACGATACGGAAAGGATCGCATCCGACGATACTTATCATCAGTATTTTTTGCAACCCTTTCGTGTAACGGCTAAATTGCATCAAAACCGCGAACCTCGTTTTTACGGCGCTCTGGGTGTTGACGGCGGCTGGTGGTACGGAGTAGGCAGGAATAATGATAATGCACAATGGGCTCTCAATTTCAAACTGGGGCAGCAAGAGGGCGGACGCATAGGCACCGAACGATACTCCGTTACAGGATTTTACGTCAAAAAACTGTCCAGTTATTTAAACTCCTACTCAGGAACGAGTATGACGCGGAGAGCCTACGATTGGCCTATTTTCAGGTTAGCCGACCTCTATCTGCTCTATGCCGAAGCACTGAACGAATCTTTGGCAACAGAAGCCATACCCGCAGGTTCAGATATATATTACTGGATAGATGAAGTCCGTACACGAGCAGGATTAGACAAACTGGTTCCTTCTTGGGAAAATTTTTCCCTGTATCCCGATCGGTGCAAAACCAAAACAGGAATGCGCAAGATTATTCAGCAGGAACGAAACATCGAACTGGCCTTCGAAGGACATCGCTTCTGGGATATGCGCAGGTGGGGACTTGCCGTTGAATATTTCAGGCAACCTATACAGGGTTGGAACATAGAGGGGGCAACGGATGGTGATTTCTACAATGTAGTGTCTATCGACCGTGTCAATTATACCCTTAGAGATGTTTTCTGGCCTATTCAGGAGTCAGAAGTATTGAGAAACACAAATTTAGTACAAAATCCCGGATGGTAAGTAGTAAATTGAAAATTGAAAAAGAATATGAAAACCAAGATAATTTTGATGACGAGCATACTCATTTTACTGTATGCCTGCAAAGAGGACGACCGGGGACAATATCCCGTTGATAGTGTTGCTCCCGGAAAGGTGACTTCTGCAAGAGTTGACGAAAATATTGCCGGAGGTTCCATCATCGTCTATGATATTCCACAGGAGAAAGACGCCCTGTATGTACGGGCACGTTATTCGCTGGATAACGGAACGCCCATGGAAATAAAATCTTCCGTTTACACCAACAGTATCACTATAATAGGCATAGGTCGCTCTCGGGAGATACCGGTGGAATTGACTGTGGTGGACAGAAGCCAGAACGAATCCGAACCAGTAACGGTTATTGCTCATCCTTTTGATTCGCCTATCCATCCCTTGGCAGATATGATGAACATCAGGGCAGATTTCGGTGGAATTGCACTAAGATGGGAAAATCCCACCGAAGAGTCTGTCAGTATTGATGTATTCAAGATTGATGATGACAACGATATGACGCAAATCGAACGTTATTATTCCATGGCGCAAGACGGCAGAGCCAATTTGCGCGGACAGGATACGATAGAAACAATTTTTTCCGTAACTGTTCATGATAAGTGGGGGAACAGTACAGAACCGAAATCGGGGCGTTATACTCCATGGTATGAGGAAAAACTTGATAAAACCAGATTTCGCAGTTGGGCTCCTTTGGAGTTACCTTATGTTCCCCAATCAGGCTCCGTAGTCACAGGTCTTTTTGACAACAACCTAGGGTCGCAATATTCTTCTATGGTTGAATACATTACTTTCGATATGGGACAGGTTGCAAAAATAAGCCGCTTTTCTGTTAACCAAAGACCGGAAACAAACTTAGTTTATAATTTTGTTTCTCCCAAGCGATTCGAACTATGGGGTTCGTTAACACCGGAAGTGACAGCCGATTTTTCTACATGGCAATTTATAGGATATTTTGAATCCTACAAGCCTTCGGGATTGCCTTTGGGACAAGTCACAACAGAAGACATACAATATGCCGCCGAAGAGGGTGAGCAGTTCGATGTTGAGGACTCTCCGGCAGTACGGTATATCAGGTTTCAGATGATAGAATCATGGGGGCAGGACACTCGGATTCAATATCGGGAAATGACATTATGGGGACAAGTCCAAAAATAATATAATAACTTTAAAAATATTTGTATGAAAACCTGTTATTGCCAGCTGTTTTGCGGCTTACTGATTGTCGCCGCATTGTCATGCTCCAAGATGAATGATCTCCATGATCCATATCTGAAGGATGGCGAGATCCTATATACAGGGAAGGTGGATTCTGCAAAAGTATTAGCAGGAGAAAAACGGATTTTATTGCGTTACTACACTTCCGATCCCAAAGCCAAAAATCTGATAGCTTATTGGAACTTTAGGGCTGATTCCATGCTGTTGGCCATTCCTGCTAAAAACGCAAAAGAACCGGTAGATGTGTATTTTAACAATATGGAAGAAGGATCCATCTACTTCGAACTCTTTACATTTGACGAGAATATGCAAAACAGATCTGTTTCGTACCTTGTGGAAGGGTACAGCTACGGTGATATGTTTCGCTCAACATTGCTAAACAGAAATATAGCGAGCATTCTTCGCAATTTGGAAGACCGTGTAGTTGTTATTCAGTGGTACACAGCCGATCCAAGATCTATCGGCTGCCTGATCAAGTATACGGATCGGGAAGGCGAGGCTGTTGAGCGCATAGTTCCACCCGGCGAAACAGTAACGGAAATTCCGGATGTACACGGTGAAGCTGAATTTATCGAGTACCGTACCATCTATTTGCCTGAAACTGGCGCTATCGACCGATTTTATACCAACATAAGACAGGTTGAAATTTTAGGCGGGAAGATCATCGAAATTAATGATAATCCTATCAATCAGTTACCCGATATGGAAGGAATTGATTACTAGGCAAAATCATTAAAAATCAATATTGATTAACCTTTAATTTCAAAACAAATGAAAGATCATAGTAATGTAATACGTTTTGAACAGATGAAAAGAATTGTTTTAATCGTTATTTCTGCAATCGTACTTGCCGGTTGCGGAAAAGATGAAGTGGTGGATCAACTTGTTGACAATGGTGGCAACAATAATGAAAACCGCGTAATCACCTTCACGGCGAATATACCGGGAGAAAATGCCATGAGTCTAAAGTTCGCCCTAACGCCGAACGGAGCCAATATGTCGTTTTCATGGGAAGAAGGTGACGAAATACAAGTTTGCATAGCGAATGACGCTGTAAGGGAAAAGCAAACGGTACCACTCAAGAATATCTCAGCCGATGGCAAAACCGCTACTTTCGATATTGTTATTCCTCCTGCCATTCAAGAAGGAACATTCGATATTTACGGCGTGTATGGCGGACAGGGACTGAGAGATTCTAACCCCCTAGAAGCAGTATTACCTGATAGGCCTTATAATAATTGGAACGGATTCTCCGATTTGCGCGACAGAAAACAGATCATGCTCAAATTTGTACAAAGAGACGTAAGCGTGGATGTTCCATCAATTTCGGTTAATTTTGAACATTTAGGTTCTCTTTTCAATATCAAACTGAAGAATGTATCTACGAATACAAATTGGGGTTGCAGATTTGCATATCTTACTTTTATAGGTATCAATTCCGGCGCAAACGCTCCACTCTGGGGCGGCGGCGCCACTCCCGGATCGTATTACAATCTGCAGACAGCAACTTGTACGGAAACAAGTTACAGGCCCCAATTCTACTGTTATACGAATTATCGGCTTGTACCTCCGAATGAAGTATGTGAATGGTGGGTGTGGTATGCTCCCAATCCGAATTTCGTTCCGTCAAGCACCTATAAAATGAGATTAAATATTCAGCAGGGACCGGAACCTCCCGCCGGTTCAACAACGGGGCTTACGGATATTAGGGATGTAAGTGATAATGTACCACAGCGCATTCACGAAGCAGGTAAAATATATCGCTTGTATTCGGAATGGGACGGAACAGCAGTCAAAATTGTAGCTCCTTTTTAACATCACATCAGGGCAAAACGCCCACAACGCTTTGCCCTGTTTTTCATCCAAAAAGATAAAATGAACAAGATTGTATTTTTGCCCGTCCTGGTCATATTGTTGATGGCGGATTGTAGCAAAAAGAAGGATATAGAATCACCTTACTTTTTGCTGGAAAGCGGCGAGGTCAATCTGATCGTTCCCGGAGAGGGCGGTTATGCGGATTATACGGTATCGTCGAATGACCAGTGGAAACTTGTACGCAACATACCTGCGGATACATGGGCGTGGTCTATCCCTGCCAACGGCACTGGTACCGGTAGTTTTCGTATTACGATAGCGCCAAACACCTCCGAAAACGAAAGAACCATGCAATTCGCCATCTTTTTGAATGATGTAAAACAAACACAGGAAATTGTTATCACCCAAAAAGGCAGTGAAGAAATTGATGACGATGGTACGGTAGTCGATCTAGGCAACAGACGCGAGATATTTGTCGATTCATATTTGATCCGCAGTTTGGTGGGTATTTCGCTGGTTTTGCATCATCCTGTCGACAGGGGGATCGCATTTCCACTCGACAAACCATGGGAAGGCAAGTTCAGTATTTACAGTACGATTATTCGCGATGGAAATATTTTTCGTGCCTATTATCGTGGCTATAATGGCGCCACCGTAGGTCCGGAAGTGACTGCTTATGCCGAATCCACTGATGGAATAAACTGGATAAAACCCAATTTAAGGTTATTTCAGGTGAATGGTACAATTGACAACAACGTGGTAGTGGCTAATGCCCCGAGAATCAATCACAATTTCAGTCCGTTTTTGGACGTCAACCCAAATGCAGCGCCCAACCAACGCTATAAAGCGATAGCTGGCACTGCGAATGGGGGATTGTTTGCGTATGTTTCGCCGGATGGAATTCACTGGCAGAAGTTGCAGGAAGCGGCAGTATTCACTAATGGGCTGTTTGATTCGCAAAATGTTGCATTCTGGTCGGAAAGCGAACAATGTTATCTTTGTTATTTTCGTACCTGGACAGAGCAGCAGATTGAAAATGGACTTAGAACCGTAGGACGGACGACCTCTACCGACTTTATCCATTGGACTGATCCTGTTGAAATGACTTTTGGCAATACACTAACTGAAGATTTGTACACCAATCAAACTGCTCCGTATTTCCGTGCACCACATATTTACCTTGCCATTGGAGCACGACTCATGATTGATCGTCAAGCAATTACAGAAGAGCAAGGTAAGGAACTGGGACTCGGTTCGTCCCAGATTAGAGATTGCTCCGACGCTTTTTTGATGTCGAGCCGTGGGAGTAATGTTTACGATCGCACCTTCATGGAGTCATTTATTCGTCCGGGTATAGGTGCGGAAAACTGGGTGACGCGTACCAATTATCCGGCGTTGAACGTGGTGCAAACCGGTCCGGCAGAAATGTCTATCTATGTAAATAATGACTATGGGCAAGCTACAAATCACATGCGCCGCTATTCGCTCCGGTTAGATGGATTTTCCTCGCTTGCCGCTCCCTATCAGGGAGGTGAAGCAATTACCAGATTTTTCACTTTCAGCGGCAGCGAATTGGAAATCAATTATTCTACTTCGGCGCCGGGAGAAATCAGATTCGAAATCCATGATGAAGACGGAAATCCTTTACCCGGATTCACACTGGAAGATTCGCAGGCCATTATCGGAAACGAAATAGCGCGGATTGTTCAGTGGAAAAGCGGCAAAAGCCTGAAGGAACTGATCGGTAAGAAGGTTCGCCTGCGTATTGTCATGAAAGACGCCGATCTGTATTCCATCAGATTCAAAGATTAAATAGTAAATATCAAAAAATAAGTATACACGAATGAATGTAAGATGGTTTTTAATGATCTTTGTCGTTCTTTGCCCGCTTATAAGTATGGGGCAGGAAACCATTGATTTAGGAAACAGAAGGGAGTTGTTCGTAGATGATTATCTGATTGATAAACTCGACAATTTGTCACTCAAACTACACGAGCCGGTGTTACGCGATGTTAGTTTCAAATTTGACCTGCCTTGGGAAGGTTTGTTTTGCGGTTATGTGACTATGATTTACGACAACGGGAAGTACCGCGCCTATTACCGGGGCGCTCCGACGGCCGGTGGAGACGGGAATCCGACAGAAGCGCTCTGCGTCGCTTTCTCTGACGATGGTATTCATTGGACAAAACCGAAACTCGGTTTAATCGAAAGAAACGGATCGAAGGATAACAATATCCTGATGACAAACACACAGTATTTGATGCACAATTTTGCGCCGATGATAGACGACCGTCCCGGCGTTCCGGCAGAAGAACGCTACAAGGCGCTTGCAGGTATTCAGCAAGCGGGAGGATTGTTCGCATTCTCTTCGCCCGATGGTTTAGTCTGGAAAAAAATGTCCGACAGGCCGGTTATGGGAAAACTCGAACAATACCGCTATGCTTACGACTCACAAAATGTACCCCTGTGGTCGGCGAGCGAAAACTGTTACGTCGCTTACATCCGTGTCGTCGAGCCTCCGTTTAAGCGGTACATTGGCCGCGCGACCAGCAAGGATTTTCTCCACTGGGAAAACGTCGAGACGATGGAAGTAAATCACAACGGTCAACCGGCTCCTTATGAGCAATTTTACACAAATCAAACCGGAGTATACTTCCGTGCACTACACATTTATATTGCGACACCAGCCCGGTTTATGGAGGGCAGGCAGGTACTGACCGATGAACAGGCAGAGGCGGCAAAGGTCAATCCGAAATATTTCAAGGATTGCAGCGATGCCATCCTGTTGACCTCACGTGGAGGCAACAGGTATGACCGTACGTTTATGGAGCCGCTCATCCGGCCGGGAATCGGCATTCAAAACTGGGTTTCCCGAACGAACTATCCGGCGTGTAATATTGTTCCGACCAGTAAGACCGAAATGTCACTTTACGTCAACGCCAACTACGCAACGCCCGATTCAGAACTGCGCCGTTACACACTGCGTCTCGACGGCTTCGTTTCCCTTCACGCACCGTATGCAGGCGGAATCTTTGTCAGCAAACCGTTGACTTTTTCGGGAAAAATGTTGTCCTTGAATTTTTCAACATCCGCAGCGGGAGGATTGAAAGTTCAATTGGAACAAGTGAATGGAACCCCGTATCCCGGTTTTGCGTTGGAAGATTGCAAAGAAATCATCGGCGACGAAATCACCCGGAATGTCTTGTGGAAGAACGGCAGCGACGTGTCTGTGCTCGCCGGGAAAATTGTGCGAATTCGTATTGTCATGAAAGACGCCGATCTTTATTCGTTGAAATTCGATGAATAAACTCTTTGGCCTTATATTAGGTGCTTAATAAACAAATATAATAAGATGATGATGAAAAGGCATTTGCTAATGATCCTTGTTGTCTTTTGTCCGTACTTGAGTATGGGACAGAAAGTTGTTGATTTAAAAAACAGAAGGGAAATTTTTGTTGATGATTATTTAATCGACAAGCTTGATGGTGTGAGGATACAAATGCATATGCCTCATGATGAAGGCCCTGCTTTTTATTTTGACAAACCTTGGGAAGGCCGGTACTGCATTTACAGTACGGTTATCCACGATGGAAATCTTTTCCGCGCCTATTATCGTGGCTATAATGGTGCCCAATCAGGTCCGGAAGTGACCGGTTATGCCGAGTCCGAAGACGGGATACATTGGGTAAAGCCTAACTTAGGTTTATATCAGGTTAATGGTTCATCCGACAACAACGTAGTTTTGGCTAATGCTCCGAGAATAAACCACAATTTTACTCCGTTTTTAGATACTAATCCAAGCGCAGCGCCTAATCAACGCTACAAAGCGATAGGCGGCACCGCAAATGGAGGATTGTTTGCATATGTTTCCCCCGACGGAATTAATTGGCAGAGGTTGCAGCAAACGACCGTTTTCACTAAAGGTCTGTTCGATTCGCAAAATGTTGCATTTTGGTCGGAAAGCGAACAATGCTATCTTTGTTATTTCCGTACTTGGACAGGGCAGAAGATTGATGTTGGTTTCAGAACCGTAGCCCGGACAACCTCTACCGATTTTATCAATTGGACAGATCCTGTTGTCATGACTTTCGGCGATACGCTAATAGAAAATTTGTATACCAATCAAACTGCTCCGTATTTCCGTGCACCGCATATTTACCTTGCCATCGGCGGGCGTCTCATGATTGGCCGGCGGGCGATTACCGGAGAACAAGGCAAAGAAATAAATATCAATCCGTCTGAATTTAGAGATTGCTCCGACGCTTTTTTGATGTCGAGCCGTGGGGGTAATGTTTACGATCGCACTTTCATGGAGTCGTTTATTCGTCCGGGCATAGGTGCGGAGAACTGGGTGACACGCACCAACTTTCCGGCACTGAATGTGGTTCAAACCGGTCCGGCAGAGATGTCGGTCTATGTAAATCATAACTATGGTCAGACTACATCGCATCTGCGCCGCTATTCGCTCCGGCTGGATGGATTTACCTCAATTGCCGCTCCTTACCAGGGAGGTGAAGTAATCACCAAAATTTTTACTTTCAGCGGTAGCGAATTGGAAATCAATTATTCGACTTCGGCGCCGGGAGAAATCAGATTCGAATTCCATGATGAAAACGGAAAACCAATACCCGGTTTCACGCTGGAAGATGCGCAGACCATCATCGGAAACGAAATAGCGCGCATTGTTCAGTGGAAAAATGATAAGAACCTGAAAGAACTGATTGGCAAGAAGGTGCGACTGCGCATTGTCATGAAAGATGCCAATCTATATTCTATTAGATTCAAAGATTAAATAATAAAATAGATTAACAAAGAATATGAAAACGAATTTAAAATGGTATTTAATAGTTATTGTCATTTCTTGTCCATTTATGAGCATGGGGCAGAAAATCATAGATTTAGGAAACAGACGGGAAATATTTACCGATAATTACATAATAGACAAACTTGATGGGTTAAGTATTCGGATGCATACTCCTCATGACGAAGGCCCTGTGTTTTCTTTTGACAAACCGTGGGAGGGGGCATTTTGTGCTTATTTTACCATTATTAAGGATAATGATACTTATCGCCTCTATTATAGAGGCATAAACAAAACAGTCGACGGAAAACGGAGTGATGAGGTTACCTGTTATGCCGAGTCTATGGATGGGACAAATTGGGTAAAGCCCAATTTAAGGTTATACGAGGTTAATGGTTCTCTGGACAACAATGTAACCCTGGCTAATGCTCCGAGAATCAATCATAATTTTACTCCATTTTTAGACGCTAACCCAAACGCAACGCCCGGTCAACGTTACAAAGCGATAGGTGGTACCGCGAATGGGGGATTGTTTGCGTATGCTTCCCCGGACGGAGTTCGTTGGCAAAAGATGAAGGAAGAATCCATATTCAATAAAGGCATGTTCGATTCGCAAAATATTGTATTCTGGTCGGAAAGCGAACGGTGTTATCTTTGTTATTTTCGTATCTGGACGGGGGGACGGATTGATGCCGGTATCAGAACAGTAGCCCGGAGTACCTCCACCGACTTTATCCATTGGACGGATCCTGTTGCCATGACTTTCGGCGATACGCCGATGGAAAATTTGTATACCAACCAAACTGCACCGTATTTCCGTGCACCACATATTTACCTTGCTATTGGAGGTCGTTTTATGCCCAATCGGCAGGTTTTGACGGAAGAACAGGCAAAAGAATTTAAAGTGGTTGGGGGTTACTTCAAGGACTGTTCCGATGTATTTTTTATGACAACGCGGGGAGGAAATAAATACGACCGGACATTTATGGAAGGATTTATCCATCCCGGTATAGGATTGAACAATTGGGTTTCACGTACAAATTATCCGGCATTGAATGTAGTTCAAACCGGCCCCAACGAAATGTCGGTTTATGTAAATCAGGATTATGCACAGCCGACTGCTCATTTGCGCAGGTATTCATTGCGTCTCGATGGTTTTACGTCTATAACCGCTCCATACAAGGGAGGAGAAGTCCTCACAAAATTCTTTACTTTTTCGGGCAATCAACTTGAAATCAATTATTCGACATCAGCTGCTGGAGAATTACGGTTCGAACTTCAGGACGAGAAAGGGAAGGCTATTCCGGGTTTTACCATGAATAATTCGGAAATAATCATTGGAAACGAAATTTCGAGGATTGTTATATGGAAAGGTAATGACAACTTGCAAAAATTGGCGTCGAAAGTGGTGCGTTTGCGTATTTATATGAAAGATGCCGACTTGTATTCGATCAGATTTAAAGATTAATTCATGAAATCACACATCAAATCAAAGAATATGAACAATTGGAAAAGCCTGAAGATATCCTTCATCCTATTATTAGCTTCCGTTGCCGCATTTGCCCAAAATGACGCCATTCAAGTCGGTAAAGACGGGAAGGAATGGAATATTTTAACACCATCATCTGTCTACCGCATCAATGTTTCGGCCAATGGCATCGTCAACGCTGTTTGTTACGGCAGCCGGACGATGCTGGAGAATGTAATTACGGCTACGGCGCCGGAGATACCGGTACGTGGTGGTTTTGTGGCAACCCTGCCATTATTGGAAGCAGTTTTCCCTGACGGAGTCCGGGATATCGAATTGGCGTTCAAATCGTATGAACTCATCACGGTCGATGGTCGTGCCACATTGAAGATTGTTCAGCAAGACAAATTCTATCCGCTTGAAGTCAGTTCGTTCATTCGCGCCCTGCCCGAATACGACCTGATTGAGAAATGGGTGGAAATACGTCATACCGGGAAAAAGGGATCCATCAAGATAGAAAACCTGCAATCAGGTTCCGTCTTCCTCCCGGTTGATTCGTATGAACTAACCCATTATTCAGGTGTTTGGGGGCATGAATTCCGTCCGAATAAAACTAAATTGACACAAGGGACAAAAACAATCCAGGTCAGGGATTTCAAATCTTACGGCTCCTCTTCGTTTATGGTCCGTCCCGAAGGTGAAACCGGCGGAAATTCCGGAAAAGTGTGGTTTGGATCCCTGTGTTACAGCGGCAACTGGCGGGTTGATTTCGAGAAAATGTTCGTCCGGCCGTCCATACCCGGTAGGGCAAACCTTCAGATCACAGGTGGCATCAATTTCTGGGATCAGGAACTCTACCTCAAACCCGGACAATCCTCCGTTACCCCTCGTATGGTCTTCGGCTATACCGAAGAAGGAACCGACGGTGTTACGTTGCGCTTGACCTCCTATACCCGGGAACAGCTATTGCCCGGAAGCCGCCGTGATAAAATCCGCCCGGTACTCTATAACAGTTGGTATACCACATTTTATGCCGTCAATGAACAGCAACAATTAGCTTTGGCAAAAATAGCCAAAGAGATTGGTGTGGAAATGTTTGTGATCGACGATGGTTGGTTTAAGGGACGTATCAACCATTTAACGGGATTGGGAGATTGGACTGTGGATAAGAATAAGTTCCCGAACGGATTAAAGCCGCTGGTGGACAGCATTAATGCTTTAGGAATGGATTTTGGCATCTGGGTTGAACCTGAAATGGTGACCACCAACAGTGATATATACAAATTGCACCCGGATTGGATCTTCAGGTATCCAAACCGTCAACAGTACGAAGGGCGGAATCAGTTGAACCTTGCAAGGGAAGATGTATTCCAGTACATCTACCAGTCGCTTTATAAATTAATAAGCGAAAACAATATCAAGTTCATCAAATGGGATCACAACAGGCCATTGGTCAATCCCGGGTATATGTCGGCTTCCTCAGATGAACAGCGGGCTGTGCGTATCCGGTACATGGAAAACCTGTACCGTTTGGTAAATACCTTGCGTGCGGACTTTCCGGATGTATGGTTTGAGAACTGTTCCAGTGGCGGCGGCAGGATAGACCTGGGGATGGCGCGTTCCTTCGATTTCAATTGGGTAAGTGACAACTCCGACCCAACCGAACGCATCTTTCTGCACGACTCCTATCTAACGTTATTCCCGGCCAACACAATGATTTCGTGGGTAACAAAGGAAGACTGGCACCAACAGGACCCCTCACTGGCATACAAATTCGATGTAAGTATGGCCGGGGTTTTGGGTGTAGGGAATGATCTCATCAAATGGACTGATGAAGACAGAAAATTAGCAAAAGACAAAATCGCCTTATACAAGGAAATCCGGGAAACCACACAAAAAGGTGATGTTTTCAGGATCATATCACCCTTTGAGGCCAACCGGAGCATCATACAATATGTATCAAAAAATAAAAAGAAATCGGTCGTTTTTAATTATCGCCTGGCGGAATATCCTGAAAATTCGATACCCGAAAATCAGCAGTCGCCTTTGGTTAAACTACGCGGATTGGAGCCCGAAACGAAATACAAGTTTGATAAGATTAATGGCGCATACTCCGGAAAATACCTGATGGAAGTTGGCATCCGGTTTCCATTGAAAGGTGCATTCAAAAGCGATATCTATAAAATTGAATCAACTGACTGATCACAATCACACATTAAAACATGATGACCATTAGAACCAGTGTAAGAATATTCATTTTGCCAGCCATCCTGGCAGTCATCCTGATGAGCTGTGGAAGTAATGTCCGGGAACAGCAGTCATCCGGTAGCAAACCGCAGATCAACAAAATAAAAGACGTTATTATTTATAAGGATTCGGCCTTCTACTCTACTTTTCCCTCTGTGGTGAAACATCCGGACGGGGAATTGCTGGTTGCTTTCCGGCGGGCGCCCAACCGGAGGAACTTTGGGGAAATAGGATACACCCATGTCGACCCCAACAGCTACCTGGTAATGGTTCGCTCGCGCGATGCCGGAAACTGGACCCAAGAACCGGGGCTGATCTATGCCCACCCCTTTGGCGGATCACAGGATCCCTGCCTGCTACAACTTCGCGATGGCACATTGTTGTGTGCAAGCTACGGTTGGGCGATGATGAAACCGGAAAGCACCGGTAAACCTATGTCCTGGCAAAGTAGCTCAGTGTTCCTGGGCGGATATATTGTACGGTCGACCGATGGCGGGAAAATCTGGGAAAGCCCGGTCTATCCGCCAAATGTTCCGACGGATCCCCGTACCAATATATTAGGAAAAGCCATGCCGGCATATAATCGCGGGGCCATGTGCGAAGGGAAAAGCGGTCGGATCTTCTGGGCGGTTGCGGCGCCGGATTCTTCGCGGCGCACGGGAGTTCACCTGATGACATCGGACGATAAAGGCATCACATGGAAATATAGTTGTCCGATTGCTAAAGACACCCTGGCCGCCTTCAATGAGACCTCCATGTATGAAACGCCGGATGGTGATATCGTCGCATTTCTGCGAACAGCCAACTTCGATGATCAGGCTTGTATCGCCCGTTCGACGGATGGCGGAAAATCATTCACGTGGGAATCGATGGGATTTCAGGGGCATCCGTTAAATGCTTTACGCTTGCCGGATAACAACGTGTTGTTGACTTATGGCTACCGGCATAAACCTTATGGCATTCGTGCAAGAATACTGAATGCCGAATGTACTGATTTCGCATCATCAGAAGAATTTGTTTTGCGGGATGATGGAGGAAGTCATGATATTGGTTATTCCTGGCCTGTCTTGTTGGATAACCATAAAGTATTAGTAACCTATTATTATAACCTGAATGACGGTGTCAGGCATATTGCCGGGACAATCATCGAAATCAGGTAATATTTACAGGTTTGGCCGCTATCCGTTCCATAATGAAAATTTGTTTTTTAATCACAATACCTGTCCTGCTTTTCTTTTCGTGTAGAAACAGCACCAAAACCGCCTCTGGTACGCTGGAACAGCAATCTGTAGAGGTGTTGGAAACCATTTTGACTACCGGAAAGGCGTGGGAAAAGGTTCATGCAGCAGAGTTTCTTATTGAGCTGGGGGATACCAGTAAAGTGCTTCATGTATTCCTGTCCGAATCAGATAAGAACAGCCATATTCCTGAATATAGGATTGGTATATGGAGGGTTTTATATAGATGTGCCGGAAAAGATGAAAAACAAGCATGGCAGGATAGCATTTATCGAGCATTTGTACATTCAACGTCACCCGACCGGGTACATGCAGTAGAAACCTTAGCCAAATTGAAAATAGCAGGCAAGAATACGGATTCGGCAATCATCAGGTCAGCATTAGGAGCGCCTGATCAACGGTTAAGTTTTTATACACAATGGTGGATCGCCCCTCAAAAAGAAAATGGTATTGACGGACTGAAAGATCATCTGTTTCAAATCATTCAATCCGGGGAAGTTGCTTCTGTCCGACAATTGGCAGCATATGTTCTTTGCGAAGACATGGCCATCCGGTTCAACAACAAGGAATGGGAAATTGTCAGGAACCTGGCCATATCTGAGCCGGCTACACCTGTGCAACTACAACTTTTAGCGGCGGCATTTTCAAAATCAACAGTGGATTCGGTACAACCTGCATCCTTACAAAGAATCAAAGCGATGATGTTGGAATGCACTGCTTCTGATAAATCAAGCCTTTATCAATTATGCTTGTCCCTTGCCCGTAAAGGGAAAAAGGAGGATATGAACATATTGGCGCCATTTCTCTTACATCAGGAGAATGATGTAAAAACTGCAGCAGCTTACGCAATATTAAGAATCGATAAAGAATTAAAATAGGTAAGTCTTAAAAATAAAGTACATAAATTTTAATAATAATTATTAGGAGGTTTTTATGATAATATACAAAAACGGAGGTCACAGGTTATTTGAGAATGATCCTGAAACCGCTAAGGTTGTGTCTGAAATGCTGATTAAGCTTGAAAAAAATGGGATGGATGCTGTGAGGGAATACAGCAAGAAATTTGACGATTGGGCGCCGGAGGATTTCGAACTCTCGTCCGCTCAGATCGATAAAGCCATTGCAGGCCTTGATAAGCAGATCATTTCCGATACTGATTTTTGCCAGAATAATGTGAGGGATTTCGCAAAGGAACAGTTTAAAACCATCCTTCCCCTGGAGACACGGATACGGGAAGGCGTGATTCTCGGACACAAAAACATACCGGTCAATACCGTGGGGAGCTACATTCCCGGTGGCAGGTACCCGATGTTTGGTTCGGCGCAGATGAGTATTATACCTGCCAAAGTTGCGGGTGTGAAAAATATATATGCATGTACACCTCCTGTAAGGGGTGAAGGTTATTACCCGGCGACAATCAACGCAATGAAGAAAGCGGGCGCAGACCGTATCTTCATTGTAGGGGGTGTTCCTGCGTTTGCTTTGATGGCATTTGGCATGGGCGTTGTGAAACCCGCGGATGTCCTTTGCGGAGCAGGTAACAAATTTGTCGCCGAAGCAAAAAGGCAGCTTTTCGGAAGGTGTGGTATCGATTTGCTGGCAGGGCCTACCGAAATACTCGTTATAGCCGACGATTCAGCCGATCCTTCCATAGTAGCGTGTGACCTTCTTGGCCAGGCGGAACATGATCCCAACAGCGGGATATGCCTGATCTGCCATAGCGAGAAGTTCGCAAAAGAATGTGAAAGGCATCTGAA